>CAOJYR010000010.1 GCA_948465965.1 uncultured Mycoplasmatota bacterium
TACTGACATTTTCAAAAAATGATATAACATGACATTATCACAAAATGATTACAAACTTTCTTAAATTTCTTGAAAAAAAATGAATTTAATATATAATAGTAGGCAGTATTAATATTTGGAGGCGGATAGACTATGGAAAAAGAAAAGATTACTGTTTTGGTATTAGATGACATAGTTATCTTCCCTAATAATGAAGTTAGAATAGAATATGATGATCATTTTGATAAACAAGTAATCGATTTAATCGATGAGTCACCTAATAAATATATGGTTATTGTTAATCCTATAGATGGAAATTATATTAATGATATTACTTCATTACCTAAGTATGGAGTTTTAGGAAAATTGAAGTTGAAAATGAGTGTTCCTAATGGAAAAACTAGGGTTGTTATTGAAGGTATTAGAAGGGTTGAAGTCAGTAATTATCATTTTTCTAATGGTTTGTATCAAGCATCTATTGCTGATATATCTTTGTCTAGTCATGTTGATGATGATAATTATTTTAATATTTTAGTTAAATCATTAGAACGTTATATTAATAAAGTTCCTTATATGAGTAATGCTATCATGAGTCAATTGAATAATGTTAATAATCTTAATGATTTGTGTGATTTAGTAGCCTCCTTTTTACCTGTTAATTATGAAAAGAAGAAAAAATATATTCTGACTATTGATGTAGTTGAAAGAGTTAAATTACTTATAGAGGATATGAGTGAGGATTTAAAATTTGTAGAATTGGAAAGAAAAATAGAAAGTGAAGTTGAAAGAGAATTAGATGCATCACAAAAAGAATACTTTTTGAGGGAGAAAATTAAAGTTATTAAACAAGAACTTGGTGATATTAATAATAAAGATGATGAGATAGGCCACTTAAGAAAGAAAATTTCTAAATTAAAATGTAGTCATAAAGTTAAAGAAAAAATCAATAGGGAACTTTCTAGATATGAAACAATTAACTCTAATTCTCCTGAGATTGGAATGATTCGAGAGTATTTAGACTGGATGATAAGTCTTCCTTGGAGTAAGTTTACTAAGGATAATGGTGATCTAGTTAATGTTCAAGCTATTTTAAATTCAACACATTATGCTTTAGAGGATGTAAAACTTAGAATTTTGGAATATTTAGCAGTAAAGCAAAATACAAATAGTTTGCGTAGTCCTATTCTTTGTTTAGTCGGTCCTCCTGGTGTTGGTAAAACTTCTCTTGCTTTAAGCATTGCGAAAAGTTTAGGAAGAAAAACTGCTAAAATTAGTGTCGGTGGAATCAATGATGAAGCTGAAATTGTGGGACATAGAAGAACTTATGTTGGGGCAAACCCTGGAAGAATTATTCAAGGAATCAGAAAAGCTGGTACAGCAAATCCTGTATTTATCATTGATGAGATTGATAAAATGACAAAGGATATTAAGGGAGACCCAGCTAGTAGTTTGTTAGAAGTTTTGGATCCCGAGCAGAACAATAAATTCTCTGATCATTATATTGAAGAAGAATTTGATTTATCTAAGGTTTTGTTTATTGCAACCGCTAACTATATTGAACAAATTCCATATGAACTTAGAGATAGGTTGGAGATTATAGAACTTTCTAGTTATACAGAGTATGAAAAACTTGATATTGCGAAGAAGCATTTGGTTCCAAAAGAATTGGAAGAGCATGGGCTTACATCTTTACAGGTACAAATTGAAGATGAAGCACTTCTTACAATTATTAGAAATTATACAAAAGAAGCTGGTGTTAGAGAATTAGATAGAGTTATTGCAACTTTATTGAGAAAAATTGTTAAGAGGTTATTATTAGAGAAAGATACTATCTTTTATCATATAGATAGTCATATGTTAGAAGAGTTTTTGGGTAATAAAAAATATAGTTATGAAAAAACGAGAGAAAAGGGTGAGGTTGGTGTAGTTAATGGAATGGCCTATACTGTATTTGGGGGAGATATTTTACCGATAGAAGCAACTTTATATAAAGGTAAGGGAGAGCTTATTTTAACAGGATCTTTAGGAGATGTTATGCGTGAATCTTGTCAAATTGCTTTTAGTTATATAAAGGCTAATAGTAGAAAGTTTCATATTCATTCTGAGCTTCTTAATACTAATGATATTCATATCCATGTTCCAGAGGGGGCAGTAAATAAAGATGGTCCTTCTGCTGGTATTACTATTACTACAGCCTTAATTAGTTTGTTTACGGGGCGTGCGATTGATCAGAATATATCCATGACTGGTGAGATTACACTTAGGGGACGTGTTTTGGCAATCGGAGGACTTAGGGAAAAGGTTATTGGCGCTCATAGAGCTGGTATTAGGAAAATATTTTTACCTCTTGAGAATGAAAAGGATTTAGATGAAATTCCAGATGATATAAAGAAAGATATACAGTTTATTTTTGTTGATAATTATATAGATATATTTCATGCAATTTTCAAGGATAAAGATATGGAGATTATACAGAATGTTTAGCGCCGAAGAATTTATTCAAATAATGGTAGCGAAAACTTTATTACTTGGGTGTGGTTTTGACGATTTAGTTAACATTTGTAAGGATAAGAGACAATTTTTAGAATTCTTACAATATGTAGATCTTTTATTTGATAAAGAATCAGTCTTCTTTGTGTTTGATAGAGATCAAAATAATGGTGATATCAGAGATAGAATTTTAGATTTAATTCATGAGTATCGGTTTTTATATAAAGAACAAGAAAATGTTGTATTATATAATTCAATAATTAGTAAGATTAATAACATATATTTTACTGATACGTGTAATGATGGAGTATTACAAATGACACAATATTTTTTGTTTCAACAAGAAGCTAGGGAAAGGGAATTTAAAAGTGTTGAGGAAATGTTTGATTTTATGGTACAAGATATTTTACTCTATAACTATTTAACAAATGGTAGTGTAGAAAGTATCAGGGATCTAGATAAGCAGTATATAATAAGTAGTATGAATTATTTTTTATGTTGTTTTCCACATTTATATGATGAAAGAGTTATGTATAATAAAAATATGGCTTTATTAGATACAACGATTGAAGAGTCTAGGGTGTTTTCTAAAGCTAGAAGGTGTGCAATGAAAACAAAACGTAAATTTGAAAGATTTAAAATCTTAAGAATACAAGAATAAGTATTCTTTTTTTTTCATATTATGAGATAGGAGGTTTATATGAAAAAAATAGTTTCTTTTGATAAAAACTTGGATTTTAAGTCAATGATAGGGGAAATTAGTTCTATTTCTTTAGATCATACCTTAAAATTTGAAGATGGTAGTAATGTTTGTGGTGAGTTCATTATCTCTGGTAGTTATAAATTAACAGAAGCCTCTAGGTTAGAGGAGAGCTTTGAATTTAAAGTACCAGTTGAGATTATTTTAAGTGAGGTTTTAGATGTTAGCAGTTCAAAAATTGATATAGAGGACTTTAATTATCATGTTGAAAATGATGATACTTTAGTATGCCATATAGAGGTTAAGGTTGAAGGAGTTGAGGAAGTCTCTATTGAAGAAGAGGTAGTTGAAGTAGAAAGGCTTTCGGAAGATACTTTATTAGAGGAAGAAGATTTACCTGTTTTGGAAGTCGTTAGTGATAAGGATGTAGAAGATGTGATTTTAGAAAGAGAATGTGATGATGAGTATAAGAGTGATGTTCATAATGATCCATTCGATATTAAGGAAATAGAAGTTTCTGTTAGAGATGATGAGGGTAATGGAGGTGATAATATTATAAATGATAATGAGAATGAGAATATTGATTCTATTTCCGATAATAATGACGATGTAAATTCTACTGTGAGTGATAATATTAATTCTACTATTGATGGTAAGAAGGATGATAGTGTAGCTTTAGGGGAAATGGAAGAAAGCTCTGCTTCTGGTAATGTTGGTTCTTTGTTTTCTTCATTCAAAGATAGTGATGAAACTTTTTCTACCTATTCTGTTTATATACTAAGAAGTGATGAGACAATTGAGGCAATTATGAGTAAGTATAAGGTTACAAAAGAGGAACTTGAAAATTATAACGATTTGGGTAGTTTAGGTCTTGGTTCTAAGGTTATCATACCAACTGCAAATGAAAGAGATTAATAAGTTATTTAGTGAATTAGGGAAAAAAATATATAGGTATGGTTATAAAAATGGTGAAAAGTTTGTTGAAACTGATAGTGGAAAATATATAGTAAAGAGTAAATCTACTGATAAAAATTCCATTTATAATTATTTATTAAACAGAGGCTTTGACCATTTTTTACGCCTTGAGAATAATTATGGTGACTCATATGAGATATACAAATATATAGATGATGATGTTTCTTGTTCTGATAAGGCCATAGATTTAGTTTATCTTCTTAGTATGTTGCACACTAAAACAACAACCTATCGGGGGGTTGTTTTAGATAATGTAAAAAAAGTATATGAAAAGTTTAATAATGATTTAGAATATCTGAATATTTATTATCACCAAATGCAAGATTATATAGAATCTAAAGTTTATATGGCACCAGATGAGTATTTGCTTATTAGAAATATTAGCTTGGTTTATGAACTTTTGAATATGTCTAAAAATTATTTAGAGCATTGGTATTCTATAAAAAAAGAGAAGAAAAAAGAACGTGTGGTTTTTCTCCATAATAATTTATCTCTTGCTAATTTTATTGATTCTAATCATCTTATTTTTAAAAATTGGGATAAGGCAAGGAAAGATTGGGTTGTTTTTGATTTTTATAATTTTTATAGAAATGATTACAGAGATTTGGAATTTAGTTCATTATATGAGATTTATCAAAGTAAATATCGATTTACAGATGATGAAAGATTGCTCTTTTTTGCTCTGATTTCAAAAATATGGAAGGTAGATTTAAAAAAGAGTCATTACAATAATTGTATTGTTGTAGATGATTTGGTTAGTTATTTAAAGAAAACAAGGGATTTTGTTTTAAAATATGATGAAGAAAATCAAAAAGCAAATCAAGAAGAATTCAACTAATAATATAATAACATTTAATCTAGTTGTGATAAATAGTAGTAGTATTAACTGATAAAAAATTATGATTAATGTTATTATAATACCTATAAGGTAGAAGATGTTTGATCTTCTTTTTTGTTTACAATAATTGCATCTGCAAAAGAAGGGATGTTTTATTTTCATTATAATCACCTATAATATTTTATGTTTAAGTATGATTTTAGTGATTTTTGTGCTATAATTAAATAGTAAATATTAAAGAAAGAAGAGGTATATATATATGGAATTAAAAGGAAGTAAAACAGAACAAAATTTAATGACTGCTTTTGCAGGAGAAAGTCAAGCTAGAAACAAGTATACTTATTATGCTAGTAAGGCTAAAAAGGATGGATATGAGCAAATTGCAGCTATCTTTGAAGAAACTGCTAATAATGAAAAAGAACATGCTAAAATGTGGTTTAAGGAATTACATGGTGGAGAAATTCCTGATACTGTTACTAACTTAAATGATGCAGCAGATGGGGAAAACTATGAGTGGACTGATATGTATGATGAATTTGCTAAAACTGCAAAAGAAGAAGGATTTACTCGTTTAGCTTATCTTTTTGAAGCTGTTGGAAAAATTGAAAAAGAGCATGAAGAAAGATATCGTAAGCTAATTGAAAATATCGAAGGTGGATTAGTATTTTCTAGAGATGGGGATAAAATTTGGAAGTGTCGTAACTGTGGACATATCGTTATTGGAAAAGATGCTCCAGAAGTTTGTCCTGTATGTGCTCATCCAAAATCATTCTTCGAAATTAAAGCTGAGAATTATTAAAATTTATAAACGAATAGAGAATTTAATGGTTCTCTATTTATTTTTTAACATAAATATTTTATAATATAGCTGTAATTAAGAGGTGATAATTATGAAAAAAATTAGGAACTTGAAATTGGCTGAAAATATTAAATCATACTTGGCAATGGGAGCTACAATAGCTGTGTGTGCAGGATTATGTTTTTCTTGTGAAAATTATGAAAATAAGACACAAGAGATAGTTAGTGAGGTTGATGATAATTCAATATTTTTTGATGAAGATGGAACTGCATGTTATTATTTTGAACCTGGACAGCATAAAATTAGAATTTCTAGGTATGATGCATTCATACGCAAAATAACTAATATTGATGGATATGTGATAGATAATGTCACTATCAATGGATGGAATAATAATAATGAGGTTGTTTATATAAACAAAGAAACAGTTCTAGCAAAGTCAAAATCTTATAAAAATGGTAGATTTGAGTTTGATGATTTTGGTGTTGTTGTAAAAGATAAAAATAAAAGTAAAAATTATCAAAAATAATAAACTTGCAAATTAAATATTATTTACTATATGGATTTAATAAAATGGTTAAGAAAATAGAAGATAATAAATACTTAATCATGTTAGACTTAGAGCCAAATGATTTAGTAAAATTATCTAAAAGTGATAGGATGGTGGAATCATTTATGAAAACGATAGAAGAAGTAAATCAAGATCCAGAATTTAGAGAATATATGAGTGCTGAGGAAGACGCTAGAAAGATCATGAATTCTTTGAAGAAAGAATATAAGGAAGAAGGTCTAAAAGAAGGCCTAAAGGAAGGACTGGAACAAGGAATAGAACAAGGAATAGAGCAAGGAATGAAATATGAAAAAATAGAAATAGCTAGGGGATTATTAAAAAACAATGTTGATATGAAAATAATATCTGATAGTACAGGATTAACTATAGAAGAAATTGAAAATATAATATAATTAAAGAAAGATTTTTACTATTTAATTGGAAAAATAGTAATTATTTCTAACTAAAGGCAAGTTCTGTTTCTAAATTGGCATCAAATATTGCAATAAATAGAAAAATACATCCAGATATTAAAATAAGAGACGATGCAGTAAAACTTGCTTTATTAAAGAATTTTTTACTATCACTATCCCAGGGGGTTAAGTTTTTAACACTTTTATAGCCATCTTGAAAAAAGTAATAATAAACACCTAATGCAATTGAAAAGATTAATATATTTAACATTCGATATTCTTCTTTTGCCTTTAGATCGTGTTTTTGATAATATTTTCTTTCTACGTTGTTACTGTAAAATGATAATCCGATGATTATTAAATATATAACCCATATATATTCTTCTATTTTAAGTGTTCTTAGTATTTCTTCGTTTTTATTCATATTTAAATATATAGTAAAAATGGTCGAAATATGTATAATTTAATTATTTTTAAGTTGCTATATTATATTGGTTTTTATATTGTGAAAATATGCATATTATAAATATTATAGGTGATAGAGATGAACTTAATTCCCAATATACCAGCTAAAGCTTTTTCTTTTAGTGCGGTAGTAGTTGGCTATTTATTAATTGATGATTTAACCGCAAATGAACAGAATGCTTTGGGTAACTGGTTAATGCTTACTGCTCAGGTTTTATCTACTAATGCTTTTTATAAACAAGTGCAGGCAGAACGAAGAGGTGTTAATACTAGTGGTGCAAGTAGTAATGTTGGAAATATTAGTAATGAAGATGGTATCAGGATGCTTGAGAAAATGGTTTGTGCATTAAATAAAGAAATAGAGGATTTAAAGGCTAAACGTTAGAAGGAGAGTCTGTAGAATTACTTGTAGTTGTTTGAAAATATAAAAGGCAAATAGATCCAATTAAAATAAAAATGCTTCCTATTAATCTTATTTTATAACTTTTATTATGATGTTTTTTATAGTCGCTGTAATTTCTTATAAAAAAGTAAAAGTATACTAGTACAGAAAAGGCTATGAGTTTGCAAAATAGTTTATTTGCTTTATCTCTTGCTTTTTTGTCATTATATAATAGATCTTTTTTTAGAAGTTCATCTCCATAAATATCTAGGGCAGATATTATGATAAAACCTATCCATATGAGATTTTCAAAACTTAATCTTTTTACCATATTTTCAACGTCTTTGTTCATAATTAAGTATATGCTTTTTATATTATTATAATTAAAAGTAACTGGTTTTTGTGTTGATGATATGCTATACTATGGAAGTGTTATCTAATTTAAATAGAAAGATATTTATTTTGTGAAAAAAGAGTGGTTATTATGAAGAAGGAATTGTTAGTACCAGTTGGTAATATGGATAGTTTATATCAGGCTGTTATGAATGGGGCTGATGCTGTATATTTAGGTGGTAAGCGTTTCGGTGCCAGAAAGTTTGCTTTAAATTTTTCAAACGATGAGATTGTAGATGCTATTAGGTTTTGTCATTTATATGGTGTTAAGCTTTATGTTACTATGAATACTTTAGTAAAAGATGATGAAGTTTCTTCTTTTTTAGAACAGGTTCTTTTTCTGCATAAAAATGGAGTTGATGCTATTATTATGCAGGATTTTGGAATGATTTCTTTGATAAGGCAAATGTATCCTAATTTGGAACTTCATGCTTCAACACAAGCTAATAATTCATCTTACGACACTGTAAAAATGTTTTATGATATGGGAGTGAAAAGGGTTGTTTTTTCTAGGGAATTATCCATTGATGAAATTAATAATATAAATGTTCCGATTGAAAAGGAAGTTTTTATTCATGGTGCCCTTTGCATTAGTTATTCTGGCTGTTGCTTAATGAGTAGTATGATTGGGGGAAGAAGTGGAAATCGAGGAGAATGTGCAGGGAGTTGTCGTCTTCCTTATAGCTTAAAGCATTTTAATGAAATTATTTCTAAGGATAAATACTTACTTAGTACTAGAGAGTTAAATACTAGTTCTTATTTTAAGGAATTGATGGATAGTAATATTTTTAGTTTTAAGATAGAAGGTAGAATGAAAAGTCCGGAGTATGTTGGCTTTATTACTAAGTTTTATCGTAATTTAATTGATAATTATTCATCTGTTAATTTAGAAGAAGAAACTAATAAACTTAGAACTATTTATAATAGGGAGTTTACTTCAGGACACTTATTTCATTGTGATATAAACGATCTTATGAATATTACTAGTCCTAATCATATAGGTCTTCCGATTGGTAGAGTTATAGAAGTAACTCCTAAGAAAATAAAGATAAAGTTAAATCGTGAACTTCATCAACAAGATGGTATTCGATTTATGAAAAGTGGTAAAGGTTTTATTGTTAATTATTTGTATGATGAAAAGGGTAATTTGGTTTCTTTTAGTAATAATATATGTTATGTAGATAACAGGATTGGTCTTTTAGAGTGTGATGTTGTTTCTAAAACTCTTGATTTTAATTTGATGAATTGTTTGAAAAATCTTCCTAAAAGAAAGATTTTAGTTACACTTAGAGTTATTGCTGTGGTCGGTGAAAGGTTATCTATTGAGATTTGTGATGGTGTTCATATAGTTAGACAATTTGGTGGTATTGTGGAGGAGGCAAGCAGGATTCCAACTACTGAGGAGCGAATAAAGATGCAAGTTGAAAAACTTGGAGAGACTCCTTTTGTTAGTAGAGATACTGTAGTTATTTCATCTGATAATGCCTTTGTTTCTATAAAAGAAATAAATGCACTTAGACGAAGTGTTGTTAATGCATTGATTGATAAGAGAGTAAAATGTAATAGTGACGTGGTTATTAATAAGGTTGATTTTGCACTTAAAGGTACCGATTTTCAACCAGGAATTAGTTGTCTAGTTTATACAGAAGAACAACTTAATGTTTGTCTTGGACTTGATTTTAAACGTATTTATGTTCATAATTTAAGTTTGTATAATAAGTATAAAAGTTTTGGAAATGTTTACTATAGAATTCCTCGCTGTTTGTATCATATATCTCCTTTGGCAGTTGATAATAATTTATTGGGTGATTATACCTCCCTTTGTAATAGTAATTTGATGGGAGATTATTCTTTAAATGTTACTAATATTTATAGTGCCTACTATTTATATAAAATGGGATTTGATGTTGTTACTTTATCGGTTGAGTTAACACAGATGGAAATTGTTAATTTTATTAATCATTTTACCCAAAAATTTGGAAGTAGTCCTAGAATAGAGGTTCTGGGTTATGGACGATGTGAGAATATGGTTATCAAGGGAAATATTTTAAATTTAGATGCGTTTGATTATAATTATAATTTAGTTGATTTAAGAAAAAGGTGTTTTCCTGTATATTATGATTCGATTAATACGTATATTTTGAATTATGAAAATTTTAATTTAGATAATATAGAGTTTATTAGAAAGTATGCTGATATTCGATTACAGTTTTATAATGAAGAGGGGGATTCTATTTTAAAAGTTGTAAATAAGTATCAATAATTTATTTTCTTGTATAAAATTGGTATTATTTATGATAGAATATTAGTAGATAGGATGTGATTTGATGACTAAAAAGGATGCTAGTGAGAAGAAAACTCCAATTAAGAATTATATTATTTTGGGAATAATATTTATAATTACTATAGGATTAACTATTTATTTATGTAATTGGTATTATGTTTATGATGAGTATCAAAGAGAAACTCCAGTTATTAGGGGGACTTTATTTGAGATCACAACTGAGGAATTTGATCATTATGTAATGGAAAATCCTACAACTGTCATTTATATGTGTACATCTAGTGACTTTGTGTGTCGAAATTATGAAAAAGATTTTAAAAAGTTAATAGATAATCAAGGATTACAAGATGCAATTGTTTATGTTAATTTAAGTGAAGTTGACGTTAATCACTTTGTTGAACATTTTAATAGTACCTACAATTATAAGGTTAAGCTTACAAACAGTTATCCAGCTTTAGTAGTTTTTGAGGATGGTAAAGTTAGTAATATTTTACAAGGTAGCAATGAGCAGAAGCTTACAGTTGTAAAAACAAAACAGTTTATAGATATAAATAAGATAGGAGAGTAATCTTCTTTTCATTAGGAGGAAATTATGAATAATATTGTTTTATTTGAGCCAGAAATTCCACAAAATACTGGTAATATTATGAGAACCTGTGTTGCTACTAATACGAAGCTTCATTTAATCAAACCACTTGGATTTGTTTTGGATGATGCCCATTTAAAAAGAAGTGGTGTTAATTATATTGATAAATTAGATTATGAAGTATATGAAAATTTTTCTGAATTTAAAAAGAAAAATCCAGGAATATATTATTATTTTACAAGATATGGGAAGAAGCCACATACTAGTTTTGATTATAGTAATAAAAATAATGATCATTTGTATTTTATCTTTGGTAAGGAATCTACCGGTATCCCGAAAGCGATTTTAAAAGAGGATTTAGATCATTGTATGCGAATTCCTATGACTAGTAATGTTCGTGCATTAAATGTTTCTAATAGTGTTGCTATTGTTATATATGAAGTATTGCGTCAGCAAAATTATAATGATTTGCTTAGAATTGAACCTCATAAGGGTGCGGATTATTTAGAAAAATAGGCTATATTATAAGAGAATATGAAATGATTACTACTGGTAATTATTTTTTTATTGAATAAAAAAATTTTTTCTATACCAATATTATGGTGTGGAGGAAAATATATGGCAAAATATAAAGTAGAAATAAGTGGTATTGATACAAATAGTATTCCTGTACTTAGTAATGAGGAGATGAATGAGCTATTCAAAAAACTTAAAGAGGGCGATATGTTTGCCCGTGATTTGTTAGTCAATGGTAATTTGAAACTTGTTTTATCTTTGTTGAAAAGATTTAATAATAGGAATGAGAATATGGATGATTTGTTTCAAATAGGATGTATTGGTTTAGTGAAAGCTATTGATAATTTTGATTTGAGTCATGAAGTTAAATTTTCAACATATGCGGTACCAATGATTTTGGGTGAGGTGAGAAGGTATTTACGCGATAATAATAGTATTCGGGTTAGTAGATCCTTGAAAGATACTGCTTATAGAGCATTAAAATTTAAGGAGGAATACCTGAATGACCATGGAAAGGAACCTGATATTTTAGAGATTGCAAAGAATTTGGATACAGAACCCTTTAACGTTATTAATGCTCTTGATTCATTGAGAGAACCAGTTAGTATGTTTGAACCTATTTATTCAGATGGTGGTGATACTGTTTATTTATTTGATCAAATTGAGGATAAGAGTACAAATAGTAATGGATTTTCTGAAAGATTGGCTATAGAAGATGCTATCGATAAACTTGAAGAAAGGGAAAAATTTATTCTTGATGAGCGTTTTATTATTGGAAAAACACAAATGGAGATTGCAGAGGAGTTAGGTATTAGTCAGGCTCAGGTTTCTAGGATTGAGAAAGGAGCAATTAAGCAATTGAAGAAAGTTTTAAAATAGTGTGCATATACTTTACTAGGTGGTATAATGCGTTTATCTGATTTGCAAAGTAAAAATATTGTTAATGTTGCTGATGGTAAGAATATTGGTAATATTATAGATGTTAATGTTGGAGCTGATGGAAGTATAGAATCTTTAATAATAGAGGCCAGTAAAAACTTTTTTGCTCTTAATAGAGAAAGTGATACAGAGATAAATTGGAAGGATATTACTAAGATAGGTGAAGATGTTATTTTAGTAAATACGAGACTATGAAAAAATATATTAAAATATTATTAATTGTTTTATTCTCTGTCTTTCTTGGGTCTTTTTTTTTGATTCAGATTCTTAGTATTAGGATTAATCCTATTTTATATAATTATGTTAATTTGGAAGTTGAAAGAATTACTTCTAATGTTGTAGATGGAACTGTTAATGAAATTTTAGCGGATGATTTGGATGATCAGCTTTTTTCTATAAGTAAAAATAGTAATGGTGAAATTGAGATGGTTGATTATAATACTAAGGAAGTGAATAAATTATTAGGTAAGATTTCTAATAATATACAAAATAAATTAATTTCTCTTGAAGATGGAAACCTTAAAGATTTTATGGTTTCGGATGCTTTTAGAGGGAAGAAATTTTATCATGTAAAAAATGGGGTTGTGTGTGAGATACCTATGGGTGCGTTAAGTGGTAATGGCTTTTTATCTAATGTTGGTCCTGTTATCCCTATAAAGATGTCTTTTTTAGGTCAAGTTAGTTGTAATTTAAAAACGAAGGTTACTAATTATGGTATAAATAATTTATATTTGGAAATTAGTGTTCATGTTGAAGTGAAAGAGCGAGTTACAATGCCTAAGATGTCTAAGGATAGTGTAGTAGAGGTTGATGCACCATTAACTGTGAAAATTATTCAAGGTGTAGTACCTGAATATTATGGTGGGAGTATTAATCAGGATTCTAATATATTTTCGTTACCAAATAATGATTAATTATGGTATACTTTATATAGTAGAGGTGGGCATATGAAAAATATAAAAATAAATAATAGTGAGTATGAGCTGATTGAAAATTGTGATGATTGTTTTTCTTTAGAGGATATTTTAGATAAGGTTACTGATTATTTTGATGATTTTGATTATATATTTGGTGACTATGCTTATGATAAAGTAAGATTAAAGGGTTTTTATGATAGTAACAATAACAAGGTAAAAGATATTAATGATATAAGCAATTTAGAAGATTATAGATCTAATTATTGCAGTTTTGGTTCTAAGACTTTTTTATTAAAAAAAATTAAATAATGGTTGTATTTATTCATAATTATGATAAAATTATATTATATGAATAATAAGGGAGGATGTAATAGATGGATAGTAATAATGTAGCAGAAGAGAAAAAAATGATGACTATTATTAAAGATGATGGTTCTAAAGAGGAAGTCGAAGTTGTTTTGGCTTTTGAATTTAAAGATACACAAAAAGAGTATGTTATTTATACCAAAAATGAGCGAGATGAAAATAATAATATTACAGTTTATGTTTCTAATGTAGATCGTTCTTCTGGTGAAGCAAAACTTTTAGGTGTTGATGATGAAGAAGAATGGAATCGTGTTAAGGATGTTTTACGTGAACTTTCGAAAGCTGAATAGTTAGGGAGGTTTATTATATGAATGATAATATTAAATTAATTGAGGCTACGGATAATGTTTTATTAGAAAAGATTAGAAAAATAAAATTTAAGTCTAACTCTTTTTCTAAAATATCTAACAAATGGAAGAATCGTAAGATTTCTTCACCAATTATAAAGCGTTTTAAATTTAGGCTTGCTAGTGTAAATGATGTTAATTCTGTACAAACTGAGTGGAAAAACGTTAAATCATTTGGAACTAGGCCTTTAAGTGTAAGTAATGATATGTATACAGGGTTTAAGAAAAATTCTGCAAATGTTTATTTTGACACTGATATGCATGATATGTTAAGAAAGGTTGGCTTTGAAGAATCTTCTACTCATTCTAGTGCCGATGTTGAGTTTGATTCTGATGAAATTCAAACCGCTGTAAGTGATGCATTTAATGTTTCTGATACAGAAGTAGATAAAAATGTAAGTCCAGAGGATGTTAGTAGTGCTTTAAAAGAAGACAATGTAAGTAGTCATATCACTACAAACGAGGCTGGGAAGGCTAGGATTGATAAATTTTCTGATTCTGATCATTTGTATGGATTTAGAAGGGAAGAGATTGATCCTACCTTTAGGATTACACCTATAGATGAAAACAGTTTTGGATTTGTTGATATTCCAGCTAATGTTAATGATGATGTTTTTGGTATAAAACCTGAAATTAATCAAGGTGAACATGAAACGAAACAGGAAATATATAATGGATTATTTTCAGATGAAGAAGCTATTAATGGAGAAGAAACTTCAGAACATAATGTGATAGAAACTAGTTATACTAATAGGGAGGTTCCAATTGTGGTGCCTGAAAAAAATAGTTTTGAACTGTTTAAGTTTGATGATTCTTTTACGAATACTGCGTCTAGTGATCTTGATCAGGATACAGTTACAATTCCTAGTAGTAGCGTAGTGGCAGATTTAGAAAAGAAAATAGAGAACGCTACTAGTCTTACTGAAGTTAATAAGTTATTAAAAGAGATTAAACGATTGAATGATGAAGCTGCAGAGAAGAAACGAATGGCTGAGGAGGCTAGAAAACAGGCTGAGGATGCTGAGTATCAATTAAATGAAAAAGAACAGGAAACAGCAAAGGCTTTTCAAGAATTATTAGCTAGAAAAGAAGAATTGGCAGCATCAATTGTAGAGGACGAGGCGGAATTAAAGGAAAATGAAGCAAAATTACAGGAAAGTCATGCAAGGTCTGCTGAACTAGATGCGATGATAAAAAATATGCATGATGTTATGGGAAATGTTGGTTTTAGTTATGAAATGCATACTGGAAAGGGAAAGTAATCTTTCTCTTTTTTTTGCATAAAATTTAATGAGTTGATTTAGATGAAAAATATGGTTATGTACTATTATGGTTTAACTAATCTTAATTCTTACAGGGAAAAAAATAAGTTTATATTTAGAAATAATGATGGTATTTTTGTTTTAGAACCTATCAATAATAGAGAAAGAGTATTTAGTGTATATAGATTTTTATTAAATGATAAGAGATATTTTAAAATTTTAACTAATATTAATAGTAGTATATTTACTAATATATATGGTGTTGACTATGTATTGTTAAAGAGAAGTGAAGATTATTATGATCTCTCAAAAGAGATATTAAAATATAATATAGTTGAGAATAGTAGCTTGTTGGATAAACCTGATTGGGCAGTTTTATGGGAATCTAAGTTAGATTATTATGAGTATCAAATTGCTCATATTTCTGGTAATTATCCTTTGATTGATGAAAGTTTGTCATACTTTATAGGTATGGGTGAGAATGCAATAAGTTATTTTAGATATAATGTTATTAATGTTGATGAACCTATTGTTATTAGTCACCGCAGAATTGATAAAGAGGATTTTTTTAATCCATTAAATGTTGTTTTTGATTATAGGTCCAGAGATATTAGTGAGTATTTAAAGTATTTGTTTTTTAATAAGGATATTGATGATTTTGATTTTCATGCTTTTTTTAAGAAATTAAAATTTGACAGAAACGAATTTATTCTATTATTCTCTAGAATGCTTTTTCCATCATTTTATTTTGATTTATATGATGCTGTTGTTAATAAAAATGAGGATCAAAAGATACTTGTTGATGTTATAAAAAAGGTTGGAGATTATGAAAGATTTTTAATAACTATATATAATCATATAAATGGGATAGTTGAAATTCCGAAGGTCGATTGGCTATAAAAAAGAAATGTTATACAACATTTCTGACCTCTTTTATTTCTGGTATTTCATTCATTAATAGCTGTTCTATTCCATCTTTTAGGGTTATATCCATCATTGGGCAATCTTCACATGCTCCTGATAGTCTAACATAAACTATATTATCTTCATATTTGATAAAATCTAAGTTACCTCCATCGTTCATTATAAAGGGTTTTAGTTTATCTATTAAAGCAATTATTTTTAAATTTATATTTTCATTTTGTTTTTTCATATTATTCACCACAATCATTATAACTTTTTTCCTTACTTTAGTAAAGTATTATTTCTTGTTATAAATTGAATTTAATGATATAATCATTGAAGAAGGTGTTTAGATGACTAAGTATAAAAAGGATGATATAGTAACAGGATGTGTTACTGGAATTGAGAAATATGGAATTTTTGTTAGTTTAGATGATTATAATAGTGGTCTTATTCATATTTCTGAGATTTCTAGCTCGTTTGTAAGAAATCCAGCTGATTATGTTAGTATAGGTGAGACAATAAGGGTTAAGGTCTTAGAAGATGAGGGGAATGATTCTTTTCATGTTAAATTAACTATAAAAGATATTGATTATCGAATTAATAGAAAGAGAAAAAATAAGATTATAGAAACTTCTAAAGGATTTTCAACGCTAAAAGTTATGCTTCCTATATGGATTGAGGAAAAAGAGGAAGAAATTGCTATGAAAATCATTGAAAATTAAAAAAAATGAAAAAAAATTGATGATAGTGTTGACAAAAGACTTATAAATTGATATATTTAATACTGTCAATTGGTTAGTTTTGGGCGATTAGCTCAGTTGGTTAGAGCACCTGCCTTACAAGCAGGGGGTCATAGGTTCGAGTCCTATATCGCCCACCATTGCCGAAATAGCTCAATTGGTAGAGCAACTGATTTGTAATCAGTAGGTTCCGGGTTCAAGTCCTGGTTTCGGCACCATTTTTTTGGAGAGGTAGCGAAGTGGCTAAACGCGACAGACTGTAAATCTGTTCTCTTTGAGTTCGATGGTTCGAATCCGTCTCTCTCCACCACTAAAAATTGCCTCGTAGCCAAGTGGTAAGGCATCAGACTTTGACTCTGACATGCGTTAGTTCGAATCTAACCGAGGCAGCCATTATTTTATTTGATCTGTTAGCTCAGTTGGTAGAGCATTTGACTTTTAATCAAAGGGTCATGAGTTCGAATCTCATACAGATCACCATGTGCCTGAGTGGCGGAATTGGTAGACGCACAGGACTTAAAATCCTGCGAGATTCAACCCTCGTGCCGGTTCAAGTCCGGCCTTAGGCACCAACTTGAATGTCACTCGTTAGTATCTTACTAATTGAGTTTTTTTATTAATTTAACATATATTAATAAAAATCGTTATAAAAAGTTATAAAATTTTGTTGACATGCATAATTTTACTATGGTATAATCAATTTGTCGTCTGAAAAGACAAGTTGGAGGAATACCCAAGTCTGGTTGAAGGGACCGGTCTTGAAAACCGGAAGGTCGTGCAAGCGGCGCAGGGGTTCGAATCCCTTTTCCTCCGCCATTATATATCGCGGGATGGAGCAGTTCGGTAGCTCGTCGGGCTCATAACCCGAAGGTCAGAGGTTCAAATCCTCTTCCCGCAACCAATTTGGTCTCATGGTGCAGCTGGTTAACACGTCTGCCTGTCACGCAGAAGATCGCGGGTTCGAGTCCCGTTGGAACCGCCATTTGGCTTCATAGCTCAGTCGGTAGAGCAAGGGACTGAAAATCCCTGTGTCGCTGGTTCGATTCCCGCTGGAGCCACCAGTTAGTATTTAAAGAGGGCCTTGTATATATGGTCTTCTTTTTATAATTGCACTCGTAGCTCAGTTGGATAGAGTGTTTGGCTACGAACCAAAAGGTCAGGGGTTCGAATCCCTTCGAGCGCACCACTATCGGGAAATGGCTCAACTTGGTAGAGCACTTGGTTTGGGACCAAGGGGTTGCAGGTTCAAATCCTGTCTTCCCGACCATTTTGTTAAGTAAAACTGTATGCTGGTCGTACAGTTTTTTTTGCAACCCCTTGGGTTCTATCAATTTATATATATAACTATATTTTAGAGTTATTTCTTTAACTATTATGGTGAATTTAAATTTTATCAAATAGTTTTTCTAGATATATTTGTTTTATCTCAAAACTAGTTCCATGATCATATATTTTACCTAATTTTTTACCTGAATGGTATGTACCAACTTTAATATTTACTCTTATATATCCTTTATCTAATAGTTCTAGAAATTTATTGAAGTTTTTTAGTGTGTAAATAGTCATGCTTTTATAATAGAAGTACTCTTTATTCTTTATAAATTTATTATCTGCATTGATTACCGCTAAATATTTTAATTTTCTTAGTAATTTTTCTTCTAAAAGTTCAAAACTCCAGTAACATTCCTTCTCTATAAGTTTTTTGTTTTTATCATATATTAATAGAAATACCTTTTCTTCTTGATAGTTAACTTCTAGTTTCATCTTCCAATTCATACCTACAGAAATTAGTCTTTTTCCATATAATGATGTATATAAGACTTTGCTTTCTTTTAGTTTTCTGTCAGGCCAGCCATATGTTTCCTGTAACCTTTTTATTTCAAATAGATATTTTCCATCAAAGGTTGCATTAAAAAGGGATATATGTGGATTATTATATTTAGTATGATTTTTCTTTGTTTTTATTTCTATTCCATTAAAATCGGGAATTTCAAAGTCATTTCTATTTAATCCTAATTCTTTTTCAAAAGTATTTCCTATACTTCCTTTTCCTTTGTTAATACTTTCAATCCAACCTTTATTTGAGATTCTTTCAAATTGTGTTTTTAGTTCTATAATTGTTTGGTATATAATAAACACCCCCTATAAACATTATTATCAAAAAAATATTTTTTCCTTAAATATTGATAAAATATGTGGGAAAATCTTTAAAAAGCATTTTTTAATTATATTAATGATAAAACGATTTTAGTATTTTTATATGTTTTATCTGTTGAAATTATAATATGACAGTAGTAAAACTTGGTTTTTATTCATATATTTTTTTAGGTGATAAATTTGAGAAAGTATTTATTTTTATTAGTCATTCTTTTATTTCCCTTAAATGTTTTTGCTTACACTGATACTTCTAGAAGTAGCATAGTTATGGATATTGATAGTGGTCGTATATTATACGAAAAAAATGCTGATGAAAAGAGACTTATTGCTTCTATTACTAAAATTATGACGGCGATTGTTGCGATAGAAAATGGTGATTTATCTAAGAAAGTGACAGTTGGAGATGAGGTTTTAAAGATGTATGGAACCAATATTTATGTTGAGGTGGGTGAGAAATTAAAACTAGAAGATTTGTTGTATGGTTTGATACTTAGAAGTGGTAATGATGCATCAGTTGTAATTGCTAATGTTGTAGCGGGCAGTGAAAAAGAATTTATAAAAATGATGAATGCGAAAGCGCAAAAGATAGGAATGAAAAATACTAGTTTTTCAAATCCACATGGTTTAGATGAAGAAACTAAAAATTATTCAACTGCAAGGGATATGGCTATTTTATCTAGATATGCGTATAAAAATGAAATATATAGGAAGATAACATCTACCAAGGAGTATGAAGTATCGACAGGTAAGAAAACTTACCTTTGGTATAATAGGAATAAATTACTCAAAGACTATAAATTTTGCACAGGTGGAAAGAATGGTTATACTCCTAGTGCTGGTAAAACTTTAGTTACTACGGCTACTAAAAATAATTTGAATTTGACTATTGTTACATTAGATGATGGTGATCAATACACAACACACAAATCTTTGTATGAGGAATTTTTTAAGAAATATAGGCGGTATGAAGTTCTTTCTAAGGATAATTTTGAGATTGATAAGAAATTTGTTAGTGGTAAAGTTTACATAAAAAAGTCATTTTACTATCCACTTTCTGATTCTGATATTGAGGATATTAAAACGATAGTATCTGTTGATGAGGCTGTAAAAGGTGAAATCGTAGGTCATATTAATATATATTTAAGGGATGATAGAATTGGTAGCGTTAATGTTTATAGGCAAAAAGAAAAGAAAGCAGATACTTTCTTTGGTAAAATAAAGAATTTATTTACTTGATAATCTGAAGAAATTTATGCTTGGATGACAAAATATTCTAAATCCATTTTCGTTAGTACCTATGCCACTTGAAATATATAATTTTGAATTTTCTAGTTGATAAAATGGGTTGTAGTAATTTTTTGCACCCTTTTTTCTAATTAAGGTACCAAGATATGGGATTCTTACCTGACCATTATGTGAATGTCCAGCTAGAAATATATCAGTTTTAAATTCATTATTAATATCATCTACTATATCCGGTTCATGAAGAAGAGTAATTGTAAATATATTTGCATTATGGTTTTCTTCTTTAAAGTAACTATAGGCATTGGTAATATCATTTTCTTTATTAGAACTACTACTTAACCCAATTAATAAAATTGGGTTATTATCATTTTTGTAGATTAAATCATAATCATTATTCAAAACTGTAAATTCGCTTTGATTAAATATAGTAGAGAATTCTTCGTTATCTTCATCTCCCATTATTGCATATTTACCGATTGAAGTGTTTAGTTTTTTTAGAGTTTTGATAATTTGTTCTTGTTCTTTTGATTCTAATTTGTAATTTATATCAATTAAATCTCCTGTAAAAACTAAAATATCTGGATTTCTTTGGTTGATGATACTAACAAGATTATTTAATTCTTCTTTGAAGATTGTTGTACCATAATGGAGATCTGAAAATTGGATTATTTTTAAACCATTAAAGTTTTCTGGTAAATTTTGTGAAATTATTCTTTCCTCCTTGACGATTATTTTTTTATTCGCAATATATGTTGTATAAAGAAAAATTAATGTCATTGATATTATAATTATAAAAGTTAATTTTAAACAAAAAATAACTATTTTTTTTCTTTTTTCTCTGTTTTCCTCATCGATAAGTGCTCTTTGTTTTTCCTTATTTAACTCTTCTCTAGTCGCCATATTATCACCAATTCTATTGTATCATATATTTGTTAATTTATTGGGAAAAAACTTTCTTTTATGTTAAAATGTATATGGTGATGTAAAATGAAAGGAAAGCATTTATTTATATTGGTTTTAGTAATTAGCTTATTTACTGTTACAGGTTGTACAAATGAGGAGGTAAGAAAAGAAGAGCTATTGGGAATAGATTATAGTAATAGTGGTAATGAGGTTGCTTTAGATAAGTATGAAACACAAAATCCTGTTGTAGCTATGTATATTAAAGATTATGGATCTATTGTTATGGAGTTATATTCAGATAAGGCCCCTAACACTGTTAATAATTTTATTTCACTTGTAAAGAGTGGGTTTTATGACAACAATACTTTTCATAGATTAGTTCCTGGTTTTGTTTTACAGGGAGGAGATCCTACTGGTAGTGGAACAGGAGGTCCCGGATATACAATAAAGGGAGAATTTTCATCTAATGGAGTTGATAATGATTTAAAACATGATAAATGGATTTTATCTATGGCGCGCAGTCAAGATAATGATTCAGCTGGAAGTCAATTTTTTATCATGTTAGGGGATGCTGATTATTTAGATGGAGAATATGCTGCCTTTGGAAAAGTAATTGATGGAAAAGATATAATAAGTACTATTGAAAAGGAAGAGATAGTATCTGATACTAACACTGGCAAACTTAGAAATAATTTAACTATTAAAAAAGCCCTTATTGATTTAAAGGGTAAGGAATATAGTGATGTAGAGAAGATTGATGAATAATAATCTTCTTTTTTGTTTAAAAAATAGCTATATAGATTAATAATTCCAGAAAATATATTGAATAAAACTGTTGAAAAACATGAAAAAATAAGTTATAATTACAAACAGATGCAAGGAATCTGAGGAGTAAGTATTTTCTTTTATATAGAGAGTTAATGGATGGTGGAAATTAACAAAAGAGGTATTGAAGGTAGCAGAGGAGCATGATTTCTGAAAAGTGAGTAAGTTATCCCGGATTATTCCGTTATTGATTTTTAAGATATCATAGTAATGATATGAATTAAGGTGGTACCACGAGCTATTCGTCCTTAGGGATGGATAGTTTTTTATTTTAGAGGTGATTAAGTTGAAAAAGAATAATGGAATATATGATTCTAAAGGTAATATTATTAGGGAGGTAGACCTTAGAAATTTAATCTATAATAAAAGAAAGGATGATTGTGATGTTAGAAAAAAAATATAATCATAAGGAAGTAGAGAAAAATAAATATGATGAATGGAAGAGTAAGGGGTATTTTAAGTCTGATAGTAAGAGTGATAAGACTCCGTTTTGTGTAGTTATTCCTCCTCCAAATGTTACAGGTAAACTTCATTTGGGACATGCTTGGGATGTAACGCTTCAAGATATTATTATACGTTATAAGAGAATGCAAGGATATGATTGCTTATGGCTTCCAGGAATGGATCATGCTGGTATTGCAACACAGGCAAAAGTTGATAAAAGATTAAAAGAGCAAGGAATTAAACCACGCGAGATGGAACGTGAGGAGTGGTTAAAGCAAGCTTGGTCTTGGAAGGATGAATACGCTAATACGATTCATGAGCAATGGGCTAAAATGGGGATTTCAGTTGACTATTCTAAGGAAAGATTTACTTTAGATGAAGGATTAAATAAAGCGGTAAATAAAGTTTTTATTGATTTATATAATAAGGGATTAATCTATAGAGGAGAACGTATTATTAATTGGGATCCAGAACAAATGACTGCTTTATCTAATGAAGAGGTTATTTATAAAGAAGATAAAGGTGCTTTTTATCATTTAAAATACTTTATTGAAGGGGAGGATAGGTATTTAGAAGTTGCGACTACTCGTCCTGAAACTTTATTTGGAGATACGGCTGTTGCGGTTAATCCTAAAGATCTACGATATAAAGATTTAATTGGTAAAAATGTAGTATTACCTATTGTTAATAGGTTAATTCCAATCGTCGGAGATATTCATGCTGATCCTGAATTTGGAACAGGTGTTGTTAAAATTACTCCAGCTCATGATCCTAACGACTTTGAGGTTGGCGCTCGTCATAATTTAGAAAGAGTTGTAGTCATGAATCCTGATGCTACTATGAACGAGAAGGCCGGAAAGTATGCCGGAATGAGTCGTGAAGAATGTCGAGATGCTTTAGTTAAAGATTTACGTGACGCTGATTTATTAATTAAAGTAGAAGAAATGATCCATTCTGTTGGGCATAGTGAAAGAAGTGATGCAGTAGTTGAACCTTATCTTTCTAAACAATGGTTTGTAAAAATGAGACCTCTTGCTGATCGGGTATTAGAAAATCAAAAGAATAAGGATACAAAGGTTAACTTTGTACCACCACGATATGAGAAGACCATGAATCACTGGATGGAAATTACATATGACTGGTGTATTTCTCGTCAGTTGTGGTGGGGACATAGAATTCCTGCTTGGTATAAGGATGATGAAGTAAAAGTACAAGTAAAGTCACCTGGGGATGGATGGGTACAGGATCCTGATGTCTTAGATACTTGGTTTAGTAGTGCTCTTTGGCCATTTTCAACATTAGGTTGGCCAGAAGATACGGAACTTTTTGACAGATATTATCCAAATGATGTCTTAGTAACTGGTTATGATATTATTCCATTTTGGGTAAATAGAATGACTTTCCAGGGACTTGAATTTACTGGAAAAAGGCCTTTTAAGGATTGCTTAATTCATGGACTTATTCGTGATAAGGAAGGTCGTAAAATGAGTAAGTCTTTAGGAAATGGAGTTGACCCAATGGATGTTATTGATGAGTATGGTTGTGATGCTTTAAGATACTTTTTAACAACAAATTCTGCTCCTGGTATGGATTTAAGATATGATATTGATAAGGTAAAATCTAGTTGGAATTTTATTAATAAGTTATGGAATGCAAGTCGTTTTGTTCTTATGAATATAGATGATTTAAAAGAGAAGAATATAAAACTTCAGGAGTTAACTTTATATGATAAGTGGATTTTAACTAAAAAGAATCTTTTAATTAAGAGTGTAATTCATAGTATGGATAAGTATGAATTCCATAATGTTGGAAATGAACTTTATAAATTTATTTGGGAAGATTTTTGTGATTGGTATATTGAACTTACTAAGAATAATATGAGTATAACTACTAAGAGTGTGTTACTTGAGGTGCTTACTGATATTTTAAAACTTCTTCATCCATTTATGCCTTATGTTACTGAAGAGATTTACTCTATGTTACCTGTAAGGGAAGAAGAGTCTATTATGATTACTAATTATCCAGTTTATGATAAAAATAGTGTTTACAAAGAAGAAAGTGAGAAGTTAGAGCGTGTTTTAGAGGATATCGTTGCGATACGTAATATGAAAGCCACTAATAAGGTTACTAAACAGGCACTTGTAAACTTTAAATGTAGTAGTGATGACTTGATTTCGATTTATAAGTCCCAACTTAAAATAGTAGATGATAATTTGTGCAGTGATAATCCAAGTGATATGGGTAGTTGTAATTATAAGTCAAATACTATTGATATTACTTATTTCTTTGAGCAAGAAAGTATTGATATTAAGGCACGTGAAGAAGAGATTAAGAAGTTAGAACAGTCTATTGAAAGAAGAAAGAAATTACTTTCTAATGAAAACTATGTAAATAAAGCTCCTTCGCATGTAGTTCTTGCTGATCGTAAGAAGTTAGCTGAAGAAGAAGAAAAATTAAATAATTTAAAATAGTTAAGAGTTTTGGTTTATGGAGCAAGATTTAATTCGAATTATGTTGGAGTCTGGAATAATATATCTTGGTTATGGATTGATTCCAGCGGTGACTAGTAAACTTATTTTAAATAGATCAAAGAGGATTGCTAATCATCAGACTATAGTAGATATTGATTTTATTCAATCTAAAATGAATAATAAAATGGATACAGTAGTGGATGTTTCTAATAGAGATACTTTGGTTCCCTACATTACTATTTTAGAAAAGTATTTGGATGATAGTGATAAAAGGGTAATGTATAATAATATCCATTCATTAGAGATTGGAAAAATTAGATTTCGGTTTTTATTTGGTGTTTGTGGAAGCTACAATTCTGAAAAAAACAGATTAAGGTATTTTGTTCAGAATAATATTGGGCATGAGTTTCTTCATATGGCGTCTTCCTATTATGATTCTCGGAAAAAGGTAATATTGTCTGGGTTTCGACAATCGTATAAAGGAAATTCAATGGGAAAAGGTATTAATGAGGGGTATACAGAACTTTTAGCTTCGCGATTTTTTAATAAGGATCATAAGGTAAGAACTTATAAAAAGTTAGTAAGGCTTGCTACGTTAGTTGAGTTCTTCTTTGATGATCCAAGGGATATGCAACATTTATATTTTAATCATAATTTACCAGGGCTGGTGAATCATTTAAGTAAGTATGCTAAAAAAGAGGATGTAATTAATATATTATTTAAAATGGATGAGATAATTTTATTACAGGGGAGTCCTGTAGTTAGTCCTGTTTTAGTTGCTGATTATATAAAAACACAAATTACTCTTTATAATTGGTTTATGAATTCTGATTTTTCTGTAGAAAAGAAAAATGAGTTTAAAAAGTTAATATGTACGGATAAGATGGTAAAGTTACTTATTGATAACTGGGGTATAAAATTAAATAGAAATTCTTCCTATAATAATGATAATGATGATGATATTGATCATAAAAGTTTATAGATTAAAAATGAAATGTTAATTTATTTTCTCAGATTATATTATTAAGTAAAAATTAGTTTTATATAGCAAAAAACTACTAGTTAATGTGAACTAGTAGTTTTTTTAGATTATAGATAAAACTCTGTTTTTCTATTTTAAATAATTTCTAGTTTATTTTTTTTACAGTTAAAGTAGCGTTGGTACCACTTCCTAATGTTACTCCAACTGCAATTAAGGCTGATACTGCCATATCAATTACATCATTTGCATTAAGATTTACGATTACGCTTCCACTATAAATTGAACTTGTTCCTACTGACAAAGCTCTTGAGATAACTGTTGATGGAATATTGGTACCATTTTGTCTAACTGCCATCGTTAATGTAGTTCCGAGTGCTACTGATACGTTAGTATAGAAGTTAATCTCGTATGTTCCAGCCTGACTAACTGTAATACTATTTGTAGGTGTATATGTGGTATTTAAATTTGGCATTGAAACTGGAAGTGGAACTTGTGATTGGGTTCCGATTCCTAAGGTAATAGTATTAGATGTGTTGTTGTATTTACCACCATATGTATTAAGTCCGTTAGCAGGTCCAGTAGCTCCAGCTAATCCTTGGGGTCCAGTAGGCCCAGTAGTTCCAGCTAATCCTTGAGGTCCAGTGGGTCCAGTGGCACCAATTAACCCTTGAGGCCCAGTAGGCCCAGTAGCTCCAGCTAATCCTTGAGGACCAGTAGGTCCAGTAGTTCCAGCTAATCCTTGAGGTCCAGTAGGTCCAGTAACTCCAGCTAACCCTTGAGGCCCGGTGGGCCCTTGGGGTATGACAAAATTAAGTTCATAATTTGTATTCATACTTATCACCTTTCTCTATATAATTTTTAATTATTAGTAGGTGTTATAGTTACACTAGCAGATGTTCCAGGGGCTCCTGTTGTAACTGTTCCTATTGAAAATGTTGGTGCTGGTCCAGTAGCTCCAGTGGCACCTGCTAAACCTTGGGGCCCGGTAGGTCCGGTAGTTCCTGCTAAACCTTGAGGGCCAGTAGGTCCAGTGGCACCCGTTAAACCTTGAGGCCCAGTAGGTCCAGTAGCTCCTGCTAAACCTTGAGGACCGGTAGGTCCAGTGGCACCAGCTGGTATTACAAAGTCTAATATGTATCCTGTTGGATTATCGTTCATTATTTCCCTCCTCTAATTTTGTATAGAATTTCCTCCTATTGGAGTTATTGTTGCAGATGCTTGTGTTCCAGGAGTACCTGTTGTAACTGTACCAATTTCTAGTGTTGGTGCTGGACCTGTTAAGCCACTTGGAATAACAAAATCCAGTAAAACATTATTGGGAGTTCCGCTGTTTGTTACACTGGCCTGTGTTTCAGGGGCTCCAGTTGTAGTTGAGTTTACTGTGATAGTTGCAGCCGGTAAACCTTGGGGACCAGTAGGTCCAGTAGCACCTTCTAGACCTTGAGGACCAGTAGGCCCAGTGGGTCCTAAAAGATAACATCCATTTGGATAAGGATAATTCCCATAATATCTTTTACATGTCATTTTTCATCCTTATAATTAAGTAACTTAATTATTTCCTTTCTTTTTAATTTTACAAAAGCATCTATACTTTAAAATGAAAATATAAATCTTATATACTTCATTCCAATATAATATATGTTTTTTTTCGTTTTACTGTAATGATGTTTAATTACTTAAAACAACAAAATAATGTATGTGAGTAAATTTTTCTATTGTATGGAGGGGGAATACAATTGAATTATAGCTGTAGTCATCTATATTTTGATTTAGATGATGATTATAAAATTATAAAGATAGTCACTAAAAAAAGGAAAATTTTTGTTAATTTTTGACAGATTTTGTGTACATTTTGTTAAAACGTCTTTTTTTCGACAAAATACTATTTTTGTACTTGTTAGTATATAGATGGTGATAATATGAAAAAAACAATTTTATTAGGAATCTTCTTTATTTTATTGGGAGCTTTTTGTGGGAAATATCTTTATACAAATATGATTAATACAGATAGTGTTTTTAATGAGAATAATCGATTTTACTTTTTGCAGGAGGGAGTTTATTCTTCCCGTGAAATAATGGATGAGAATATTAAAGATATCAGTAATAAGTTGGTAATTAATGAGGATAATAAATATTATGTTTATGTTGGTATAACTAAAGATAAAGATATTGCCAATAAGATAAAAACAATATATGAAGATTTGGGATATCAAATTTATATAAAGGAAGTTAATTTAAATAATGAAGAATTCACTAATAATCTAGATCAATTTGACTTATTAATTAAAAATAGTAGTTCTGATGATGATGTTTTAACAATAGAAGAAGTGGTGCTTGCGAATTATGAAGAAATAATTCAAAATAATAAGTAAAAGTTAAATTATTGTTAATAATATAAAAGGGGAGATATGAGTTACAAAATAAAAGATGTTCCTTTAAATGAACGTCCTAGAGAAAGATTAAAAAATGTAGGAAGTGAAAGTTTATCCGATAGTGAATTACTTTCTATTATTTTAAAGACTGGTACGATTGATAAATCAGTTAACGAACTGGCTTTAGATGTATTAAAGGAGTATAGTCTTCATGATTTGAAGGATGTTAGTATTCATAATTTAATTAATATTAAGGGAATAGGTGAAGTAAAGGCAATTGAGCTTTTAGCTTGTATTGAGTTAGGAAAAAGAATCTTTTTGAGAAAAAAAGTTAGTTTGAGAAAATTGAGGAATGCTAAAGAAATATGGGAAGATTCTAAATACTTATTTAATGGTATAAAGCAGGAGTGTTTCTATTGTTTATATTTTAATAATAGGCAGGAATTAATAGAAAGGAAGTTGTTATTTATGGGAACAATTAATCAGAGTATTATTCATCCAAGGGAGATTTTTAAGGAAGCATATAAATTAAGCGCGTCTAGCATTGTTTGTATGCATAATCATCCATCTAATGATATAAAACCTAGTAAAGAGGATATTCGCTTTACAGAAAACATAGTTAAATCTGGTTATATACAGGGAATACCAGTAGTGGATCATATTATTGTAGGTGAAGATAGTTTTTATAGTTTTTATGATAATAATAATATTTTAAATCTGTAGTTGTATCTAAAATTAAATTATATTATAATAAGTAGGAATGGGATGATGGATAATGTATAAAAGAAAAGGTAAGAAAAATTATAATAAAAAAATAATAGTTCCAATAATTTGTTTAATTATTTTTATTTTATTATTTTTATCTGTTCAGCTTAATAGAAGTGTAATCTTTGGTGAGGGGATTTTTAAAGATACCGCCATGTTTTTTAATAGGGTGATTATGTATCCTTTTACTACTTTAAATAAAGATAAGGATCTTGATCAAAGTGAAAGTTATATTATTCAAAAGAATGTTAATGCATCTTTAGAAAAGGAAATTCAAGAATTAAAAGATACTTTAGAACTTAATAAAACATTGACTGAGTATAGTACGGAGAATGCAACTATTTTATCAAGAAATAAGAGTTATTGGTTTAATAACATGATGATTGATAAGGGGAGTAAATCTGGAATAAAAAAGGATATGGCTGTAATCACTAAGAACGGACTTATTGGAAAGATTTCTAAGGTTTATAAGTATTCTAGCGAGATTAAGCTTATTACCTCTGATGATGTTAATTACAAAGTTAGTGTTGCGATAAAAACTGGAAGTGGAGATAGTTATGCAATTTTAAATGGATATGATAAAAAGAATGGTTATATAAAGGTTACTGGTGTTGAAAAAACAAGTGATGTTAAAGAAAAAGATAAGATAGTTACTAGTGGACTTGGTGGAATGTTTCCTGGTGGTATTTATGTTGGAGAGGTAGCTTCAATAAGAAGTGATAAATACGATTTGAGTAAAACTTTATATATTAAAACAAATCAAGATTTTAATAACATTCATTATGTAACTATTCTAAAGGAGAAAAAGTAGTATGGCTATTAGTATTGTTATTGTTGTTATTTCTTTTCTATTAGATATTATTCTTAGTAATTTTTTGCCTTACATGGTTGGAGGTTTATCATTTTTTACTCCTATGCTTACTATAGTTAGTTTGTTTTTAATTTATCCTTTTTTTAAGAAAGATGAGAAAAAGTATTTTTTAATAGCTTGCATTTTAGGAATCATTTATGATTTGTTTTTGACTAATTTACTATTTTTTAATGGCATATTGTTTTTTGTGATTGCCTACTTAGTTACTATTTTATATAAATATTTAGAGGTTAACTATATAAATATTTTATTAGATATTATTCTGGTTATAGTTTGTTATGAAGTTGCAACAGCGTTTGTGATATTACTATTTAATTTGGTTCCAATTTCTTTTTATAAGTTATTTTATAAGATTAGTCATAGTTTGATTTTAAATATTATATATGCAGAAGTTATTTATTTTGTTATAAAAGCACTTCCTAAAAAATATACAAAGTTAAGTATTAATTAGAATACTTAGCTTCTTTTTTTCATATGATTAGATAGAGGAGACTAATATATGAAAGCAAATAAGACAGTAAAGAAAAAACTAGTATTAAGACCTGAGGTTAAAATATTTTTTAGTAAAGTACTTATCACAGTATTAATTTTTTTAGTAGGAATGATTTTAGTAAAGGGCGATAGTAAGACTAAAAATTTTATAATAGAGAATGTTTATGAAAAGAGTTTCAAATTTACGAAATTGAAGAGTTTCTATGAAAAATATTTTGGGAATATTTTGTCAGTTGATAAGATTGTTAAAGAAGAACAGGCTGTATTTAGTGAGAAATTAAGTTATAAAAAGGATAATGTTTATAAGGATGGTGTTGCATTAACTGTAACTGATAAGTATATGGTACCTGTACTTGAAAGTGGAATTGTTATTTTCGTTGGAGAAAAAGAAGGGTATGGAAATACAGTTATTATTGAACAAATCGATGGTGTAGATGTTTATTATTCTAATATTAGTACTAGTAATATAAAACTTTATGATTATATAGAAAAAGGAAAGTTATTAGGAGAGGTTAATGATAATAAGTTATATTTGGTATTTCAAAAAGATGGGAAGTATTTAGATTATAAAAAATATTTATAAGTATATTGATGTTAATCCTTTGGTCTATGTATTTGGTATATTCTCAGTATTTACGGCTTCTTTTATTCCTTTTTTTGTTATTAGTTTTTTAATTGTAATTCATGAAGTAGGCCATTTTTTGATGACTTTACTTTTGGGTGGAGAGGTTATTAAAATCTATATTTATCCATTAGGTGGTATTTCTAAATTTAGATTTGATATTAATATTAGTATATTTAAGGAGTTTTTAATCTTAATAGCTGGGCCAGTTAGTCAAATGTTTGCTTATTTTTTCTTGATTCATGTATTTAGTGATTATTGTGAATTAATTACTATTTATCACTATGGAATATTGTTTTTTAATTTGTTACCAATTTATCCTTTAGATGGCGGAAAATTAGTGAATTTATTTTTTTCTTTATTTATATCTTATAGAAGTAGTTTGATAGTTAGTATAGGGTTAAGTTTTGTTGTCGTATTATTTTTAAGTTTTATTGGATATGGTATTGGTAATATTACTTTAAATTTTATAGTTATGGTTATTTTTTTACTTTATAAAATTGTTTTGGAGTATAAACAGATTAATTATTTATATGAGAAATTTTTGTTGGAAAGATATTTAAAAAAATATAATTTTAAAAATGGAATTATAGTTGATCGATTAGAGAAATTTAGAAGAAATAGGCGTCATTTAGTTAAAATGGATGATAATTATTATTTTGAGAGGGAAATATTAGAAAAAAAGTATAAAAATTATTGACTTTTAAAATTTTATTGTGCTATAATCAGTTTGTCGACCGAAAAGTTGGTTAAATTGATATGGGGCATTAGCTCAGCTGGGAGAGCGCCACGTTTGCACCGTGGAGGTCAGCGGTTCGATCCCGCTATGCTCCACCATATTGAATACAAAGGAACTTTTATAAGTTTCTTTTTTTTCTTTTCTTGTTGCGTATGAAAAGAAATGTTATAATAATATATATTAGGAGTGTGGGTTTATATGTCTAAGTTTGATATGGATGAAGGTTTTGTAGTAGCAACTATTATGAGCACAAAAGAAAAACATTTTGGTGAGACATTTGTAACATTTAGGGAACTTAATATTATTCAATCGATTTTACAGGATGAGTTTAACAGTAAAAAATTAAATGTTTCTATTAATGATAATATAGATAGAGATTATTTTGAGGTTTTAGATGGAGTTATTGTATTAAATGATGAAAGATGTATTTCTTTTAGTAAAGTTGTAGGTAAATATATAGCTTCTTGTCCCTCAATTGATATTTTAAATATAGTTTGGAATGATGAATTTATATATAAAAACATTTCCAAGATGAAAAGGGATGAGTATAGTGGGTTGCCTTATATTCCTGCTGAGTTAGATGAAATTATAGAAAAGATATTGGATAATCCAAATGATTTCTATGAAAAAGTTGCACAAGAATTGTCTAGTAAAGAATATGGTTTTATAAATGAAAGGTTAAAAGAAAAAGCTACCTGTGCAAATTGTAGGAGCAATTGTAGTGGTGGTCCAAACGATTATAAATGTAATAGGTGGTCAAATGATGTATTAGTTGGTAGGGCTAAGGTTTTAAGTAAGGTTTAATTAGGAAGGTAGGTATTTTATGAGTATGAAAAAAATAGATAAATTAACCGTGAATGAAATAAAACAATTATCATATGAAGAGCTTGTAGAATTAGTTAGTAGTTTAGATTCTGATGAAATTATAAAACTTAGTAACAGAATAGGGTATCCGGTTTTTACAAGACTTTGTATGGGAAATTTATGTCATAAGTTTGTTTTATTACAAGATGGTGCGGCAGCAATAATTGTAAATGGTAAGGGACAAATTTTATTGCAAAGTCGTGCAGATAGAGATAAATGGGGACTTCCTGGTGGTTGTCAAGAGTTAGGTGAGAGATTTGAAGATACTATTATTAGAGAAGTTAAGGAAGAGACTAATCTAGATGTTAGTGAAGAAGATTTGAAACTTATTAAGATAGTGTCTGGTAATGGCAGAAGAAATGAATATCCTAATGGTGATGTTGTTATAAATAATACTGCTTTATACTGTATTGAAAACTATACTGGAAAATTAAAGTGGGATAAGGAATCAAAAGAGATGCGTTTTTTTGATTTAGATCATCTTCCAATAAACCAGAATGATCCAGATTTGATAGGTGAATATAAAAACTTCTTGAAGAGAAAATAGAATTATATTTTGATAGTATTCATAAAACTTTGTTTTTTTTCATAAGTAGTGTTATAATATGGTTCCATTGAAAGGAGAGAAGTTTTATGAATATTCATTATGAAGATATTGTTGCGAATGGGATTATTGAGATGAACAAATTAAATGGTTCTAGAAAAATATCCAATAAGGTTGCAACTTCTTATGTTAATGAAGTTATGAATGATTTAGAGAAAAAAGGTTTATATACTATGTTAATTTTAAACAAGCAAGAAAAGGCTTATTTTGAAGAGCGATATAGTAAGTTATTTATTCCTTATCAGGATGGGGAAGATTCTGGATATATGTTGGCTGGTAGTATGAATGTTGGTTTATTAGAAGAGGTTTTTAGGGGAAATATGAATAATGATGTATTGGGTTCTTTTTCTAATCCGGAGGTCGTTGAACGTGGAATAATTAAGCAAATTTGTCCTAAGTATCCAAGTCTTTATAGAGAATGTCACAAAAATCCTAGAGTGCTACTTTCTACTAACGGGCGCACTTATCCTGTTCAAAAAAAGAAAACTTATGCTAAGGGTGGATTTGTAGAAAAGTTTTGTTAATAAGAATAGTAACATTTTGATTTGTTACTATTTTTTTGTTATATTATAGATAACTAAAGTTTATTATTAGGAGGGATTTGTATGAAGGAGAGGTAATAACTAAAGCTATCTAATATTTCTAATGAATCCATCTGCATATTCTTTATATTTATTTATCTCATTATCATCTTTAATTGTCCAAGTTAAAATAGGGATATTTTTTCTATAATCTTGGATTTTTTTATTTTTAACAATTTTTTTATATACTGATAAAAAGTTTGGGGATGTGTATTTTAATATAATATTAAAATACTTGTTTGATTTATTATCAAAATCATCATTTATTAATAAACCTCTTATGTAGTCTGGTTTATTCATTTTAAACCATCTAATAATTTTAGGATAAAATGACTGTATTATAAAATCACCTTTATAATTATCTAATTCTTTTGTAAGATGTGTACCTAATTCATTTATTCTTTTATCATTTTTTAATTCAATATTTAAAAGTACTTTTCCCTCTACAAGATTTAAAACTTCTTTTAACGTTGGAATATTATAATCAGTATCTAGTAATTTGAGTTTTTTTAATTCTTCATATGTATAATTTTTAATTTTTTTTAAAACACCAGTCATTTTTACTAAATTATCATCATGAAATACAACTAAAGTATTGTCTTTTAAAATATGAACATCAAGTTCTATTGGAATATTTTTATTTAGTGCCTTTTCGAAAGCCTTTATAGAATTTTCTGGAATATTTAGATTATTGTGAATACCTCGGTGAGCAAAGGTTATATTTCTTATCTTTTTTATATTCATAATTTTTCCTCTTTTTTCTAATATATTATATGAATGAGTAGAAAATTAGTTATATGTTAAGTTAAGTTGACAAATTTCCAACATAAATTGATAGAATGCGCGTATCTAAAGTTGTATAATTATATTGTGAGGTGAGAGTATGGCTTTAGGAGAAAAGCTTTTGGAATTAAGAAGGAAAAAGAATTTATCACAGGAGGAGGTTGCAGAAAAACTTGGAGTAACAAGACAGACTATTTCTAAGTGGGAGACAAATCAAACAACACCAGATTTTGATAAAATAGCTCCTCTTTGTAATATGTATAGTATTAGTACTGATGAGCTTTTGACTGGTAAGAAAAATAATAATAATCTACAGGCAATTAATGATAATAGTGATAGTAAAAAGGATGCTTTGGTTGTAAGTGGCTGTGTATTTCTTTATATTTTATCTGTTATTTGGATTATTATTTCTACTACTTATTTTAATATGAATGAAGTATTAAGTGTATGTATTTTTCTTTTTATTATTGGTATTTCTACATCTATTATTATTTATCATTTTATGTCTAAAGAGAAGAAAAAAATTAAAAAGGAGCTTACTAGGGAAGAGAAGTTATTAAAACAAATAAAAGAAGTTTTATCTTTAGTATTTTGTGTTATTTATTTCTTTATTAGTTTTATGACTATGGCTTGGCATATTACTTGGATTATTTGGATTATTTATTCTTTTGTAATAGAAATTATTAAATTAATCTTTATGTTAAAGGGAAGTGATATTCATGAGGAATAATAATAAGGGTTTAATTATAACATTGATTATTGTTTTTTCTATATGTGCTATTTGTTTAAGTTTTTTACTTGGATTTTTACTAATTCATAAGGAGGTAGGATTTTTTAATATGGCAAGATTTCATTTTGCTTCAAAGACTGAAATGATTTATAATGAAGAATTTTTAGTTAGTGATATTTCTAAGATAAATATTTATTCATCATCTGGTGATATTACAGTAAAAGAGGCAGATACTAGTAAAATAGAAGTTAGAGTATATGGAAAAGATAAAAATTCAGTTCGAGTTAGTAATTCTAATCATATTTTAAGTATTGATTATAAGGATGTTGTTAATTGTATCGGATTTTGTTTTTATAGAGAAGATATAGAAATTATAGTTCCAAAGAATTATAAGTTAGATACAAATATAGAATCTAAATATGGCGATATTACTATTGGTAGTTTTAATGATGGTAAGTTAGTTATTGATAGTGATAGTGGAGATATAGATATAAAAAATATTTCTGATGTTAAAATTAATAGTCGTTATGGAGATATTAGTATTGTGGAAGTTAAAAGGCATCTTGATATAAAATCTAGTAGTGGGGATATTGAAATAGATCGTGCTAATTTATTAGAGAATTCTAAAATAAATAGTAGTTATGGGGATATTGAAATAGGCCAAATAGGTGATGTTTATGTAGATGCAAAAACTGATTTTGGAGATGTTGATATTAAAAGTAATAATAGATATGCTAAGGTTAATTTAGTAATTAATAGTAATAGTGGAGATATAGAGATTGATTAGGAATTATCGATGTATAGAATATTGGTGTAATAATTTATAGATACTACTTGATAGTGGTATTTATTTTTTTATATAATAAGAGCGAGGTGATAAATATATGGATTTGAAGGATACTTTTAAATATTTAGTTGGTGGATACTATGGTGTAGAAAGTATGGATAGTTATGATTTAAAGGAGTATATTTTAAAAGATATAGAGGATTATATAAGGGATTTCATTTGTAATAGTCCTATAGATCATTTTGATTATAGAAAGGAAGCAGAATTCATTAAAGATACAATGGATTTAAAAACAAAGTTACAGGATAGTTTGATTGTTCTTTACAAAATAGATGCACCTATGGAACTTATATTTATGGTGAAGGAAAATCTAAAAGAATTTGATCAGTAATATTAATATTTATATTAGGATAGAATAAAAAGAAAAACTTAAAATTGATTAAGTAGATACAAAATCTTTTTCTCTGTTATAATAGTTTTAGGACGGTGATGGCTTATTAAAGGGAATGAAATTATAGAAATAAAAAAATTACTTACTTCATTAAATAGAATGGATTTGTATTCTGATCGTATACTAACAAAAGATTATAATGAAGTAAAAAAAATATTGCAAATGCCGGAATGGAAAGAGGAAGAATTTCAGGGATTACTAACGTCAACTATATGGCATAGTAATTATGAAGATATAAAAAACATATTACAAATGCCGGAGTGGAAAGAGAAAAAATTTCAGAGATTACTAACATCAAGTATATGGCAAAGTAATTATGATGCAGTTGAAAAAGTATTACAAATGCCAGAATGGGAAGAAGAAAAATTCCAGGGATTACTAACGTCAACTATATGGCATAGTAATTATGAAGATATAAAAAACATATTACAAATGCCAGAGTGGAAAGAGAAAAAATTTCAGAGATTACTAACATCAAATATATGGAAAAGTAATTATGAAGATATAAAAAACATATTACAAATGCCAGAATGGAAAGAAGAAAAATTTCAAGGATTATTAACATCAAGTATATGGCAAAGTAATTATGAAGATATAAAAAACATATTACAAATGCCAGAATGGGAAGAAGAAAAATTCCAGGGATTACTAACGTCAACTATATGGCATAGTAATTATGAAGATATAAAAAACATATTACAAATGCCAGAGTGGAAAGAGAAAAAATTTCAGAGATTACTAACATCAAATATATGGAAAAGTAATTATGAAGATATAAAAAACATATTACAAATACCAGAGTGGAAGGAGGAAAAGTTTCAGGGATTACTAACACCAACTATATGGAATAATAGTTATCAAAGTGTAAAGACTAAATTATACTTACCATATTGGAGAGAAAATAAATATCAACATTTATTAGTGCCTTCTATCTTTTCAGTATCTTCTTCAAATATCATTAATGGTATAGAGTTATTAAAAAAATATGGTATTGATCAATTTATAACAAATAAATGTTTAAGATTTAAAACCGCAATGTTGGAAAAATTAATTGATTATATGATTGAAAATAAAATAGATTTAGTGACTATTAATAAAAAAACTGGTAATCCATGTTTAAATCCGATATTAAGTTGTGAAAAGGGTCAGTTAAAGAAAAAATATAATATAGATATAAATGAAATAGAGAAGAAGGGTAGGCACGTTAGATAATGGATTTTGAAAAATATGATATAGGTGTTATTAAGAATTTAAATAAGGATAATGTAGAAAGAATAATAATTTTTTTGGAGAATAATAGTTGTGATTATATAGAGGATCTCTTGGAAGATTATTTAGATATTTTTACTTTTGAATATGATGATTTTGAAAAAAAATTTAATAGATTAAACCAAAAATATAATAATGAGTTGATAGAGAGAGTAAGAGATGATATGAATATTTTAGAAGAATTTTATATTGTATAGGGCTAATATATAGATAAAATTGTTAGAAGATAAGATTGTTGTGAAATAATGAAAAAATTGGAACATAAAATGGGGTTATACCTTGTTTTTTTTCTTGTTTTATAGTAAACTTTAATAAGTTTTGAGGTGATAGAATGATACAAGTTAATAATGTAAGTTTGAAGTTTGGAAAAAGAACTTTATTTGAAGATGTTAATATTAAATTTACGAATGGAAATTGTTATGGATTAATAGGTGCGAATGGATGTGGAAAGAGTACATTCTTGAAAGTTTTATCAGGGGAGATTGAAACGACTACTGGAGAAGTGTCTATTACTAAGGGTGAGAGACTTTCTTTTCTAAGACAAGATCATTACGAGTATGATGAGGAGACTGTAATTAATGTTGTACTTATGGGAAATGAGAAACTTTATAGCATAATTGATGAGAAGAATAAACTTTATAATCAGACTGAGTTTAGTGATGAGGATGGAATGAGACTTGCTAATTTAGAAGCTGAATTTATGGAACTTGATGGTTGGAATGCTGAAAGTGATGCGGCGACTCTTTTAAATAATTTGGGAGTTCCTGTTGATAATCATTATATGAAAATGAAGGAGTTACCTGTAAAACTTAGAGTTAAAGTTTTACTTGCACAAGCACTATTTGGTAATCCCGATATCTTACTTTTAGATGAACCTACAAATAGTTTGGATTTAGAAGCGATTCGTTGGTTAGAAGAATTTTTAATTAACTTTAATAACACAGTAATTATTGTTTCACATGATAGACATTTTTTAAATAAGGTTTGCACACATATTGCTGATATTGATTATGGAAAGATTAAATTATATGTTGGTAACTATGATTTTTGGTTTGAGTCAAGTGAACTTTTACAAAAACAAATGAGGGAATCTAATAAGAAGAAAGAAGAGAAAATTAAAGAGTTACAATCTTTTATTGCGAGATTCTCAGCTAATGCTTCTAAGTCTAAGCAAGCAACTTCTCGTAAGAAGATGTTAGATAAAATTCAATTAGATGAGATTGTTCCTTCATCCAGAAAATATCCTTATATTGACTTTAAAGTAGAAAAGGAAGCTGGTAGAGAAATATTAAAAGTAGAGAATTTAGTTAAAGAAGTTGATGGAAAAAGAATTTTAAATAAAATATCATTTACTGTATTAAAAGGTGATAAGATTGCAATTCTTGCACAGGATGATATGGTTAAAACTACTTTGTTTAATATTTTAACTGGTAAGGAAAAATATGATAAAGGTTCTATTGAATGGGGGAAAACCATTAATTATGGATATCTTCCACAAGATAATACAGAATATTTTAATTCTTCAAAAAATATAATGGAATGGATTGGGCAATATTATGATGTTAAAGATGAAACTGTTCTTCGTGGTTTTTTAGGTAGAATGCTTTTTTCTGGAGAAGATGTATTTAAAAAGGTTAATGTCTTATCGGGAGGAGAAAAGAGTCGTTGTATGATGTCTAAGATGATGCTTGAAGAACCTAATTTCCTGATATTAGATGAGCCTACTAACCATTTAGATCTTGAAAGTATTACTTCACTTAATAAAGGACTTATGAAGTTTAATGGTAGTGTTATATTTACAACACGTGACTATGAACTTAATAGTACAGTCGCTAATAGAGTTATTGAAATATTAGAAGATGGTAGTATAGTAGATAGAAGTATTCCATATGAAGAATATTTGGAAAAGTGTAAACAATAAATATGAATTTATGATGTTTCATGAAATAGTTGATTGTTGGTAAAAATGATAGAAAATAGTAATATATGATTACTAGATACAGGGTGGTATCATGAAAGGGAAAAAAGAAAATACAGTAGAGACTGAGAAGGTTTATACTAATTATGATGATTTTGGAATACATTTTAATAATTATTCGGTGATATATAATTCTAATTTAGATACTAGTTCTATGGAAAATGTAGTTGCATTAAATACTGTTGAATACTTTACGATGCCACTTGATTATACATATAAGAGACATAAAAAAGAGTATAAGGATATTTTTAGGGATAAATGGGGATATCTATTTGATAATGGATCTATTTACTTTAAATTTTGGAAGTTATCTGACTTATCATTTTCTAAAGATTACGTTCAGATTTTTCAGTCGGCTAATCGATTTGAAAAGTGTCACCATTATTGTTTGAAATTTAGCGAAAAGTTTAATCCATGTCATGTTGTAACTGGGTATGTTGATTCTAATAGCGGTAAAATTCTTCATTCTTGGATAGAAAAGCAGATGGGGGAAGATATTTTAGTTTTTGATTTTACTAAGAACTTAATCATAAATAGACAAGATTATTATTCCTTACTTGATGTTTTGGTTTTGGAGAGTATTACTTCTTCTAAGGTCAATGAGGATACTTGTTATTTTTCAATTCCTTGTATGAATGATCTGTTTTATTGTGTTTTTGGAAATGCACTTATTTGTAATTTGGAAAAAAATAAGAGTTTAATTAAGAAAAGATAAGAATTTATAATATTTTCTTATCTTTTTCTTTTATATTTTTACTTTTTTTCCTCGTTCACAGCGATTGCCCCAGGCATCTAAAAGTTCATTATCTTTTTTTACACAAATTATTTCACAATTGTTTGGACATTTACCACAATATATTGATGTTGTTTTAAAATTATAGTCTGTTACATCAAAAGAAAACTCTATTTCTGGTTCTTTTTGTGAAAGAATTGCTACTCCTAGTGCTCCCATTAGATGTCCATTAGGATCAGTAATAATTTTTGTATTTAGAATGTTTTCGAAGGCTTTTACAACGCCGATATTTTTAGAGACTCCACCTTGAAAGATGATGGGTTCTTCTATTTTTTTGCCTTTTGCCACATTATTTAGATAGTTTAAAGCAACACTTTTACAAAGGCCTGCTATTATATCTTCTTTGGAGTGACCCATTTGTGCTTTATGTACTAAATCACTTTCTGCAAATACAGTACATCTTGCAGCAATAGGAGTAGGATTTTTACTAGTAAGAGCAATGGATCCAAAGTCTTCTACTTCAACATCAAGTCTTTTTGCTTGACTAGATAGAAAAGATCCAGTACCTGCAGCGCATAATGTGTTCATAGCATAATCGATTACAATACCGTCTCTAATTAGGATTATTTTAGAATCTTGCCCACCGATTTCCATAATTGTTCTAATATTAGGATATAAAGATAGGGTACCAATGGCGTGAGCAGTGATTTCGTTTTTGATAATATTAGCTTTTAGCATAGTACCAATTAATTTTCTAGCAGATCCAGTAGTTCCAACACCAACAATTTTTACATCTTGTATTTGTTGTTTTAGTTCTTCTAAAACTTCTTTTACAGCATTGGTTGGATTTCCTTTTGTCCATAGGTAAGAACTTGCTAGTATATTGTTATTTTTATCAATGATTACTCCTTTTGTAGAAATGGAGCCAATATCAATTCCTAGATAAGCTTTAGTCAAATTTATCCCTCCTTATTGTTAATAAATCTTTGAATGCTTCAAGTCGTGTTTCAATTCCTTCTGTTGATGTTTCAGCATCATATGAGAAAAATATTATTGGTATATTATTATCTTCACACACCTTTTGAATAATGGGTATGGCTCCGATTTCTGGGGTACAACCAAATGGTTTTATATGAATAATGCCATCATATTTTTTCTTAGATAGTTTTATAGAACGATAAACGTTATCTAGGCCGTCGGCTCCAAGGGTATATTTACAATATTTTTTTGCTACTCTTAACATATGATGTTTCATAAATATTTTTTGCCATAATAAGTATGAAAGGTTGGTGTATCTTTTTATTTCAATATTTTCCTTGGCTAAGTAGGTTTCTAAGAAATAATTGGAGTAAGGTTCCATAGATGTATACAGTTCTCCAATTACACCAACTTTTAAATGTTTTTTTGGTTTGTTTAACTTTATCTTTTTAAATAGATGTTTATATTTAAAATATAAATAGGTTAGTTTTGTAATTGAATTTGTTTTTTCAAAAGACTTAAACATTCTTTTTTGTAAATTCAGGTGTGTATTTCTCTTTTTTTCAAATCCTATATTTTTTCTAATGATTATATCTATTTTATCCATATAAAAAATAAAGAATAGAGTGTAAATAACACTATGCATGAATTTAGGAAAAGTTAATTTTTTATTTAATTTCTTAAATAAGTTATATACTTCTTTTATACGAATTCTATCCTTAGTGATTAGTTTATAAAATTCAAATTCATATCCTAAATCTTTTAGAATTGTTTCAGTTACTTCTGCATAGTAACGGTATCTACAACCTCCACCTGCTGTGAATAAAATATTTGCTCCATTATCTAGGCTTTCTATAAAATTACCTAAATTATATTTAAATGGTATACATACGGAGTCAGGTGCGTTTTTTACTCCTAGCTCTAGTGTTTTTTTCGTAATGGGTGGGGCGGGTATAACTTCGAGGTTGGTAAGTTTTTTTAAAAGAAGGGATATGGGAAGGTAGTAATTTCCTAAATGGGGAAAACTAATTACTTTTTTCATATCTTTCCTCCTTTAAGTTTTTAATAATATCAATAAAACTTTCAAGTCTTGTTATTATTCCAGCTTCACTATTTAAATCTTCGAAAATTAAGGAAATAACAGGAATATTTTTAATTTTTCTACTAATTAGTTCATTTGATAGGGAGTCTGGACCACAAGGAAAGGCTGATATTAGAATAATTCCATCAACTTTATCTTTATAATAGTTGATATTTGCCATTACTTCTTTATTGTGGGTCCAATGAATATCGGTTGATAAGCATTCACATTCCTTATCAATAATAGAATGGTTTATTTTATTACTATAAATTATAGTGATGTTATTTTGTTTTAGGAAATCAATGACAACTTTGCCAATTAAATCATCATATAAATTGTATGGATGTCCAGCAAGAAGAATTTTTAAGTTGTTTGTTTGAAGATTATTTTCTTGCTCTTTTTCTTGTTTGATTCTCTTCATTAAAGATATTTTTTCGGCATATTTATAGGCTTGGTATGTTTTTATGTAAGAAAATCCTAATGTTTCTCCTAATTTTAAAAATCCTAATAATTTATAATTGTGCGTAGTTAAGTCTATATTATAATTTATTATTTCAACATCAAAGAGATTGTTTACTAAATCATATAAGACATTGAAGTTAGTACAGACTTGTTCATTTTTTTTAATTGAATATAATCTTGGTACTAGAATATAGTCACATTTATCTTTTAAGTTCGTGATGTGTCCTAAATATAGTTTTAATGAAAGACATGCTTCTGAGTTGGCAAGCCTGGTTCCATCTTCTAATATTTTTTTGTTACTTATATCACTAATAACTGTTTTTACTCCTAATTTTTTAAAAAATTCTAACCATAAGTCTTTATCATAATAGTATAATAGTGCTCTTGGTATTCCTATCGTTTTTTTGATATTATCACATCCTTATTAGATCGTATGTTTTTTTGATTCAATAAATAATGGTTTTCATTCGACAAAATATTGGTTATTAAATAAATTTGGAGTTAGGTTAGCATTTGTAAATCATAAAGTAATGTTGATTTTTTACTTAGAGTTTGGTATAATATGTCCACATGTGAAGAAGGGGTTTTGGTATGAGAATACATAAAGAGAATAATAGACAATCAATAAGTGGAGAGGCTACATTACGTTTATTAAGAGAATATAAAGAAAACCACAGTATGGAAATTAGAAATGAAATTGTTTCCAACTACTATTACTTAGTAAACTCAGTTGCGAAAAGTTATGCTAATTATACTGGGATAAGTATAGGGGAATTAGAAAGCTATGGTAGTGAGGGATTAATTTTAGCTGTTGAGAAGTTTGATGTAAATAATGGAAATTCTTTTATACCTTATGCTTTATCTTATATTAAAGGATATATTTTGAGAGGGATACCTGAGATTCAAGGCTTTTCACGTGGTGTTTTTTTTAGTTGTTATGTTACAGCTTTAAGAATTGTTGAAGAAAAATATAATCAATCAATCTTTGGAAATATTGATATGTTGGATGAAGTATGTGAGTTGATAAAAAATATGAGCGGATTATCGCAAAAGAGTATTGCTAATGGAAAGAAGAAAATATTATTTCTTATGTCTGATACTATTAAGGCTCATAAACAGGATACTAAATGTATAGATGATAATAGTTTATATAAGATTTTAGATGATGATTATACTGATGATCTAAGAAAAGATATTAATCTAGTATTAGGTAGTTTGAGAGATAGAGATAGGAAAGTAATAGAACTTAGATATGGCTTAAATGGTAATGAAGTATACAGTTGTAATGAAGTTGCTGCTATTTTTCATGTTTCTGATAGAAGAATTAGAAAGATTGAGCAAAGAGTATTACGCACATTAAGATATACAAACATAGCTAAAGTGTTATCTCCTTATTTAGAATATGATTGCTCTGAGTATGACTTTAATCCGGCTATCCAAACTGGAAAACAAAAATGTAAGTAGATGAAGGATTATTAAATCTGTTTTTTATCATTTATTGATCTATGGTGATTTTTCAATAATTGTGTTATAATTCTTAATAGTTATATGGAGGTTTTTTATGGAAGATAGGAAAAATAATATTATTAAAGCAATAATTATTGTTGTAGTGATTGTGCTCATTTGTGCTCTTTGCTTTTTTGCATCAGAGTCAGCAAATTCTAATGTATCTAGTAGTAATCATTCATCTGAAGTTAGTGATATTACTAGTCAAGCGCAGAGTGAAAGTTCAGCTATAAAGGATTCAGAGAAGAAAGACTTTAATGATATTAATGTAGATTATTTTGTTGAAAGGTATAATAGTAGTAAAAAAAGTATTGTTTTGCTTTCTCGTCCAACTTGTAGTTATTGTCAAATCGCTGAACCTATTTTACATCATATTGCTTATACATATGATTTAGAGGTGAATCATTTGAATACTGATGATTTTTCAGATGATGATTTTTCTAAATTAACAAACACTAATGAACGTTTTGAATCATTTGGAACACCATTATTAGTTATTGTTTCTAATGGTGAAATAGTTGATGAAGTATCGGGACTTACTACTACGAAAGTTTATACAGAGTTTTTTAGAAAGTATGGATTCATTAATAAATAAGAATTTGGAGGTAGTATTATGAAAACAGTTTATGAATATGCTTTAGAATTTAAGAATAGGCACCCTTTTACAATAGGATGGCGAATAAAACAAAATGCATCTGTTGTTGAGAAGCATTTAAATCCAGGAGAAGAGGTTTTGTATGCATTTATAGCTCAAAAAAATGATAATCCATTTAATATTGTATCTTCAGCTGTTGTAGCGCTTACTAATAAAAGAATATTAATTGGTCGAAAGAGAGTGGTAATTGGATATTTTTTAGATTCAATTACACCAGATATGTTTAATGATTTGAAAGTTTCAAGTGGTCTTATATGGGGAAAGGTATATATAGATACAATCAAAGAGTTTGTAACTTTATCTAATGTTTCTAAAGATGCTTTAAGTGAAATAGAGACTGCAATTTCTTCTTATATGTTAGAAGAAAAGAAAAAATATGTGATAAATCCATCTTCAAATTAGACTTTATTTGAGTCTTTTTTTTTGCTATAATTGAGATGGTGGTAGGATATGAAAAAGATATTGAAAATAATCTTTCTTTTGGGTGTTTTGTTCTTAGTATATCAATTATTTTTAATTTTTTTTATTAATGAACATAGTGTTTCTTATTCTATAGTTGCTAAAGATAAGAGGAAGTATTTTATTGATGAGAATTTTAAAAAAGTAGATGATGACTATATTTATTCATTTACAATTAAAGATAAAAAGAAAGTTTATACTTTTTCGTATAATAAGGATTTGAATAAACAAGAAGAAATAATTAGTGATATTAAATATTATAAGTCTAATAATTTAGAATGTATTTATCCAATATATAAGAAAAATAATACTTCTGATATGGCTTGTTTGCTTAATAATAGGCAAGTTAGTTATTCTTATTTAAAACAAGTAAATAATAAAGATTTAGATAAAATTATAAACAAGTTAAAAAAGGATAATTATAAAAGTAGTTCTTGGGAGAGTTCAGATAGTTCTCGTAAATATAATACTATTAGGGTCTATGAAAAAAATATTCCTGGTGATTATATCTATACTGTTTGGTTTTATAAGGGGATCTATATAGTTAATAATAAGAATACTATTGAAAAAGAGTTACTTCAAAAGGATAAATATGAAAATAATTTGTCTATGCTGACTGGTAAATTTTATGTTACTTTTAACACCGATTTAAGTGCTTCAGATTTAGAGTATTCTCAATTTATTTTATATAATATAAAAGATGGTGGTAGAAGTGAGATTGATTTAGAAAATAAGTTTTCTTTAAATACTTATATTAATGGAGTATATGATAATATGCTTTATATTACTGATAATGATAATAAGAAGCAATATGTATTAGATCCTAATAAGCAATCTATTAAAGAGGTAGGGGATAAAGATATAGGTTTTAAAGCACTTAAAAATAATAAATTAATTAATATTAGAACAAATAAGGATAATATTTTTTATGATTCTGTTAGTAATAAAAATATAACAAAGTTATATGGTGATGTAGAGGTTAAAAAATATAGGGAGGATTATTACTTCAAAACGGGTGATGGAGAAGTTTATAAAGTTATAAATCAAGAATATAAAAATCCTATTAAGTTATTTCAATTTCCTGATATAAAAGAGTGGAAGGTTAAAGATAATGCAATTTCTTTTGTAGTTGGAGATACTATTTATATCTATACTGATGTTTATGGACTTAGACCAATCATTATTGATAAAGAATTAAATTATAACTATAAAAATATTTATGATTTTATGAAGAAGTAATATCTTCTTCTTTTTTTTCATATATTTCATTAGAGAAAGATAAATTTTTTGTTGATATTTTTATTTATCTTTGATATAATCTTAAGTGCGGATGGGGTTTTAGCCAAGTGGTAAGGCGTGGGTCTGCAACACCCTGATCATCGGTTCAAATCCGGTAAGCCCCTCCAATTTGCGGATGTAGTTTAGTGGTTAGAATACGGCCTTGCCAAGGCTGTGACGGGGATTCGATTTCCCTCATCCGCTCCATTGATGAGTCTGTTTGAACTTTTCAGGCATTATTATATAGAAGAACCAGTCGAAGGATTGGTATTTTTATTTTCATAGATTATTTTGATGACTCTGTCAAAATAACTAGGGGTTAGATATTTTGTCAGAAACGAAATAAAATATGAAATAATTATATAGTAAAATTTTTGTTTTTTAATTATAATAACATTTGAGGGGATTAATAATGGTTGAAATTTTCAATGGAGAAGAAATAAGTAAAAGTAAAATAGAAAGATTAAAAGCTATTGCTTATAGGGGATATACTAAAGAAGTATATGCTGAATATTTTGGTGATATAAAAGATGTGAAAGACTTAGCTTATCTACATGATGTAAGCATTGCTAAAGAAAAACTAGTTATAGGAACTGATTGGTTTCTTTGCTATACTGAGTTAGATTATTCTGTTCAAATATCAGAATGGGTTTCGATTGATAATGGAAATAAATTTCAACAAGTTACAGAAATGATGACTATACTAAAGAGAATCTTTTTACAAAATAAAGAGAAATTATTTATAGCTGATATGAGACATGACACTTCTTATGCAATATATTTAAAAATGGTGAAAAGAGGTTTTTTTCAAGAATTCGAACATAAATGTATAATAGATTGCGCAGCTCCAAATCAAATGCAAGATTTAAAAGCAAAATTTATGGATAAATTTAATAATATAGAAGATTTTTTAGCAAGTGATGTTTCTAACTATTATACTGAATATTTTAAATATATACTCCATCATTTAAGTTTTTCAATTACTGATAGATTTATAAAAAAATATGGTGAATCATCGGTAAAACCACAAGGGCAAGTATTGAAAAAGAAAAAATAATAGTTGTAGATATCTACACCATTTCTTCCATTGAGAGAATTACTCACACCCTCGTGTGAGTTTTATATTATGGTTTAATATAGTTTTGGAGGATAAAATGAATATAAAAAAGTTAATAGCTAAAGTTAGGGAATAATAAATTTATATTAAGCAAGGAATTGCTTTTTTTGTTAGAAAGGTAATCTACAAATGAAACGAACTATACATTCTTTAGCTTTTTCTTTATGTTTTAAAGAAATATTGATATTTAATTTATTATTTTTAATAAAAAACTTCTCTAAATGGAAAAAATATGGTAAACTTTATTTAAATAAGAAGGGTAGGATATAATATGGAGAAAGATGAGTTTAGAAAAGTAAAAAAATCTAGTGGTAAAAAAGTTATAAAGACTAGTGATACGAATGACAGAAAAAAAACGGTTAAAAAGAATGAAGAATATGAAGATAATTGGATTTATATATTATTACTTTCTGCGGTAGTTATATTAGGACAATCTTTAAAGAGTTATATGTTTTCGATTGATACGATCGAGTTAACTTATTCTTTATTTTTATTACCAATCATTTATTTTTTAACGAACTATATTACTAAGAAGAAGGGTTATAGAAGGGCTCTTATGGGAATCTCTGTTTCTGGTATTGCGATGGTAGTGTTTGTTGCGGTTATGAATTTTGCAACTGGTCGCGGTTTTGATTTTTATAATGTTATAGGTGATTTTTGTGGATATATGGTTAGCCAATTTGTTAATTTAACAATTTATCAATTTTTGCTTGATAATATTAAACCTAATTTTATATTAATATTCTTAACATATATTTTTGCATTAATCGTTAATTATTTATTCTATTCATTAATTTATATGAATACATTAGTATCAGATACATATTGGGTTGCTTATTTTTCTACATTGATTTTACAATCTATAGTTTGTTTTGTATTAACTTATATTGATATGCAAATAAAAAGAGGTATTGAATGATTGAAGTTGTAAGATAAAAGTGGACATAAAAAAAGATGTTCCACTTTTTGTTTGTT
>CAOJYR010000011.1 GCA_948465965.1 uncultured Mycoplasmatota bacterium
TATAGAATTAAAATATAATTAAAGTGGTGCGGTTGAAATTACAATAAAGAAAAAACTAGTAAAAACTAGTTTTTTCTTTACTCAACTGTAACACTTTTAGCTAGGTTCTTTGGCTTATCTATATCACAATTTCTTAGTTTTGCTACTTCATACGCTATTAGTTGGAGTGTTGGTACTATTAATATCGATTGGAAGAATGGACTGATTTTTGGAACAGTAATTTGTAAGGTTTGTTCTTCATATTCTTCGTTACTTACAACAATCGTTTTTGCCCCACGTGATTTCACTTCTTCAATATTTGATATTGTTTTATCCTTAATTGCTTCATCTGTAATGATAGCAAATACAGGAAGCCCTTCTTCTATTAATGAAATTGTTCCATGTTTTAACTCCCCTGCTTGATATGCTTCGCTATGAATATAAGATACCTCTTTTAATTTTAAGCTTCCTTCCATAGAAATAGCGTAATCAATCTTTCTACCAATGAAGAACATATCTTCTTTATTATAAATTTCTTTTGCTATTTTTAGATAATCTTCTCTTCTATCTAATACTTCTTTTAATAATCTAGGAAGCATTTTTGCTTCTTCTACTACTTTATCATCATTAACTAATTTTTTATCTTTTGCTGTTTTATAGGCAAGTAATGATAATATTCCTGCTTGTAGAATATAGGCTTTCGTTGTCGCAACCGCTATTTCTGGACCCGCTTCAATAAATATTTGTTGATCACTTTCTCTTGCTATTGTTGAAGTTTTTACATTAACAATGGCTAGTGTATCAATATTATTTTCTTTTGCCTTTCTCATAGCGGCAATTGTATCTGCGGTTTCACCCGATTGTGATATTAATATAACCAATGTTTTTCTATTGTAAATTACATTCTTATAACGATATTCACTCGCCACTTCCACATCTACTTTTGTATTAGCGTACTCTTCTAAAAGACTACTTCCTATTAATCCTGCATACATAGCACTTCCACAAGCAACTATATGGATCTCTTCATACTTTGTTAAGTCTGGTAATAAATTTAAATTGTCTAAATATGGTTTGAACGTTTTTTCTAATACAATTGGTTCTTCCATAATCTCTTTTAACATGTAGTGATCATATCCACATTTATCTTTAGCATCTGCTTCCATATTTGTAGTTAATATTTCCTTTTTAATTTCTTTATTATTCTTTGTAACAGTTATACTATCTTTTGTGATTTCCGCTATTTCGCCTTCTTCTAATAAAATATATTTATTTGTATAGTTTATAATTGCTGCTATATCACTTGCGATAAAATTCTCTTCTTCTCCGATTCCCACAATTAATGGAGAATCTTTTCTCGTAGTATATAATTTATCACTATCTTTAAATAAAACTCCTAATGCATAAGATCCATTAATTTCTTTAATAGCTTTATTAATTGCTTCAATTGGATTGCTCTCATAATATTTATTAATTAGGGCTGCTGCCACTTCTGTATCTGTATCACTATTAAAGATTATACCTTCGACCATTAATTGTTTTCTTAATTCATCAGCGTTTTCAATGATTCCATTGTGAACCAAAGTTATATTTCCTATCTGATGAGGGTGCGCATTTTCTTCAGTTGGTTTTCCATGCGTTGCCCATCTGGTATGAGCTATTCCTAAATTTGAATCAATTAATGATTCTTTATTCATCTTTTCTTCTAAATTTGAGATTTTTCCAACACTCTTAATTATTTGAACTTCCTTATCATTCTTTAGGGCTACTCCTGCTGAGTCATAACCTCTGTATTCTAGGCTTTTTAAACCTTCTATTAAAATTTCTTTAGGACTACTTTTTCCAACATATCCTATTATTCCACACATAAATAAATTCCTCCACAACAAAAATTATAGTGGGGATATATACTTTGTTATAAGATTGATTTTATTTTTTAATATATATCTTTCGAATCACTACTCCGTAGTAGCATCCGCCGAATACTCGATAACTACTAACCTCGTCAACTATAAAAGTTCTGGCGCTTAAATGAATTTACATCCTTTCTACTATTCATTCTATATTATATTATAGCAAAATTTTCGAGTTGTGACAAATGATTACCTTTTCAGATACAACAAAAATAAAAAAGATGTATTTTTACATCTATTCTGGTGTGGTATCTAGTCTTTCATACGTTTTGTTTTTTTCTTCAAATTGTGCAATCTCATCTTTAAATATCTTATCAAATTCTGGTAATGCTTTTTTTATAACATCTTCATAGATATTTTTACTGCTTATTATTGCTTTTCTAAAATCTACAACACTAACCTCTAATCTATTATCAAATAAAGCATTAGAGAACGCTTCTTGAACTATAGTTAATGACACATCAGGGTATCTTGAACCAATTTCATAAATTCTTTTATACTCACTAGTAATATCGGTAATAAATTCCATCATTTTTCGTTTTATAAATGAGGTATACATCATTTTAGCACCAGTTCTTTTTTCTATCTTTGGAAGTGTTCCAATTAGTATTTGGATATTTTCTTCTCTTGTTGGTTCGAATATTTCTACTTTTTGGAAACGTCTAACAAAGGCCTTGTCTCTTAAAATGTATCGTTCATACTCTTCTGTTGTTGTTGCACCTATAACTTTAATGTCTCCTCGATCTAGCGCAGGTTTAAACATATTTGCAAAATCAAGTGCCTCTCCTTTTGTTCCCATTAGTGTATGAATTTCATCAATAAATAAGATTAATTTGGATTTTGTTTTGATTTCATCGATAAGTGTTTGAATCTTGGCTTCTCCTGTTACAGGATCAACACCTAAAAGAGCTGAAGTGTTTAATTTTATTACTTGGTATCCCTTTAAAACATCTGGTACAGTTTCTTTTTGGATACGATAAGCAAGTCCTTCAACAGTAGCGGTTTTACCAACACCAGGTTTCCCAATTAAAATAGCTGACTTATCAGGAGTTAATAAAATTAATATTAACTGTTTTATCTGTTCGTCACGTCCAATGGCAGGGTTTGTTATGTATTCATTTTTTTGAAAATTTTCTCCATAGTTTTCTAAGATACTAATTCGTTTCTTTTTTATATCAAAAACTTCATCCATTTTGATCACTCCTTGCTGTTATTATTATATCATATATTTTTATTTTTTAATTCTTTATTTATAATGTATATTATATCCTCTATTGATTTATCAATATTAAAAATACCGTTTCCTACTGGATAATAGACTGAAAAACACTTATACTTATTTTTTAACATAAATTCTTGCTTTCTAACAAGAGATACTTGAATTTTTTGATCTAAGACGATTGAGGACACTTGATTTCCAAACAATATTACTATTTTGGGATTTACTATTTCTAATTCCTTAAAGAATAGTTTTAAATATTTTATATAAACTTCATCTTTTAGACTTCTAGCATCTATTTGTGTACATTTCGCAAGATTTGTTATATAACACTTGTGTTTTTCTATATTCGAATAGACTTCCTCGCAAAAGCCTGGTGTCCATTCTTTTCCTTTTTTGTTTTGGATTTGTTCATAAATATCTTCATCTAATAGATTTACTTCTCTAAATAGTTTCCAAATATTCTTAGTCGCAAGCCAAGGAGCTCTAATTCCTGTCCAAGATTTCTCGGCTGCTATATTTCTTCCTGTTGGGTTCATAAAGACAAAACAGATATTAGGATTGTTTATACATCCTCCAGAATATATAGAGTTTAAGTTTTTTGCTCCATATTTTTTCTGCATATTATCAAATTTTTTATATAATTCTTCTAACATATTAAACTCTCTCCAAACTTCTACTTTTTCTTCTAGTTAGGAAAAATATGGCTAGAAAATAATTTGCTTAGCTTTCCTATACTTCTCCTCTTTCATTGACTAAAATTATTATTTTATTTTTTATTAAATTGTAAAAATGATGTTTTATCATTTTCAGTAAGATAACATATCGTTGATATTGTACATTTTGTTCTTTCCATTATAAATCTCTTTGTTTATATTTTAGCATACTTTTTATAGATACTTTCATCAAACGTTTAACTTTCCTTTCGATTAAGAGAAATAAGATTGGATAGTAATGGTTTGTTGACCTTTTCTATTATGAAGAAAGGGGCCTATCATACTGAAGATTATAGTTATTATTTATACATTTTTATAAATACTTCTTATTGTTCGATTGTTTTATAGGACAGTAAATAGTATAATATTTATAGGAAATACTAACTGTTTAGTACTTGCCAACTTTCTTATGAAGGGAGGCTTGATATTATGAAGAAAAAAGATTTACTAATCTCATTTCTAATATTAATTATCATTTTATTAATAGTCTCTGTATTGATACTTATAATAAAAAAATAGTACTCAATCTGCAATAGATTAAGTACTTAAACAAATCATTTTTGGGTAAGTGCTCAACTTGGAGAAGTTAAGTATCTCCCTTTTTTATTGTATGAAGCTTCCTCCATCTGTATACAATATATCATAAATTTATTAGAATTTCAATTACTTTGTTATAGGTACTCATTCTTTATTCTAGTAGTTCTACTTTCATTTTATTTCTACTTATATTTCATAAGTATTTATTTCACAAGTGTGTTTGACTCTTCACGTAGGTGAACAATATATTAAATCATATTTACAATCTCTTATCGATTCTTTCGTTTTGCATTAGCATCGGTTTATCCATTTCTAATCGCGTATGTCTTCATTTTTTCTAATTAAGACTTATATTTTCAGCACTTTTAATCCCACTATTTTTTAATTACATTTACCACTTAACTCTAGAGGAATTTTGTAAGTAATTATTTTTTTATTTGTATCTAAGACATTTATATTAATATAGAGACTACTCGCTTTTAGATTTTTGCATGTTGAGTTATAATCATCAATACTAAATTCTATATCTTTTAAAAGCTCTGATAGACTCTTTGCTTCTTTATAGTCATACTTTTTCGATGTATCAATCTCTCCACATTGTGATATTTTGTTATCTCTTTTTTTATTCCTTTCATATAAAATACATTCCGCCACTGTGTATTTTTCGTTCGTCCTCTTATCATTTAAATATTCTATTTCTGAAATATAGATAGATTTTTTATCCTTTGAATAAGCAGCTACTCCTTTAATATTAAACTCTTCATTTGTTGATTTTAAGTTAGAAAATTCAAAGTCCGTATGACTAAAAATTACGAATCCTATTATAAGGAATATAATTAAAATTAGAGATATAGGTATTAACATAACCTTTTTATTTCTGTTTTTTTTCTTCTCTTCACCATTTAAAATAGACTCTATATCCACATTAAATTCTTTACTTATTTTCCTTATGATTTCAATATCTGGTATACCTCGACCATTTTCCCATTTGGAAACAGCCTGGGCAGTAACATTTAATTTTTTTGCGAAATTATTTTGTGTTAGATTATTTTTCTTTCGTAATTGCAGAATAAATTTTCCTATTTTTTCTTGATTCATAGACTATTTCCTTTCCTAAATATTATTATAATAGAAATTATCTCTTTTTTGTATAGTTTTGCAAAGAAAAAAGTGAATGGTTCACTTTTTATTCTATTTCTATGGGATTTACATGAATCACTGTTAAATAGACTTCAGGAATTTTTTTAGAAATCTCTTTTTCTAAGTTATCTGCTATTTCATGACTCTTAAAGGTTGAAATATTTCCATCGACAAAAATAGTTAAAGAGATTTGGTATTGATATCCTACTGGGGTAGCATTGAAATGGGCAATTTTTTCTACTTCTTTATGTTTTTTAATAATACCTAACACTTCTTCTTTTGTCTCTTTACTAATGGTTTTGTCCATTAACACATCATAACTTTCAAGAAATATTTTTATACCTGTTATCAAAATCCAAACTCCTACACCAATTCCTACAATTCCATCAAAGAAATAAATTCCTTTTAGACTCAAAAGAGATGCAATTAAATTAAACAGTGTTATTACACAATCATTTCTATGATCTTTAGAGTTTGCTTCTATTAAAAGATTATTATATTTCTTTGAGATTTTGTGTGTATATAGATATAGTAAGAATTTCGTAATGATTGTTATGATACACACGATTATTAACCAACAGGAGAATTCGCAGGGAGTTTTTTTTATTAAAGAAATTATTGAATCTAATATAACTTTACATGCCATTAGGGCCATAGCTATACTTATTAACATGGAATAAATATATTCAGCTTTTCCATGACCTAAGTTATGATCATCATCTGATGGCATACTTGCGATTTTATTACCAATAAAGGTTAAAATTGATGAGAAAATATCTCCAGCACTATTAAAGAAGTCAGCAATCATAGCTTGACTATTTGTAACAAAACCAACCATCCCTTTAATAATTAATAAAAATATATTACCTATCATTCCCAAAACACTAGCAATTTGGGCTTTTTTGAATCTTTCCATACATACATCCTTCTTTGTTGTTTTTACCAATTATAATATAAATTATATTTACTTGCAATTGCTATTTTTCCAAAACCTTACTTTTATTATTTATCTTCTTAAATAGTGAACTATTGCGATAACTGACATCATCAGTAATATCTTTTTTTACTTTAATAAATTTGGGTATTTTTATTTCCTTCGTTTTATTTGTTTCTTCTACTTCTAATATCTTTAGGTTATTATTAAATACATCTAGTTTAAAATACTCATTTTTATAGGCAAAGCAGTATCTTGTTTTTATAATTGGTTGTTCTTCTTTTGGAATACTTTCATAGTATTCCTCCTCTGTTATTTTTCTTTCTGTTATAATTCTTTCGCTATTTATATTAGTATCTATTTTGGTTTTTATGGTATATTTTGTTTCCCCATCTTTTGTAGTTTTTCTATACATGATATCTTTTTTACCATCACTTATTATATATTGTTCTACTTCTAATTTTACTAGTTTAGTATTTTTTAATTTATTTAAGTCTATCTCTTCAACTAGATACTTATTTTGTCTTTGTATAGGGTATGGCTTTTTAAGTGCAGAATAGATTTCATATATTGTACGACTCATTTTCTCTTTAAAGTTCGTTTCATTACCAATTATTTTCAATTTCTCATGACCAAGCCAGGCTTCCAAAGTTTTTTTATCTTTTTCACGAGCTTCCTCTATAGTCTCAGTTCTAGCGGTATTATTATCTAACGTATAAAATTCTTCTTTACCATCTGCCGCAGTTTTTAAATGAATTACTAAGTCATAGCTTTCCATTATATCTAACTCTTTTCTATTTATTTGTGCAAGTAACTTTTGAAACTCCTCCTTGGCAATATAGGCTTTATCATCAATTATACCTCTATCACATAATATAATTGTTTCCTTTTCTGATTTTTTTGCAGTATTTTCAGCAATTTCTTCTAATTTTAATTGTAGATCGATAACACTTCTTTGAAATTCCACTATATCGACTTTATCTTCACCGAATGGTTTAATCCCACTATTTATTAAAATAGTAGCGGCCTCAGGAACAATTAATACTTTATATCCCTTTTCAGTAAATTCTTGTTCTATATTTTGAATAGATGTTGTTTTTCCGCCACATGGCCCTCCTGTCAAAACTACTTTTAAAGTCTTCATAATATACCTCTTTTCTATTTTAATCTTTTAATTTTTTGAGCCTTTATATCAAGGGCATGAATACTTCCATGCGTCACATTATATTTCGTCTTATTCATACTTAATTTATCATTATTCAGGATAAAATACAGCATGTTAATTACACCTCTATGAGTTACAATAATAGAGTTATCTTTATCTAGGAAATAGTTTTCTTGGTATAAAGATTTCATTCTATTGTATAAATCCTGCATAGACTCTCCACCAATTATTTTCTCATTAACATCTTTCGTATTAAGATTTATCTTTTCAAGTTCTGTAAGGGAGTCTTTCTTTCTCCCAGTTAGTATTCCTTTATCTAGTTCTCTTAACTGAGCATCTTTTATTATTTCTAGGCGTAAATATTTGTTGATAATTTCTGCTGTTTCTTCTGCCCTTTTTACATCACTAGTATAAATTTTTTCTATGGAAAGGTTTTCTTTTATAAAACGAGCAATTCGTTCTATTTCTTCTTTTCCTTCCTCAGTTAGACTTATGTCACTATGCCCACCAACATAAAATTCATCATCCTTACCATGTCTTATTAGATATATCATATACTCTCCTTTACATTAATGTCTTTTTCATGACTTTTTATAGGAAACATTTCCCGCACAGTGGTCGATATCCAACATTATCTTCCGCTCCATCCACTACAAATTCATCGCCATTTACTGTATACGCATCATTAATTAGTCTGGCATTAAAACGAGCTTTTTTTCCACCTTTCATCGCACTATAATAGAATGTTAAATTCGCCATACTTCCCTCACTAATTAAATATTTTTTTATTTTCTTTATTCTTTTTAAATTTGTATAATTTCGCTTTCTTTTTTCCTACAAAATTCACTTCTTCATTCGTATCATAAATTAGATTTAGATTTATTAATTTTTTTCTGAAATTTCTTCTATCTAGTTTTTTTTCTAGAATGGTTTCACAGATGGTCTGAAGCTCTGGAATCGTGAATCCATTTGGATAGAATGATTTTAAAATATCAGTATTTAATATTTGTTCTTTTAAATATAAAATGGATTTTTCTACTATTTCATTATGATCATAGGCAAGATTTGGTATCTCAGTTAATTGAAACCACTCTGCATTACTTGTTTTTAATGTTTCTTTTACTATTTCCACTTTACTAGCATCAATAATTCCAATATAAGATAGTGCAACCATTCGCATTACTGGAGACCGGTCTTTCTTTCCAAATACATCACAGAGTTTTATATCTATATTTCTCATTCCTGTTTTTTCATACATTTCCCTTTTTAGACCTTCTTCTACATCTTCATCGTTATATAATGCCCCACCAGTTAAAGCCCACATATCTTTATAAGGATTATTTTTTCTTTTAATTAATAAAACCTTAACTATACCTTTATCCACTGTAAATATTGAGGCGATTAGATGTATTCCTTGCTTTTCATATTTGGGATTTGTAACTTCCATTTGATCATTCCTTTCTACATTTATATTATATGTGTACTTTTATACGCTTGTCAACATAAAAATAAAATATTAACAGACTTGTTAATACTTATTTGGAAAGTTGACTTTATTTTTGTAAGTCCTGATAATATTTATTATTTTCTATTAATTCTTTATGTGTTCCTTCCCCCACTAATCTACCATGATCGATTACTAATATTTTATCTGCTTGCCTCATTAAGTCTGGTTTATGGGTAATCATTAAAATCGTATGATCTTTTTTTAATTCTTTTAATATTCCTATAACTTTTTTAGATGTATTTATATCAAGTGATGATGTTACTTCATCAAAAAGTAAGACCTCCGCTTTTGAAAGCAACGTTCTAGCAAGGGCAATCAATTGCTTTTCTCCTGTTGAAATATTTTCGGCATCACTTACTAGTTTTGTACTATATCCATCCTTTAGACTCATTATATAGTCGTGTATTCCTGCCTTTTTACAGGCCTTTATTTGGTTTTCGTGATTAGAATCTACTAAATTTAGGTTTTCTCTAATTGTCATATCAAATATAAAGGGTTTTTGCGTAACAATAGAAACATTTGATGAATACACTTCTTTTGTATAATTATAAATATCTTCATCATCTAAATATATTTTTCCTTTATTTGCTTTATATAATCTAAGTAACAATCTAAAGATTGTGGATTTCCCACTACCACTTTTACCAACGATTGCGATAAATGAATTCGGTTTTATTTTAAAGCTCATATTTTTCATAACGGTTTGTTTTTCATATGTAAATGAGACTTTTTTAAATTCTATTTTACCTTTTATATCATCATTATCTAAATTTCCAAACGATAACATATTTTTTGTTTTATAATTTAAAATTTTATAAATTCTATTTACTCCTATTTCATAGCTTGATATTCCATCTAATTCTTCATATAGACTTTCAAAATCAGATTCAATATTTTCATAATAACCAATCACTAAAATTAGAGTAGCAACTTCATACTTACCCTGTAGAATTAAAGTTATTAAAATAAAGTATATAAAAATTTTCCCAAACCCTAGTACGGTTGGTACTAAAACTTTTGCAATATCATTATATTTTCTTTTTTTTAAATAGTCTTTTCTCCATAATTTCTTATCATCTTCTAAATATTTCATTAAATCACTTTTCATATTAAATGACTTTATTTCTTTATTACCATCTAATACTTGCCCTATTAAACCGGATATGTCATCCTGATGCTTTCTTTGACCCATTAAATAGTAATCTCTTTTTTTCATGTTTTTTCCTAATAGGTAAATATAGAAAATATTTAAAATTAGAGATATTAATCCTATATAAATATTTACTGTTGAAAGAATGATAAGGGCTATTAGTATGCTTATACTATGGGCTATGATATCAAAAGTTTTATCTGGTATTTGCATAATTTCTCCCACATCTTTAAAAGCAGTATTCGTAATGAATGAAGTTGACATATTTTTAGTAAAGTTTTCATCAAATAAAGTTACTTTATTAAGAATAAGTTGTTGTAATTTATTATGAGTAAAAATAGAGTTTTTTTCATAAGAGGCATAATTATAATGGTGACAAAAAACATAGATTAAGCTATAAAATAAAAATACTACTATATAGATTATTGTTGTTTTAAAGTCATTCATTGTTGCATACTTTATTATTTTTGAAGCAGAAAGAGGAATTAATAATAATGAAGCACTTCTTAAAAATGAAGAAAACGCTAAATGAAAAAGGAGCTTTTTGTTATTTGCGCCTAGCAAAAAGAATTTTTTTATAATTAAATAATATCTTTTAATCATTATTAAACCCCCCTATTCTACTAGCTGATTTTCTAGATTGTAGCATTTGGTATATATCGCTTCTTTTTATTAAATCTTTGTGTGTACCTACATCCACAATTCTCCCCTTATCAAGCACTACTATTTTATCTGCTTGTCTCATCAAGTCTGGCTTTTTAGTGATCATTATGATGGTATGATCTTCTTTTAAGTTTTTAATTAGTTTTGGCACTAACTTTGCGGTATCAGGATCAAGAGATGTAGTAATATCATCTAAAAGTAAAACTTCAGCTTCTGTAAGGATCGTTCTAGCAATAGAAATCATTTGTTTTTGTCCACCCGAAATATTACTGCCATTTTCTCTTAAAATTGTATTGTATCCATTTGGTAGTGTTTCTATAAATTCATGAATTCCTGTCTTTTTACAAGCTTCTATTTGATTTTTTATATTACTATCAACAAAATTTAAGTTTTTTCTAATACTCATATTAAAGATAAATGGTTTTTGATTTGCGATGGCTAGATTTTTTGAGTAAACATCTTTAGAAAACTCATATATATCAATACCATCTAATGTTATTTTTCCACTAGTTGGCTTATATAATCTTAATAATAAGTTAAATAGCATTGTTTTTCCACTACCTGCTTCTCCAACTATACAAACTACTTCATTATGATCTATTTTCAAATTAATATTTTTTAGGATTTGCTTATTCTTTATTTTTAATGAAACCTTTTTAAATTCAATGCTTCCATAAATATCATTTGTATCAACATTTCCATAACTAATATCAAATGTGTTATATTTTAAAATATCATTAATTCTGTTTACAGAAGTATTTACTTCTCTAATATTAGCAGTGGATTCTATCAACCAATCAATATAAGTTACTATTTGTTCATGGTAGGAAATAATCAATACCAAAATGCTAACCTCTATTTTTCCTATAGATATTAAATAAATTAGTATAATATAAAGTATAAATCTAAATAAATAGGTAATCATTTTTACATCATTATCTCTAATTGTATAATGCTTTCTTTTTATACTATAATATTTCGTAAATTTCGTTTGAATTATATTTAGTTTACCTACTAGTTTAGGAAGCATATTAAATGTTTTAATTTCCTGTAAGCCAGATACTATTTGTGTTAATAAATTACTATACTTATCATCTTGAATGACTACTTTTTGATGATAAAAATTTATTAATCTATCTTCTTTGTTTCTAATCTGAATATAAAGTAATGCAAATACTATTAAGATTATAGCTAAATAAATATTATAAAGTGAAACAATTATTAAAACAGCAACAATTTGAATTAATCCCATTAAAAGTTCTGAAATATCATCATTCATATCCCCTATATTTATAATATCTGAATTCACAGAATTCATAAGTCTTCCTTTACTAATTAATCTAGTAAAGTTGTTATCAACGGTAATTAATTTATTTAATATTTTAGTTGTTAAAACATCGTAGCAGTAATTCATGTTAAATCCATATATTTTATAATTAATAAAAAGGGAAATATTATATAGAATATATATTACTAAAAATAATCCCAAAGATAAATAAGACATTTTGGCATTACCAATAGTTAAATATTTAATAATTAAAGAGGCTGCTAGTGGTAATAAAATACAAAAACCTTTATAAAAGAATGCTGATAAAATCATAATTACCATATATTTTGCTTTTATTTCTACTAATTTTAAATAATCTTTTATAAAATTATAATACTCTTTTATCATATACTACACTCCTATTATAATTTTAACATAGGAAAATAAAATAGCAAAAAAAAGTAACTTAATAAGTGTCAAGTTACTTTTTAAAAATTCTTTTAAATATTTTTCTAGTTAATGGTTGAATAAAGAATAATTGGCTTAATAATGCGAATGGAAAATTTAAAATGAAGGTTTGTAGGAAATTAGGTATAAAGTATATAAAGAATTTTGATAATGTAAAAGTTATATCTTTAAAAACTAATCCTGGGAAAATACCTTTATAAAGGATGGTTGCTAAAAAGCTCATCCAAGGACACATAATACAAACTGTTGCACAAATTATTGCTGTTTCTACTATCATAGGTTTATGTTCTTTAGGTGGCATAGCCTTTAGAGCTAATTTTAATGATAATGGACTTCCTAAGAAAACCTCGGATAAATAAGCAAGTACAAATTCAATTGGAATTAATATTAATGCAAAGTGTGGATCTACATTTAGAATTCCCCCATTTTCAATACTTAAACAGTAAAATATAAAACATGGTACTGTAATAATTACTGTTATAAATGCAAATATTAGTCTTTCTTTTTTTGTATTTGGCATAATTACTCCTTTCTATATTTACAACAAAAAAACACATGTATCTATCTAATTTTCGTTACTTATATAGTACCGTAATCAGATTTACGAGTTAGTTATAACTCTACATGTGTCGTTAACTATTTGTTATAAATTACTTATTTATTTTAACAAAACTTTTTTAGTTTTTCAAACATTTTCTAATTTTATTATAAAAGATATTTCTTTTTGCGATATTCAATAGCTGTTGTATCAGGCCACAAAGCTTCATCTTTTGGAAGTGTTACTATCTTATGATCAATAGCCTTTAATACTCCTGTTTTATCTGTTACTCTATCACTTTTTGTGACAATTACTTCTAAATTTCCATCACTATTATATTTAAAAGTAAATAATTTTTTATCAAATAATCGATGCATTTCAACAGATAAAGCAATGCCATTATTTACTGAGAATGAACCAGCATCACTATATGGGATAATATGAGCTGCTTCTAAAAGGTAAGTTATTGTTTTTGGATTCTTTATTTGTATTGACTCCCCGGTAATGGCACATTTGTAATCATATGCTTTTAAGACTTCTTTTCTAAATTTACTTTGATCTTTTGCGCTTCTTCCACCACGTTTGGTTTTTTCTTGTTCTGCTTCTATGTAGACTTCATTTAGGTCCATCACTATTTCTTTTACAAGTTCTCTATCATATACAACAAATCCTTCTTCATCAATTATGCCTGATGTTTCAAGACCATTAATCATATACGAAATTGGTCTTCTTAATTCAGTTTGTGTATCTTTATCTAATTTATCATAAGCTCTTTCATCAAGTTCTTTTAATAATATATTCGTTTTTGTTTGTGCTAAAATATTACATAAAGTATCAGTATCTAATTTTTTGATTTTGTATTTTTCAATAATTCTGATTAATGATAGATATGGTCTTATAGAATCAGCAGTATCATAATATGAAATCAGTAGTTTTATTAGTTGTTCTGTTATTTTTTCTTTCTCTTCTTTTTCTAAGTTATCCCATAATTTTGATGGTTTTACTGACTCCAATCTAGTGGGGCTATCTTCAAGAGTATAATCAAAGTTTTCCTTTTTAGACTCAATTATATCATAAATTATTTTTCCCTCGTCTGAAAGGGTGAATTCTAAATCACTGGGTTTATCATAATCTATTAAACCTATTTTTTTCATATCGGGATATTTAGATTTATAATTTACTGATTTTAAATTTAAATATTTACCTACATCATTCATATCAACAAGAGTTGGTAGTTCCATACAAATTAAATTAGAAAAATTATTTTTGAAGTGTTTAAATGAGTCAAAAAATAATTTTGTTTCTTTTTTCTTTGTTCTTTTTTTCATACTATTCACCTTTCCTTAGAACAATAATGGATTCCCTTAAATATTCTTTATCCTCTTCTTTTATATGTTTCATTTGTTGTGACGATGTAGATAGTTTTCTAGATATTATCATCTCTTCACAATCAAATCCTATCTTTTTAGCCTCTTCTATTAAAATTTCATCTGTTATAATTGGAATACCACCATAAAATGAGTTTCCGACGACTATAAACATATATCCTTTATCTTTTAATATCTTATACATATTATTAAGAACTTCTTTCATATCATAGAAATAATTATTTATCATAGAAATTGTAGATGTATCCACCTTTTGCTTTTGTAATTTTTTTGTAGTTATATTAAGAATACTGTTATCTATTACTTCACTACTATTTAGGTTAGCATTTTTATTACTTCTTAGGGCCTTCTTTTTCATAGCTTTCCAAGATTCGTATGAATCTACAATATTTGCAGTCCATAATTCCATTTTATACACTTCGAAGTAGTCAAACATATTTGCATAAGGCGGAGATGTCACAACTAAGTCTACTTTTAATTTTGGATTTATAGTCGTTGAAGTCTCATTTCTAAAATCTATTGTTTTATTATTTTTTTTGTCAAAGGCCTGTTTTAGGGAAATGGCAAGTTTCGTTAAATCTTTTAAATAAGGGATTACCTCATCTGTTGAAATTTTAGATTTTCTTGTTTTTATTCCATTTCCATCTCTTTTATAATCAAATATCTTATCAAGATTAGATATTACTACATATTTAATAAATCTTTTTAAGTTCTTGCTTTCTTTACCAAAGTAGTTGATGTATGAAATCACTATGTTGTATTTATCTTTAGAAGCATATTTAGGATATGGGATCCAGTTTGGATATTCAAACTCTTCTACATTTTCCTCACTAAATGTCTTCAGAAGAGTTGACGCTATTTTTAATTCTTTAGATTCTAATTTGATTAATTTTGCTTTTGCTATTTCAATTGCTAACTCTGAAGTGTCATAACCATAACAATCTTTTATTTTATCATTTATAAAGACGCTACCTGTTCCTAGAAATGGATCCATTAAACTTATGTGGTGTTTAATAGAATATCTATCCATTAAATAAGGTACCAGATTAGGACTAAAGCTTTCTTTATAAGGAAATACTAAATTTAAAGTATTTTCATTTGATGATGTATTTACAAGTCTTGAAGTGTCTTTACTATAAACTAAGCGCGTGCATTTTTCTAGTCTTGATGCTGCTATATCACAATATTGTTTAGATAAGTCAATTCCAATAAATTTTCTATTTATTTTTTCAGCTGCTACTGCGGTTGTACCAATGCCATTAAAGGGGTCTAGAACAATTTCCTCTTCATAGGAATATAGCTTTAATAATCTTTCTACTAGTTCTATAGGATATGGTGCTGGATGACTAGACTTCTTTGCATCATTTGGAATACACATTAGATCTTCATAAATATTATTTGTATCTTCATTAAAATACCAAGTGTTTTTTGTCCATTCTTTAAATTCTTCTCCTGTAATATCTATTTTTTCCTTTGCTCCTATGTGCCTTTTACTTTCTTTGTAAAATACCATTACAGCTTCTCCTAATGGTCTAAATGATGGGCACGAGGGACTTTTCCAACTCCCCCAGGCTGTATTGTTTCCTTGGAAATGATTCATGTTTTTTCCTTTATGCCAGGTAATCCATTCAAAGTCTTTAAAACCTATTTTATTTAAAATGCTTGCTATATGATGTGAAATAAAGGTGACGTCTTTTGTCTCTTTGTTTTTTATTGCAAAAGGAACATTTACACAAATCCTACCTCCTTTTTTTAAAACTCTATAACACTCTGTAAATATTTCTTTCATATTATTTATATAATCATTAAATTCTTTATTATCGTCATAATTGTCATAATTATGAGCTGCATTATATGGTGGTGATGTAATTATTATATCTATAAAATTTGAGGGCATTTCTTTGATTACTGTTAATGAATCTCCCTCTATTATTGTATTTAACTTCATAGTACACCTCATTTTGTTTTCTCTTTTAGTATTATATCATATAACTTAGCTACATTTACAAATCATTCTAGAAATTTGTCGCTATTTGTATTTATTATATCATATTGAAATTCTAATTAAAAATACTTTTACTCTTAACTTTTCCTTTGGAAACTATTTCTCTTAATTCATCATCACTAATTGTCTTATTTTCTTCTAGGTATTTTTTTATTTTTTGCACATAATCATCTATGTTAGCTAAATCTATTTCTAAATTCATACTTTCTATTTTTTTAATTATGGCATGACGTCCAGAATGAATTCCAATTACTATATTATCCTCTTCTATTCCCAAATCGCTAGAGTCAATGATCTCATAAGTATTTTTATTTTGTAAAACTCCATGTTGATGAATACCAGATTCATGTTTAAATGCATTTTCTCCTACAATCGGTTTATTCCTTTGAATATATGAACCTGTAATATCTACTAGCATGTTACTAGCATTTTTAATTTCTTTAATATTTATATTTGCAGTTGCTTGATAGTAATCATTTCTTATTTTTAGAGCCATTACTACTTCCTCTAAAGCTGCATTTCCTGCACGTTCTCCAATTCCATTTACTGTACATTCCACTTGCGTTATGCCTGCAGCTACTGCTGATAAAGTATTTGCAACAGCAAGACCTAAATCATTATGGCAATGCGTTGATAATTCTACTCTTCCTATATTTGGTACATTTTCTTTAATATATTTAATGATATCCGCATATTCATTTGGAGTAATATAACCTACTGTATCTGGTATGTTTATAACATTTGCACCACTTTCTATAGCAATAGCAATTACCTGTGCCATAAAAGGCTTTTCAGTTCTCGTAGCGTCTTCTAAAGAGAATTCGATATCATCACATAAACTTTTTGCATATTTCACCATTTCTCTTACTTTTACCAAAACCTCTTCTTCACTCATATGAAGTTTATCTTGCATATGAATTTTTGATGTTGCAATAAAGGTATGAATCCTTTTCTTCTTTGCATATTTAAGTGACTCATAAGCTTTATCAATATCATTTTTGTTGCATCTAGCAAGAGATGTAATGATAGGTCTTTCTACATTTTTAGAAATTTCTTGAATCGCTTTTAGATCCTTTTCGCTACTAGCCGCAAAACCAGCTTCAATTATATCTACATTTAATTTTTCAAGTTGTTTTGCAAATTTTACCTTTTCTTCTAATGTCATACTACAACCAGGAGATTGTTCTCCATCTCTCAAAGTTGTATCAAATATTTTAATTTCTTTCATCCTTTTCTCCTCCTATCAGAAAAAGAGCCTTAATATTCATTTTTTAGAAATATTAAGACTCTTTTATTTTTGTTTTATATTAAAATATTTTTAACAGCACAAATAAGCCTTATCATTTCTTTTTAAAGAAAGTAATAAAGCTAGGAGTAAACTATTTGTATTAAATGAACTAATTTTTTTCATACTAATTTCTCCTTTTGTGTTTTGTTTGATTTTAACACGTTAAAATTTAGTTGTCAAATACTTATTATATTATATTCTTTGCATCATTATTTTTTACTATCTTTTATTTTAGTAGAAATTTCTATACCTATTGGACAATGGTCACTTCCTAAAATATCTTTATAAATCATTGTTTTTGTAATACTTTCTATGAAACGATTAGAAGATAGGAAATAATCAATTCTCCAACCAATGTTTTTTTCTCTTACTCCTTTTCTATAACTCCACCAAGTATAAGCATCTTTTTTATCTTTGTTGTAATACCTAAAGGTATCAATAAATCCAGCTTCTAAAAGTTCAGTCATCTTATCTCGCTCTTCATAAGTAAAACCTGCATTACCAATATTAGGCTTAACATTTTTAATATCTATTTCTTCGTGGGCAACATTAAAATCTCCACAAATTAGAACTGGTTTCTTTTTGTCTAATTGTTTTAAGTAGTTTTTGAATAGGTCTTGAAACCTCATACGAGATTCCATTCTACTTAAGTCTCTTTTCACATTTGGAACATAAACATTTACCAAATAAAAATCATCATACTCTAATGTAATTGTTCTTCCTTCCTTATCATATTCCTCTTCCTCTATTCCATATTTTACATCAAGTGGTTTTATTTTTGAATAAACAAGTGTACCTGAATATCCCTTCTTTTCTGCAGGATATAAATATTCATAATACCCCTCAGGATGAAAAGGATTTTGTTCTTCTGTCACTTTCGATTCTTGTATACAAAAGATATCGGCACCTTCTTTATTAAAGAACTCTTCTAAACCCTTATTTACACAAGCTCTAAGTCCTGCAACATTCCATGATATTAACTTCATTTTTATCTCCTCGTTTTTAATTTAATATTTTTATCTTTATACTTTGTACTTTTTCCTTTTTGAAGTCCTAAATTTAATAAATTACCGTCTTTTGTATACCATTAAAGTGTATATGGAATACTGTAGATGCACCACTGTGAGCAATTATTAAGATATTATTATAAATTTTGGTTTTTAATAGTATTTATATAGTTCTTAAAATCTGACCCATCTGAAAAATCCCTTATAAAATATTTATCAACAATCTTCTTTTCTTTTAAACTTTTATAATTTTCAAAGTCTTGTTCTGTTGTTCCAACATATATACATATTCCTCCAATTGAATGAACAAATTCAAAGGCATATCTATCTGTTAAACCATCGCCAACATATATGATCTTTTTATTTTGGTTATCAGCAACTATCATATTAATAATATTTGGTTTTTCATCATCAGATACTAACCTATCAACAGTTGTAAAAATGTTTCCTTGTTTGTGATATGTAACTCCATATATTCCATTAACTAGGGATGAAACTTTTGTATTACATACATATTCTTCAAATCCTGAAGTCACAATAAAGTGTTTAATACCACTATTTTTTTCTTGCATCTCTTCAAAATAATGCAAAACTCCTGGATTGAATACTACATCACTTGCTCCTAAAATAATATTAGAACAATTCATTTCTTGATTATTTTCTTTTAATATATTCTCATAAGTTTTATAGAAAGCTTGATACAAGGACAGTTTTTCTCTTTTCATCAAAAGCGTTACGCGTTCCAACATTTTTTTATCGTCATAACCAAATCTTCTTAGGATTTCATATTGTGGAATACCAAATGGTGTTAATGTGCCGTCAAAATCATAAATTATTATCATGTTATCTTATTACCTTTCTTATAGCTTATTATATTCTTCGTCACCTACAGGTTCTAACCAAACATTTTCTGTATCTGCTCCTGGAACTTCTATCGCAATATGTGAAAACCAAGAATCTTTTTTCGCTCCATGCCAATGTTTTACATTGGAAGGTATTACTACTACATCTCCTTCTTTTAGGCTTTGTGCATCTTTTCCTTCTTCTTGATACCAGCCTTCTCCTTCTACACAAATCAATATCTGACCTCCACCATTTTTTGCTTTGTGAATATGCCAGTTATTACGACAAGAAGGTTCAAAAGTCACATTAAAAAGTCCGACGCCACCAGTTGATCCTAAAGGTTTTAGATAAGAATTCCCTATAAAATACTCTGCAAATGCAGTGTTAGGTTCTCCCATACCAAACATACCACCATGTACTTCTTCTGTAGTGTCATCTTCATAAACTTCTTTTGCTAAGTTAAACACTGCCCAGGCATTTGGCCATCCTGCATAAAAGGCTGTATGTGTTATAATTTCAGCCATCTCTTCTTTTGTAATTCCATTATTTTTAGCGCTTATTAAGTGATATTTTAAGGAATTATCTACCATTCCCTTGCCCATAAAAATACATATTGTGACTAGTGATCTATCTCTTAGAGAAAGTTTATCTTCTCTACTCCATATCTCACCAAATAAAATATCATCATTAAGTTGTGCAAACTTAGGAGCAAACTTTCCTAATTTATCTTTTCCTGCGGTTTGTTTTATCATAATTATTCCACCTTTCTAATCTATATTAATAAGCTCATAGTCGCGAGTTCCAAAACCAAGTTTTGAAGCTGATTCAATTGTATGTATTCCATTTTGTCTTTCTACTCTTTCAACGAAGTGATCACGTCCAGGATCTTTTGCGTTATATACTAGGTCAATACAAGCTTGATCTAGAGCTATTGGATCAAGAGATGATAAAATACCAATATCTTTCATACAAGGATCTTCTGCAACACTACAACAGTCACAATCTACTGATAAATTACACATAATATTAATAAAAGCTATATTCCCATCAAAGTATTTGACAACACTACTTGCTGTATCGGCCATTGCTTCTAGGAATTTATCTTGCTCTGCAACATTATCCCATAATACAGTTTGATCTTTTGTTTTCCCTGCTGAATGGATAAAGCACTTACCAGCAGATGAGGCACAACCAATAGAAAGTTGTTTTAGAGCTCCACCATAACCACCCATTGGATGTCCCTTAAAATGTGATAACACTAGCATGGAATCGTAATTTTCTATATTTTTTCCTAAGTAATTTTCTTTTAATACTTTCCCATTTGGTATATCTAATTTTAAGTCAGGTCCAGCTTCATCCATAATATCAACAGTAAAGAATTCACTCCAACCATGTTTCTTCATTAACTTCTTATGTTTATCGGTATAGTTTCTTTGTCCTTCATAGGCAGTATTACACTCCACTACAGTACCTTTAACATAATCAATCATAGGTTTCATAAATTCTGGGTGTAAGTAGTTCTGATTTCCTGCCTCTCCAGAATGAACCTTCACTGCAACTTTTCCCTTTAACTCCTTATTTAATACTTTAAACATTTCTACAACACTCTCTGGTGTTATATTTTTTGTAAAATAAACTTTTGCTTTTTCCATTTTTCTTTCTCCTCCTTCTTTGTTAATGGTCTTATATAGATACTTTGGCTTATTAATCATTATTATTACCACATAATAAGTATATCAGATAATTGAAATTAGTGTCTTGTTTTTTCTTTCCAATCAATCTAAAAAAGACAAATAAGTAAACTATTTACCTATTTGTCTGTTAGATGAATTATATATATTAAATATGTGTATTTTATTTATGAATTTCAAATAATAGTCCTTTATAGTATTTCCAAGCTAAGACTCTAAAGGCTAATTTATCTATTAAGTCTTCACTTATTGTTCCATTTTCTATAGCGTTCTTTATTTCGTTGAAACTTTTTTCATAATCAGTTGTAATAATTAAATCGTTTCCAGCTTGAATTGCTTTTACTGTTGCATTATTAATTGAAGATACTGCTCCCATAGCCAAATCATCTGTAATAATAATACCTGTAAATTTAAGTTCGTTTCTTAGTAAATTATGCACGCTTGCTGATAATGATGCAGGTTCTGTATTATCTATACTCGTAACAGTGTTATGACTAACTAGAACTGCTTCGGCTCCTGATTCAATTCCTGCTTTAAATGGTGGTAGGTCATTTTTTACAATATCATCATAACTTCTATCATCTACAGATGTTCCGGTATGCGTGTCTGAATTATTTCCATATCCAGGAAAGTGTTTTAATGTATAAGATACACCTGTATCTTTACTTGCTTCAATCACTGTTTTAGCATAGTCAGAGGTAATTTCTGTATTTTGGCCAAGGCTTCTTTCATACATGTAGTCTTGGGAGTTTGTAGAAACATCTACTACTGGGGCTAAGTTTAAGTTAAGCCCTAAGTTATTTAACACTTTACTTTTGGTTTCTGTGTCTGTTTTAATAAGGCTTAGACCGCCTTCTTTATATAATTCTTGACTTGATTTAAACTTCTCAGCTACTAAGTTAGGATTACTACTAACTCTTACTACTTTTCCTCCTTCTTCATCTACAGCTGTTAAAAGTGGTATTTTTGATGCCTCTTGAAGACCTTTGATCCAACTTTTTACTTCTGGTGAGGTTTTATTTTTAAAATCTCTTTCAAAAAAGACAAAACCTCCAAATTGGTACTTCTTTAAATCATTTATTGCTTTTGTATCTGTATCTGGATATCTTACTAGTAGTAGTTGGGCAATTTTTTCATCTAAAGTCATTTTTTCTAACTTTTTATTTGCAAGAATATAATAATCACTAAAAATTCCATTATCTAACCAATCAGTAGGTATGCCATTTTCATCTTTTGATGTAGAAGCGTTTTCATAATTGATCACACTAGTTTCTTGTTTATTTTTATTTTTATCTAGTAAGCCAGTATATTCAATTACAACTTCATCACCAACGTTTGCAGTGGTCTCAACCTCATCTACACTAAAAGTATAAATAATATGATTTTTATCTCGGACTGTTAGGTGTTTATCGTTAACTTTTAGTACACTAGCAGTAATTTTTTTTGTTTTAACCTCTGGTTCTTTGTGAAATAAATTAATAGAAAATAATGAAGTAATCATTAATAATAAAATACAACTTAAACATATAACAAACTTTTTATTCATATATCTATCTCCCTACAATAAGTATATTGTTTAAGTTAGAAATTAATTATTAAAATTTTAATTTTTTATTTATTTCAGATTGTAACTGCTATCTATATATTTAAATATTTCTTCTATTGGGACAGTTCCATCAAGGGGTATGGTAAACCAATGCTCTTTATTCATATGATATCCTGGAAAAAATCTTTGATTATCAATTATTTTTTTTATTTCTTCTTTGGTATTTCTTAAATCAAGAACATCAATGATTTCATCACTATCTAATCCAAGTTTTTGTTTGGATATAATAAGTAGAACTCCATACCATTTATTATTAGACTTATTTCTAAAAACTGCATTATTGGAAACCTTTTTCCACAAAAATTCTAAATCATCATTATATTTATCTTTTATATATTTAATGACTTCCCTAGCCTGTTTACTTTTAAATGCATCCAAAACAAAACAATTATCTATTATATCCTGCAGTCTACTCTCATACTCTTCTTTTACTTTTCCTACAAAATCCCCACTAGCACTTTTAATATCTGCAAGTAAATACTCTTCATCCATCTCTAAATCTATTATTCTAGAAATCATTTTCTTATTTTTTATCTCAACGATTATTTCGAAATTTTTATCTAAAATTTTATTTTTATAAGTATATGAATTGTTATTTTTCATAAATCCATAGGTAAGTAGTTTATTATAATCTATTTTTTTGTTTTCTAATTCCTTATCTAGAATTCTCATAATTACGCCCACCTCAATTCCTATTATATTAAGAGTATTATAACATAAAAGATACTCTTCAAATATTGAGTATCTAAAATATGCAAACTATTCTTATCTTTTTTTATGGTTCTTCTAAAGCATATGAAGTTTTTTAACCATGGTTTATCTTTTCCCAACCTAAATTTTTTTTCATACAGGCAATCATTATACAATATACATAACTTGCTAAAAAGAAGGGATTAAGGAATAATGCTTTTATTTTACTTTTCTTATTTAAATCAATCTTTTTTCCTTCATTTAATATGATAACAAGCGTTGCTCCTACGAGTACTAAATAACATACAAGTAAAATAATAATACTTTTTCCTAATAGGATTTTAGATAGTTCTATATTTATAAATAGATAAACAATTGTACCTAAAAGATTAGTTAATAATTCTAAAGTAATTCCAAATACCAATAAAAGATATGGTAATATACTAAGACAAATTATGGCTTGGGATCCATTGTTTTTATTTTTTGTAAAACTTTTTTTGAATATCTCTTTTAGATATCTTTTTCTTGATGAGAAAAAACCTTTTACCCATCTCGTTCTTTGCGTTATACTTACTTTAAACTCTGTTGGTTGTTCATCATAAAATTTTGCTTTCTCATTATAAAATGAAGTCATATTATTTAATACTGAATATAAGGTTAATTCATAATCTTCTGTTAGACTGTGGAATGGATAACCTTTCCATTTTTCTATATAACTACCTCTAATATAAAATCCTGTTCCAGATATTGTAATATTTAATGTATTTTTATTCTTTATATGATTTCCTAATGTATTAATCATAGAAAAGGTTAAAGTTGAACAGGCGGATATAACATTTTCATTTCCATTTTTTGTATTTCTATAACCTATTCCAATATCATAGCCTTCATTATAAGTATCTAGCATATTTAAGAAATAATCTTTATCTAAAATATTATCAGCATCAAAAATAAAATAGGCATCATACTTTTTATCTTTATCTAAAATCTCTTTTATACCTTCATCTAAGGCATACCCTTTTCTTTTTAATTCAAGATGTTTCCTAATAATTATATTTGCTTTAAATTCCTTTGCTATCTTACAGGTTAAGTCTTTTTCATCTTCTACAATGATATATACATCTTGCATCGATATTTTATAACTTTGATTTTTAATACTTTCTAGTAATCCCCTAATTACTTTGGATTCATCTCTCGCTGGTATTAAAACTGCAAATTTAGTTTTATTACTTTTAGTCTTTTTTGGATAATTATGATTTTTCTTTCCCTTAATAAATATGATTACAAATAATAAAATAACAATAATTACTATTATATAGAAAATAATATCTACTATCTTAAAAACGTTCATACTGCTTACCTCTTTACCATATTCGGAAACTTTCTTTTCATATAATCATCATCAAAATGCTTATCATAAAATCTATCTACTACAGTAATTGTTCTTATATGATAATGTCTTAATGTCTGTCTAATTAATGCAGTCCAAGATATTAAAATATCTATTGATAAAATAAGGATTAAAATAAACATTAATTTATCACTAATAAACATTTCTAAACTGTCTATTTTACTAGATAAAGGTGGATAAATTATTTTAACGAAGATCAATCCAAATATTCCCCAAACTAACATAAAAGGTAGAGTTGTTCTGCCGTTTATATTTAAAAATTTATTACTATAATTCCATGACGTTGTATGCAAAAAAAACTCTTGTAAAAAACTAATTATATATTCTGTTACTCCTCCTAAAAGTGAGGCTTTTATAAAAGTCATCCATAAATTATCTTTTTTATTTACTAATAGTAAACACATTACTACAGCTCCAATTCCATAAATGGGGCTAATTGGTCCCCAGAAAACTCCCCTTCTTGGTTCCCAAACAAAAATACCACTTCTTATAAGATGCCTTATTACAAATAATCCCTCTTCATAAAAAGCGCCTATTATGCTAGCAAATAAAAATATCCAGAATAATTTTTTTAAAGATATTTTTTCTACTACCAAATTTACTTCACCTACTTCTTTTAGAAACTAGCTATTTTAAAATATAGAGCAAAACTAAATCTCTCTTTTATATTTCTTTTACATATTTTATTATTATTGAAAGAAAAGGTTGAATATATAAAACCATCTTTTACATGCCTATTCTTACATTAAAGGTATTGCATTTTTTAGGTATGTTTTTATAAGTTGTTGTCACTATAGTCTTTATTTATGGGCATTATTTTAGAAGATGTTTACATTTACCAATTGCAAGACTGTTAATGTATTAAATCTTATTTTTATCTATCCCTCTGATTTCAAAACTTTTATATATTTTTTCCATATCTCTATATTTTCCATTTCTTATTTCCTCTTCATATGATGATTTTTCAATATTATCGATGTTAGATTCTAACTCTTTATCAATATTATATGGAACACTTATCAATTCATATGATATTTTTTCATCTATATTTTTGGAATTATAATTTCCGGAAATAATTAAGTAATTTGCAACTGTAGTGTTTTTTACATTACCATCTTTTTTATCATTTCTAAACACATCTATTGCGTTGCCTACTGAACCAGTATTAATTATCGTCCTATTATAATTTTTTGTATAAATGGTGTATGAATATGTCCATAAATTACAATATCCGCCAATTGATTTGAATTCGTGTTATTGCTAGGCAAAAATAATTTGTATAATCTATCAATGTTATCAATATTCCCAACAAAACCATTTATTTTTTCAGGTGTAGCATGAAAAAGTCTAACTAATCTCCCACTCATATAAAATTCAAAACAATAGGGTAAACTACTTAAATATTTAATATCATCCTGCGTTAATTTACTTTTATTCCATTTTATTCTTTTAATTTCTTGCTCAGTTTCATGTGATAAATCTATATCACTTGTAAAATGCTCATCACAATTTCCTTGTAGAACAACCTCGCAATTATTTTTAATTAATTCTATACATTCATGCTGATTACTTCCTTTTGCAATTATATCACCAAGGCAAATTATTTTGTCTATGTTTCTCTCCTTAATATCACATAATACAGATTTTAATGACTCTAAATTACCATGTATATCAGAAATAATCGCTAATTTTTCCATATAATAAATCTCCCTTCCAATGTCTTTCCCATTTGTTAAACAAATTATATCATGATTTTTAACAAATAATAATTTCAGGTAATTCAATATATAATTATTAAAATGAAAAGTAGTAAATTTTTATAGATATGTTTATAAATCAAGACCTTTTATATAATAGCAAATTTTTCACATAAACAACTCGGTTTATAAATTGTAAAATTATTCTTCAACTGTCTTATTTTTATTCTCTTTCATACTTTTTCTTTCCTCCAAATTATAATTTATATATCTAAATTTTAATTTCCCTTTTATAGAGAGTAACCATTAAAACTATTTTTCATATTGCTTCTTTCAAATTTATATTTTCTTAATAGCCCTCCATATACTTCTTGTAATTCACTTATTTCTTTAAAATCATTTGGTTTTATTATATCAGGTAAATGGATATCAATTTTTGCTTCTTCTATTAAATATTTAACAAATTCAGCACAATAAAATGAGTATTTTCTTTCTATTTTTTTGTGAAATCCTACAGCCAACAATCCAAGTATATTAAATGAATACTTGCTTCTTTTTTCTTGAATTTGTCTTATATTATTCTTTATATTTTCATATTGATCTTCAGATATTTCTAGAGAATATACCTTAGCTCTTGTATTATAAAATCTTTTAAATGTTCCTTTATCTACATATTCGTGGACAAATCCTCCCCAAAAAGGATTATAAGGAGTTAGTCTTCCAAAACTATACATTTCATTTAAATCTCTATCTAGAGAAATTGAAATATGAGAAAATTCATCTTTTGTGTATTCTTTTACGATTTGGGAAAGAAAGGTGCCTGTATGTGTTAATACAATATATATTTTTTTCGTTTTCACGTTATCAACTTCCTTTTATACTCCATCAAAATTGGTATTATTTATTATAATTATAGCATAAAAAAAGCGAATCTTCTATATTATAAGATCTGCTTTATAAATTGTAGTCTATATTATTTACAATAATTTATTAATTCTTTGATAGTAGGATTATTATTTTTTTCAATAACCCAGTATTCATTATCTTCATCAAAATTACATCTATATACATCATAAAATAATGTGTCATAGTAAATAACATTACCAGTGGTAGTTGCTTTTATTCTAAACATTGGTGCTTCATTGTTATTTTTAACATTTACATAGTCAGTAAATAATAAAATTCCCATTGCTCCTATAAATATGATAAAAATCAACCATAATCGTCTATACCACGTTACCTGATTTATTACTCGTGAGATACCTATCATGAATACTATTATTCCAAATACAGAATAGATAGATCCCCAACTACTTTCACTAGGGAAAATCATAACTGCTGATAGTGAGGCAAAAAGTCCAAGTATAATTAGAATTAGAGAAATGGCCTTACTATATTTGTTTAATTTTTTTGTAGAATAATCAATAGTATTCACTATATTCTCCTCAAATTTTTCTTGATAATTTTCCTTATCAATTTTTTCTCCACTCATTAAATCATTAATTGTAATACCAAGCTCATCACATAGTGGTTTAAATAATGATAAGTCTGGCATATTTCTTCCATTTTCCCAATTACTAATAGATTTTTCAGTTACACCTAACTTTTCTCCAAGTTCAGACTGTGTCATCTTTCTTTTCTTTCGACATTTAGAAATAAACTTTCCAATACGCTCTTGATTCATAATTTTCTCCTTTCACATTCATATCATATAATGCAAAGGCTATTTTTAACAGGAAATAATCCTAGAGTTTAATAAATTACTATTTTTTACTATATTATTTATCTTCATAAATGTTATCTAACGTCTCATATTTTGGATAACTCCTATCTTGTTTTTCTCATAGTCTAAATAAAGTATTCTATATAAATCTTTTCCTATTGTATTTACTTAGTATTCTTTTTTCCTATTTTTTCTTTAACTTAATTATAGTTATCAAGACATATTTTAGCTTATTTTTCTGGATAGTTCTTGTCTTTCCAATACCACCATTTTAATTTTTCTTCTTCATAAATATCATTTTCTGCATAGTATACTGCCATCCTAAAAAGATATAACTGACATTTATCTTCTTGAAATCCTTTTATTATACAATCTTTAAAATACAAATCTTCTGGATTTTTTCCTATTAAATCTTCCACACAGGTAATTCCTATACTTAATAGTGCTTGTTTTGTTTTTTTACCAATGTTTGGTATCGTTAATAAATCAGTTTTCAATTTATACAACTCCTACTTTTTAATTAAAATTTATACATCACTTTGATATAATTTTATTATAGCACTTTTGATTAAATTATTTAACATCATTACTTACTATTTTAATTTTTTCTATAGTATAACATAACAAAAATAACATATATCTAAAATATTAATTCTATTAAACGAATTGCTAATTTTCATTATCCTTTATTGTACTTATATATGTAACTTTAAAGATTTTATCATAATATATAATTTTCTTTCTTAAAATTATAATCATATTTCCTAGATAAAAAACAATAATAAAGATAAAACCTATAAGAAACAAAGCAACTGTTATTGATGTATCTAGTTTTAAATAGTCTTTTAGTATTTGTATCATAAACATTAATTTATAAGGAAGATAAAAATAGTAAATATATATAAATAGTATTCTTAATGTGCTTCTAACAAACTTATAATTCTTATATTCTAATCTTACATTTAAAAATTTACTACCTGGTGTTTTTCCATTTAAAGTGTAAGGTATACCTATATAGTAAATTATAAAAATAATATATTTTAAATAATTATTTCTAAGGAATATACTTATAAATAAAGTAATAAAAATATAAAGAAAAAAATCTAGTAAAAATATTGTAATTCTTCTAAGTCCTGAAACTGTTTTGCCATTTTCTAAAGAAACTCTATCAATTTTTTCTCTTGTTGGTAAGAATTTATCAATAAATCCAGTTATATAATAACCTACTATTCCTCCTAAAGTATTCATCGCTAAATCATCGACATCAAATACTCTATATGGATATGGATAAATAAAATAAAGTCCTGATACTTGTGTCAGTTCAAAGAACAAACTAAGAAGAAAGCTAAATATAACTGTTTTTTTTAAACTACATTTAAAGTAATATCTTAAATACATTCCAAATGGAATCATCATAAATACATTAAAAATAACTGTATAGAAACAAGGTTCTGTTAACGCTTTTAAATAGGTTTTTGGATTAGTTAGAGTAAAGGAAGACTCTTTTATTAAATCGCCAACAAAACCGAATGGTACGAGGCGAATCATATTTTCCTTAGGTTTTAATAAAGTGTTTTTAGCTGGTAGAGGTAAAATAACTAAGAAGTAGATGGTTAGTATATAAAGGATAAAAGAATAGATAATGAATACTTTTAGTTTATGAATTGAGCCATATTTATGATACTCATATAAGATAAATGGTATAGTAAAAAAGAAGGCTATAATTGGGAACATAAATATAGCTGTTTTTATCGCAAATATATAATTCATAATAAAGGATTAGTAAAAATACTAATCCCCATTTCTCCCTCTAACTATAGCGATCATAATGAATACCAAAATAAGTATACCAAAAGGAAGGATTAGCGGTAAAAAATCTTCCTTAAAATTCTCGAAACTTTTACTAAAATTATATAAAGTAAACATTATCATCTTTCTTTTATAATATTTTTACTACAAATATATGTAAGTAAGAAATATCCTCCATAAATTACTACTAAGAAAACAGCTGTCATAATAATGGATGATAATAATCCATCTGTTCCAAACGTTTCTAGGATCATAGTACTGAATTTAAGTCCAAAGATAGAATGAAGAATTGCTAGTAATAGAGGGAACATAAAGAATATACCAATTTGTCTAAATAATGCTTTATTTATAACTTTTTCATCGGCGCCAAGCCTTCTAAGCATAGTAAAGCGATTCTTGTTATCACTGCTTTCAGATAATTCTTTCAAAGCAAGTATTGCGGCACTCGATATTAAAAATACAATTCCTAAATAAAGTCCAATAAAAGTAACTAATGCTCCTAAACCAATACTAGCTTCTGCAATATAAATTTTACTATTCAAAGAAGTTAAGCTCGTTTTATTCCAGGTTGTCTCTATTATTTTATTTAATTTTTCATTAATTTTTTCTTTTTCTTTATCACTTTTTTTCTTATAATTCGCTACTATGCTATTGTGATCCGCTTTTAAATTATCTGCTACTTCGTCGGGAACTAAAATAACACCATCATTAACATGATTTGATGAAATTTCTATAAAACCATCCTTGCATTCTTTGTATTTTGGGTAAAATATTTGATTATTAATTACTATAGTCTCACCTGCTTTTAAAGCTTCATTTCTAATAGAAATCATACTATCAAAGTCAGCTACTATTAAATACTCATTATCTTTTAATGTATATTCCCTATTTCCATATACTTTAGCAATTTTATTATAATCACTTATTTTCATAATTGTCTCAGTACTATCATATCGTAAGTATTTATACTGATTTGTTATTTTATCTAACCTACTTCCTAGAGTACTTCTTAGTGTTATATCATTTGATGAATAAGTATTAAATTCAACAACATCTTTTAAATACTCATCTATATTAAAATCATTTTTAAGAAGTGTTTGTCTTACTGATATTTTAGAATCAAGAATAATCTCTTCATTACTACTTTCATCCATAATATGTAATGGTTTGGTAAGTTGTACATCCACTGGGGCTAATTCATTTAAATTTGCAGTCATAGAGTTTTTAATTGATAATGCACTTGATAAGACACAAATCGTTATAAATAACATTAAACAAATAACAGTCATTGAAAATACAGTTGTATTAATTTTACTTGAAAATTGTCTTAATGTAAAACAATTTAATCCCTTATAATAGATATTTTTCATACTCATAAATATTTTTAAAAGTAATCCTGATAATGACCAAAATAGAAAGAATGTGGAAACGATTCCCATTACAATCGGAATATATATCTTATCTGCTGTATCTAGTTTTACAAATCCTGCAGTAACTAAATAATAAGCATACCCCAATACTATAGATGAAATGATAAATATAATGGTACAAAAAAGAGGATTTTTAAGTTTAATGCGCTCAGCTTTTTTTCTTGCATATAGTAATTCTATTAACTTACATTTACTGATATTAATGGTATTAAAGATCATAACTAATAAATACATAATACCAAAGTAAACAATTGTTTTTATACAGGCACTACCTGAGAAAATAAAAGTAAATTTTGTCATATTGGCATCAAACATATTCGCAACGAGTAGGCTCATAAATTGTGATAGAACTGCACCTAATCCAAGTCCTATTATTAAAGAGATAATACCAATAAATAATGTTTCAAAGAATAAAACCAAAGATATTTTTCTTTTACTCATGCCTAGTGTTAAATAAATTCCAAATTCTTTATTTCTTCTTTTAATCAAAAATCTAGATGCATAAATAACTAAGAATCCAAGTATAAAGGATACAAATACACTTACACCAGAAAGCATATTTGTCATGAGCTTAATAATTTCATAAGTAGAGGAAGTCACATCCATCATTACTGTCTGACTATCAATCGCATTAAATACATAAAAGATGGCAACACCAAGAATTAAGGTAAAGAAATAAATTGCATAATCTTTAAAACTTTTCTTAATATTTTTTAGTGATAACTTACAAAGCATCATTTAAATCTCCCCCTAATAGTGTTACAACATCAATAATTTTGTCAAAGAACTCTTTTCTTGTATCATCTCCTCTATTGATCTCATTAAAGATTTTACCATCTTTAATAAAAATTACACGAGAAGCATAGCTTGCTGTAAAAGCATCATGGGTTACCATAAGAATGGTTGCTTTTAACTCATTGTTTAAATAATTGAATCTTTCAAGTAACATCTTCGATGATTTGGAATCTAATGCTCCAGTTGGCTCATCTGCCAGTACTAATTTAGGATTTGTAATAATTGCTCTTGCTGATGCAACACGTTGCTTTTGACCTCCACTCATTTGATATGGATATTTTTCCAAAACACCTTTAATATCAAGATCACGAGCAACTTCTTTTACTCTTTTATCAATTTCTTTAGCATCCACATTTTGAATCGATAAAGCAAGTGCGATATTCTCATAGGCTGTTAGAGTATCTAAAAGATTAAAATCCTGAAAAATAAATCCTAACTCTTCTCTTCTGAATTTATTAAGATGATTCCCTTTTAATTTTGTAATATCTTCTCCATTTACATAGATATGTCCACTGGTTACTCTATCAATTGTAGAAATACAATTTAGAAGCGTTGTTTTTCCGGATCCACTTGATCCCATAATCGCAACAAATTCACCTTCAAAAACATCAAAAGATATATTGTTAATTGCTTTTGTTAGAGATGATTTATTACCATAGTATTTTTCAATTTTCTCTAATTTTAAAATATTTTTCATAATATTTCTCCTCCTTGTTTAAAACAATAACAAAAACATTAGTACTTGTCGTTTTTCTAATATTACAAACCATTACATTTTTGTAATACTACTTTACAACTTCATAGTGTTTATCTTTTGAAAATATAATTTGTAGTTCTGTATACTCTCCTTCTTTTGATTTTATTTCTATTTTGTGCCCTAGCTTTTTACACATGTTTTTCGCTATAAAAAGGCCCATTCCGGTTGAAGATCCTTTTAACCTACCATTATGTCCAGTAAAAGATTTGTTAAAAACTCTTGGTAAGTCTTTAGATGGTATACCTATGCCATTATCTTTTAAATATAATATTGTTTTATTATTTTCCTGTTTTGCAGATATCTTAATATATGATTTTGTATCATGACGTTTATATTTAATACTATTATTGATTATTTGGTTTAGAATAAATTCTAACCATTTTGAATCAGTTAAAACTTTATAATCAATATTTTTCACAATTAAATTTATTTTATTTTCAAGTAAATCGTCTTTGTTTTTTAACGCAATATGACTAATTATTTTATCTAGATTATTTTCAGTTATTAAATAATCCTGTTCTGCGTTTTCACACCTTACATAATACAAGACTTGTTCTATATAATTATCTAATCTTTTTATTTGCTCTATTTGCTTCTTATCAAAATTATCTTTATGATTATGTGCCATTAAAACTAAAGTTGCAAGAGGTATTTTTACCTCATGAATCCACATTTCGATATACTCTTTAAAATCATTTACTGCATACTCATACTCTTTAACATTTTCAAGCATGGATTTATTTATTTCATATAATGCTTGATATAGTAATTCTCCTTCATAAAAGTGAGGTTTTTGTAGTGTTTCTAAAACCAAATAACTTTTATCTAGTCTTTCTATGTTTAATAAAAGTAAATTGTAAAAGTTTCTTTTTCGAAGGTAATCTATTAAAATAAATGTAATATTAAAGATAAATAAGGTAAGTAATATAGCTACTATTAAAGAAATATTACATTTAAATGCTAAAAGCATAAGTAAAATAGTAGTTGTCATTAAGAAGAATAATGAAATAGTTAAAATCTTATCTTTTAAGTACTTATTAAATTTCATAATAAAATATAACCTAGGCCTTTCTTAGTTTCTATTACTTCTTCCTCTTCTACTTCTTTTAATTTATTTCTTAATCTACTAATATTTACTGTTAAAGCATTATCATTTATATATTCGTTATTATTCCAAAGCTCAGTCATTAACTCATCTCGTGTTACGATTTTATTCCTATTATTTAGTAAAAACCCTAGAATTATCATTTCATTCTTAGTAAGAGAAATTTCTTTTTTATCTTTTGTTATTACTCCTTTTTGTAAATTAATAGTTAAATCTTTGTATGAATACAAATTAGAGTGATCTTCTACTCTTTTAAATATATTATTAATTCTTAAAAGAAGTATCGTTGGATTATAAGGTTTTGTAATATAATCATCTGCTCCATAAGAAATAGATAATACTTCATCTGCTTCTGTATTTTTACTTGTAACCATGATAACTGGAATATTTGATTCTTTTCTTAAATTTTGTAAAAGCAATTCTCCATTTATATAAGGAATATTAATATCTAATAAGATTAAATCTGGATTAATACTAAGAATTTCGTTCTTTGCATCTTTAAAGTTTTCTAAAACTATTGCCCCGTAGCCTGAATTTTTTAATAATTCTGATAGTTCATTACAAATGCTTTCTTCATCCTCAATTATTAGTATTTTCTTCATAAAATCACCACGTTTCATATAAATTATACCACCTTTCACTATAAATAGATATTACAATATTGAAATACATAAAAAGCAATATGTCTTTACACATATCACTTATTACTCGTAAGAAATACTTATATCTTTTATAAGTTATAACTAACTATCTAGATTTTTAAAAGGATGTTTTAATTTGTTTTTTATTTCTTCTTTGACAATTCTAGTTGCTATTTCATATATCCTATTTGCTTCTTCATTACTAACTTCTAATTTATTATGAATAGCATTTATAATCTTATCTTTACTTTTTTTACTTATGAAAAATTTTTCCTCTAGTATATTGTTAATAATCATACACTTCTCTTTAGGATAGTTTGTTTGTTTTTCTAATTCATTAATAAATCCTGTTTTATTCATCTTCTTCACCATACATTTTCCCTTTAGAATCTAGTTGGATTTCATATCCATATTGGAATATATAAGACATACTAAATAAAAATAATATTTCAACTATACTAAATAGTTCAAAGTCAATATCCAAATCAGTATTTAGTATTATCTCAAATATTGATCCCATTATATTGGGTAAAATTATAACAGCAATCATTAGATATGCCATTTTCTTTATATGTGTTACATTTTCTAAAGTAAATGGTGTATCTCCTTTGTTTATGTTATCAAATAATTTTTCTAAATGTTTTAACATGATGGTGATTAAAATTAAATTAATGATTAAGAAAGTAAAACCTATTTCTATATAGCTTAATACTTCCACTTTAGAGTTATTATCAAGTATTTCTTTCATTTTAAGTATTGATTCTTGATTTGCTGTATCTTCTACTTTCTTACCATTAAGCATTATGGATGTGTTCTTATTGTCTTTTTGTATAATTGTTATTTTGTCTTTTATTCCATCAAATCTTATTTCGTTATCCACAACATTAACTTTATTCGTAAGGACTCCTAAAATAATCATTGTTGCAATCAATATGGGTATACATACTATAACGATAATTCTACATATCTTTGCAATTATAGATATTGCCTTACTTAAACCTTTCATTTTTGTTTGTTGTTCACGCTTGAATTTCACTACACTCATTTTAATTTCTTCATCTAATGAATCCATATCAATAATACTATCATTTACTAAATCATTAATATGGCAATGAAATATCTTACAAAGTTCTAATATATTATTCATTTCTGGATAAGCTTCTCCAGTTTCCCATTTACTTACACTTTGCCTAGAAACTTTTACCTTTTCTGCCAAATCTTCTTGAGACATTTTTTTTCCTTTTCTCAAAACTCTTAAATTATCTCCAAATTTCATTAGATTTTCCTCCTTTCTTAGTGAAATTCTATACTTTGAATACTATTTTTACTACCAACTTTGAGTTGCATTTATAGTTTTCTATTAAAATTTTATATAATATAAATGAGCAATTATGATGATATAGTCCATTTTATCATGGTATACTTCTAATAATTAGAAACTTACTATTTAATCTTTTTAGTATTTTTTAAAAAGCAATAACCAACCAAACTTACTAGGTTATATCCTATTAACGCAATTATAGAAGATTCAATTCCAAATTCTCCACCAGTTATTAAAAATGATTTTGTATTTAACACATAATTATAAATTGAATATTCATCAATAGAATTTCCTATATGAAGTATTCCACCAATTATAATAATATTCCATAGTATATGAACAATAGCACTACTCCATATAGATTTACTTTCTTCTGCAATTAGTGAAAACATTATACCAACCATTGTTCCAGATAAAACAACCAACAAGCAACTTATTATATTAAAGTTCATACCTAATATATGGACTAGGCCAAATAGAATAGATGGTACTATTATAGCTATTTTTTTATTATATCTTTCCTTTAAACAATTCATTATTATCCCTCTAAACACCATTTCTTCCACAACACCTACACCAATACCCGAAAAGAAAACACCTGCAGCTATTAAGGTTAGTTTTTTTGTCATTTTCATAGTTACTATTTCAAAATTACCTGGTAATAACAAATAGATTCCAATCACTAATAATGGTAATATTAATCCTATGATAAGCCATTTAATATTAATTTTAAATTTTGAAATATAATATTTCTCTGTTTTAGATTTCAAGTATTTATGGCATAGTAATTTTAAAAAATGGTAACTAATCATAATATATAAAATTCCTGCTACAACATTACAGATATATTCTGGTATTTTTATTAAAACTAGACCACTTGCCAATAATTGTGCTATTAATTGTGATACTATCAAAATCAATAAACTTAATATTATTGTACTAAATGTCTTTTGTTTTTTATTGTTCACTATATCATCTCACTTTCAAATTCTAGTTTTTTCTACTCAATTATATCATACAAAAAGTAAATCGCTATAGATTTACTTGTAAATAACCCTGGTTTATATATCTTTATTTTCAAGAATTTTACAAGAGATTTTATAAGAGATAAAATAAATAATTGTTGTTGCTAATACTATTAGTAATGGAAAAAAGTTTTTTACTATACTTAATATACTACTTAAAGATAACCCTATATTTATTTTTTCTCCTAGAAAGAATACTCCACCAATTAAAAGTGTAACAAAAGCGACTACAATGAACATATAGATTCTTCCCTTTTCTGCTCCAAACTTATAAATGCAAGGAATTTGTATTGCCTCTATAAAACTAACACCAAGTAGTCCGCCTAACCCCATAGAGATGAATTTTTCCATACTAGGCGTTTTTCCTGCTACCATATATATAATCAAAAAACTAAACAAAATTCCAAATAGAAATCCTATTATATTAGACATTACTACAAAAATATATTTAGAAAAAACTATGCTCTTTTTAGTAATAGGTAAGGTTAAAAGATATCGATTTGCGTTTGCCTGCTCATCATAATTTAATGAAGCTACTGCAAACATTCCAAATCCTAGAATCATCATTACAATTAACATATAACCAATATCCTTCGTGTTCTCTTGTACTAGTGATGTTAGAAAGAAAATCAAAATATATAAAATTAATGTTTTCTTATAACTTTTTAATTGTAATAAATCTTTTGTTATTAAACCTTTTACAATATTCATCTTACTTCTCTCCTTTTATATAAATTAACATAATATCCTCTATAGTTGGCTTATCAATTACTTTACTATTATATTTTTTCTTGAATAAATCTTTGTCTTCTATTAGCACTTCATATTCATATCTGTTCTTCTTATATTTTATATAATCAGAAGAGTGAATACTTGAAAATTCTTCTTTAGAACATTTTACAATTCCATAATGCTCCAGTAGTTCATCTTTTGTTCTTGATAAAACTATACTCCCATCATTTATGAATGTTATATAATCAGCAATATGTTCTAGGTCGGATGTAATATGACTTGATACTAAAATAGAGCATTCTTCATCTTGTATAAAATCTTGAAAAATATCCAATATTTCATTTCTAGCCACTGGATCTAATCCGCTTGTCGGCTCATCTAGTATTAGTAATTTAGGATGATGTGAAAGAGCAGTAATAATTCTTATTTTCATTTTCATACCACTAGAAAACTCTTTTATATTTTTATCTTTTGGTAATTTAAAGTTATCTAAATATTTAAAATATAATTTCTCATCCCAGTTTTTATAAATGTTTTTCATAATCTTATTTATGTCTGATGGATTAAGATATTCAGATAAAAAGCTATCATCTAATACTACCCCTATATCTTCTTTAATTCTTTTTTCTTCTCTTTTATTATCTAGTCCAAATATTTTTATTTTTCCAGAATCTATGTGAATTAAATTTAAAATTGCTTTAATTGTTGTTGATTTTCCTGCTCCATTTTCTCCGATTAGTCCCATAATCATACCTTTTGGTAGAGAAAGATTTATATTTTTTAATTCAAACTTATCATACTTCTTTGTTAATTTTTTTATTTCTATTACATTTTCCATAACTTATTCCTCCTCATATAATATATCTAACATATTCTGTACTTCCCCTTTTGAAATAGAACTAATTTTAGCAAGCCTTACTGCTGTATCTATTAATCCCTCTATTTTCTGTAACTGTTCTTCACGAATTAGTTCAACATTTTTATTCGCAACATAGGTACCTTTCATAGGGATTGTTTCCACGTATCCTTCTTGTTCTAACTCATCATAAGCATTTTTTGTTGTAATTACGCTAATTCTTAATTCTTTAGCTAAACCTCGAATGGATGGTAATTGTTCTCCTACCTTTAGCTCATTAGAAATGATTTTATTTTTTATTTGGTCTTTTATTTGTTGATAAATTGGTATATTACTAGAGTTACTTATAATAATGTCCATGGTTCACCTCTTTATTGTATATATACAGTATATACACTTGTGGTTTAAAAGTCAATACAATTGCATATAAAAAGCAAACCTATCCAATATTAGAATTTGGAGCTTTGCTTTTTTATCTGGAACAAACATCATATATGATTCCTCTTTATGAGGAATCATTTTGATACCCTGTTTACGTAATCTCTATTTTTTTCTCTATTATACTTTTCATATAATGATCTATTATCATCATTCAATAACCAATATTCTTTAAATGTTTGTAATTTATTTATAAATTCTTCTTTTGGATTTATCCAGGTATCCCTTGGATCCATTTCTAATTCACTAATTTTTATATAAAAATCATTTTTTGATACAATTTCATTGTTTTGAATCAAATAATTTTCTCCCTCATAAGTAAACCTATTCTTTTTCGCACAGTATCTATTTACTTTTTTATTATTTATTATATATAAATCTAGAAAATCATATTTTTTAAAGGTACCAAAAATAAAATATAATTCTTTATTTTCATTGGTAATTATTCCTTCACAATAATCATTCTTATCAATATATACTTCACCTTCTAATATTGGTTCAACTTCACTATTTCCTAAATAAATTGAAATACCATTGTAATAAGTTTTAATAAATTTATTATTTTCGTTATCCATATCTATATCTTTTCAATCTCCTTATTAATTATCTAATTCAAGTATAACATACCAAAAGAAAATTTGATATAACTCATCTTACAACTCATATCAAATTACTCTTATAATCCGTGTATATTCATTTTTTATCGTCTTATCACATATTTTTTTAATTTGTCATAATTATCTTCTACTATGTTTTTTGTATAAATTTTATCATTTGTAGAATCTCGAACTATTTTCCAAAGAATAGATGCCACTTTTAATTTATTATTAAAGATAGAATTAGAGGGATCAGCACAAAAGTCCTTATAAAACTGATTCCATTGACAGGATGAATGATCATACTTAGCATATTCACATTTACCATAATAGACATCAAGCATATCTTCTAGAGTAAAAGATACATCACCATCTTGTTTAACTTTTTTGGCTGTTGCGATCATATCAGTATTAAACTTAAAATTTTTAATTCCTGTTTTTCCCTTAAAGAAATCTCTAAATTTCTGATTAAAAGCAAAGTTACACTCTAATAGTTTTGTATCTAAAGTTAGGGAGTCAGTTGTCTTTTTTGTTGTTTTGATAAGTTTCTTTTTCTTTATAAAATTTCCTTTAAAATACTCTTTTATTGCATTATTTAATTCTTTTTTTGTTCCAGAATAATCTATATCTAAACTTTTACATATTTGTATTAATTCTTGCCTGTACCAATAATACTTTTCAAATTCAGAATAAGATTTTATCTTTTTAAAATTTGGACGATTTTTCATAAATCACTCACCTATCTTTTCAATTGATGTGCAGTAATAATTGTATAACTATGCGCATTAATAGTTATTATATAATAATTATTTTTAATATAGTAATTTTTACCTTTTCTAATTACAATACTTTCTTTATCTATTATTTTATTTTTACACCATAAAACAATATCATCCGTTTCTAAAGATAGATTTTTCTTTACTCTTTCTAGCCCTAATTCAGTAGTATGAATTTTATCTATATTAGCTATTAAAACTTCTTTATTCACTTATACCTTTCCTTTTCTTAGTTTTATAGGATGTCTAATAACTGTTTTTAGTCTATTCTCTTGACATCTTCTTGGATCACTTAAATATATTTCATGATGATATCTTTTATCTGTAATATCAATTTCATATCCATTTTCTTTAGCATAATTACTCATTAATTCTATGGTAGTGGGTTCCTTATCATAAGAACCTATATGCATACATTGTACACAACGTCCTTCCTCATAAGTTAAAAATTCCACTTTAGAAAAATCTTGATTTTTCCCTAAATTGAAATTTCAACCGCACCACTCGGTGCGGTTTTTTGATACAATAAAAG
>CAOJYR010000012.1 GCA_948465965.1 uncultured Mycoplasmatota bacterium
ATCAACCTACAATTAGAGATTTTTATAAAAATACCCAAAACTCTTTACACTAACCCAACCTAACTATAATAGGAATATTGTAGTACTATATGTGTATTTTTCTAAATTTTGGTTTGCTGAAAATTAAATATTATAGGTCTATATTTTTAAGTGCTTCTATAGACAATCCTGTACATTCAGATATTATATTTATATCTATGTTTTTATTTATCATAGCTTTGGCTATTTCTTGGGTGCTTTCTTGTCTTCCCAAATCTTTCCATACCCATTCTTTATCATAGCTTTCTCCAAAGTACTCGTCATCTACTACTTCTTCTGCTTCTTTTATATATTCTTCCATTATCTTCAAATCTCCTCCTAATTCCTTTGAAGTTAAGATATTAGGCTCTACTAACGCTAGGGCATATCTTTCTTCTTCTGTTAGTCCTTGTATGCCACTAGTATACCATTTTCGTCTTAAATTTGGAATATATATTTGTATAAACATTAACTTATCGTTTAATACAACTCCTTCATCATTTTTTATCATATAAATATCTATTATTTTATCATTACCAGCGAATAAGAAATTATTTAGATTGAACTGGATTACCTGTTTATATGTATAATTACTACCTATCTTTACTTTGCTTGCATATAGTCTATGCGCATATTCCATATTTCGCTCTAGTACTTCTTTACTACTATTATTATTTATTTCTATATTTATTTTAGTATCATTCACTATCGCAACATAATCGCATATTTGTGCCTTTGTTCTTTCTTTTCCTTTATCTAACTCTCCTTTACTTAATTTCATACTTTTCAGTAATTTTTCATATTCAATATCCAAATAATAAGATAGAAACTTAGCTGAATACTTTAATCTGTTATCATTATAGAATATCGTTTTAAACATTGTATCTGATAGGATAGATGGTTTTTCTCCTGGTTTTAGTTTAGATATTTCTACAGCATCTTTTTTTGTTACTTTAAAGTCGTATAATGAGTTGTACTTATAATTTCTTAATTTTAACATAATTTTTCTCCTTCCTTTTCATTGATAGAAGGACTATAACAAAGAATATTTTTTATTACAAACTGTGATTTTTTTAAATTTAAAATAAAAAAGACTAAGAAAATATAAATCTTCTTAATCAATTATTTATTTCAATATATTAATTCTATCTCAATTACCAACTTTAGTAGTTTTTATTATTTCAAAGCGATAAGTTTGATCTACATCTGGATATTTTTCTTTATCCACTGTCTCAAAAAACATATCAATTGGTCTTGCCCATATTCCATCATCATGTGTATAAATAACTAAATCCTCTAGGGTCTCTGAATGTTTTGCTACAGTAATTATTTGATGTGTTGATCCTTTGAAATGTTTGAATATTGTAGCATTTTCTTTATCTTCTATAATTGTTGTAAACTCTACCTTACTTTTGTCATTACGAATATATTCCATATTTTTCTCCTTAAAATAGTGATAATTGATTTGATTCTGGTAAGCCTTCTAATACTCCCATTTCTATCATTTTAGCAATTAGTGTTTGGGAGACTTTGCCTCGTTTTTGAACGTCTTCAATACTAAGAAATGGTTTTATTTCACGTTCTCTTACTAAGTTTTGAGCCACTGTATCTCCTAGTCCATCTATGGCATTAAATGGCGGATAAATCTCATTGTCACTTTTAACAGTCCAGACTGTGGCTTCACTTTTATATAAATCTACGTTTAAGAAATTTATACCACGTGCAGTTGCTTCTAGGGCTACTTTCAGACTTTCAGCTTGTCCATTTTCTTTATTTGTTGCTTCATATCCTTTTACTTGAATATCTTCAAGTCTATTCTTGATTGAATTATATCCTTTTATCATATTTTCTACATCAACATCGGTTGCTTTTGATGAATACCAAGAGGCATAAAAGTATACTGGCATATGTACTTTATACCAGGCAATTCTAAATGCACTTATTACATAGGCTGCGGCGTGGGCTTTTGGGAACATGTATTTAATTTTTGCACAACTTCCAATAAACCAGTCAGGAATATTTGCATCTTTCATTAATTTTTCGTATTCTAACCACTGTTCATGATCTTTAGGTTTTGATGCACGTCCTTTACGAACAAACTCCATTATTTTAAATGCCTTAATTGGTTCTAGTCCTCTATACATTAGATAGACCATGATATCATCACGACACCCAATAGTTTCCTTGAATGGAACAATATTATTTTGAATTAACTCCTGTGCGTTTCCAAGCCAAACATCGGTACCATGAGAAAGTCCTGAAATTTTAATCAGTTCGGCAAATGTGGTTGGTCGAGTGTCTTCTACTAATTTGATTGTGAAAGGTGTACCGAACTCTGGGATTCCTAATGTTCCGGTATTACACATAATTTGTTCTTTAGTTACTCCTAGTGCTTCAGTAGATGTGAAAATACTCATAGTTGCCTTATCATCAAGTGGTACTTTCATAATATCTGTACCTGATTGCATTTGAATAAGTCTTAATTGTGTAGGATCTGAGTGACCTAAGATATCTAATTTTAATACATCTTGATCGATTGCATGGTAATCAAAATGCGTTGTACGCCATGGTTGAGTTGGATCATCAGCAGGAAATTGGAAAGGTGTAAAGTCATAGACATCCATATAATCTGGTATAACAACAATCCCTCCTGGATGTTGTCCTGTTGTTCTTTTTACTCCTGTACATCCCATCGCAAGTCGTTCTACCTCTGCTGTACGCATATCAAGGATTCCATGCTCTTCACAATAGCCTTTAACATATCCAAAAGCGGTTTTATCTGCGACAGTACCAATGGTACCTGCCCTATAGACATTGTCATCACCAAATAAAACTTTTGTATAAGCATGAGCGCTGGCCTGATTTAAATCGGAGAAGTTAAGATCAATATCTGGAACTTTATCTGCATTAAATCCTAAGAATGTAGCGAATGGCATATCTTGTCCATCTTTTATCATTGGTATATTACAATGTGGGCAATTTTTATCAGGTAGATCGAATCCTGATGAATAAGTCGATCCTAATGGTGCGCCTTCTTCGTCATCAAAAATGCTAAGTTTGCATTCGCTACAGCGATAGTGAGCCGCTAGTGGGTTAACCTCGGTAATTCCCATCATTGTAGCGACAAATGATGAACCAACTGATCCACGAGAGCCAACCAAGTAACCTTCATCGTTTGAATGTTTAACGAGTCTTTGGGAAATTAGGTAAATCGGATCAAATCCACCACCAATAATTCCACCCAATACTTTTTTCACTTGTTTTTCTAATGCTTCACCTTCTATTTTTTCTTCACTTGTATTTATAATGTGATTTCTAATTAAATCTTTAACGGCATCAAATCCTTTTAGAATGATGTCATGTAATTGTTTAAAAGCTTCACTCTCTAATTCTTCCTCTTTTAAGTTCTTATCTTGTAATTGTTCTTTTATAGTTTTTAGAACTATATCTCCATATAACTCTGTTGCGATTCGCTCTTCTATTGAGTGAGGAAGAGGTTCTCCATACCATTCCTTTGCCTTTGTATAAACAAGGTCTGTTACTACTACTGGGCAATCTAGATAACTTTTTCCATCATCACTTTTTACACGTGGTGAAAATGGAATTCCACCAGTATCAATAATAACTTCAACAATATCTATCATATCGGCTATCTTATTTGTATTTTCTACTACAATCTTATATGCTTTTTCTTCTCCTAAAAACTTAAAGTCATTTAGCATTTCTTCTGTTGTTCTAAAGTGGTTTGAAGGAATTTCTTTGATATTATTACGAGCTAGAGGATGGCGTCCTCCACCGGGAACTTTTTGGTTTACGATAATCTCTCTATAGATTTTATCTTCTCTTTTTATATGATGAACATCTCCTGTTGCGACAATTATTTTTCCGGCATCTTCTGTTACTCTAATAATTTTTTCTATGTGCGCAGCGAGTTCTACTTCTGTTCCAAAGTCTCCTGATTGAATTAAGTGATTGTAACACTCTAATGGTTGCACCTCCACATAATCATAGAATCTTATGATATTTGAAAGTTCGTCTTCACTCTTTGATTTTCCTTCAGTAAATACTTCACTTTCGTAGCAACCACTACCTATTAATAACCCTTCTCTGTGACGCTCTATTTCACTACGAAGTATTCTTGGAGTTTTGTGTAAATAAGTTGTATTGGCAAGGGAGATAATCTTAAATAGGTTTTTTAATCCTGTTTTATTTTTTACTAATAAATTTACATGATGAGCACGTCCATATTTATGAATTTCGTCTTTACTAACTAAAGTATCTAATTGATCCATTGTTTCAATATTTCTATTTGATAGTTTCTTTAGCATTTTATGAAATACGAGTGCAGTTCCCTCTGCATCATAATCTCCTCTATGGTGAGCCGACTCATCCCATGGTACTTCGTAACGCTTTACTAAAGCAGATAGGGAATGCCTTGCGTAGTTATTATCCATAGTACGTGAAAGTTCTAGTGTATCAATTACAGGGTTTGTAAATTTTCCTAAATTATATTTTTTGTGGGCCATTTCTAGGAAAGATACATCAAACTTGGCATTATGAGCAACCATAGGAAGGTCTCCATACCATTCTATAAATCTTTTGACCGCGTTTTCTTCATTATCTTTTCCTTCTAACATAGCATCTGTTATATTTGTTACATCGATTATCTTTTGAGGAAGGGGTCGTCCCGGATTAATTAATTCATCGTACTTGTCAATGATTTCACCATTACATATTTTTACAGCTCCAATTTCAATTATTGAGTCTGCTCCACCTGCATTAAAACCGGTTGTTTCAAAGTCAAATACTACATAAGTCTGATCTAACATTACTTCTTTATTAGGGCGAAGAACAATGTTTACAGTGTCATCAATTAGAGTAAGCTCAGTACCATAAATTACTTTAAATGGTTCTTCACCTTCTTTTAAATTCTTATTATGGCTTGTTACTAAATTAAATACGTGTGGAAAGGCTTGCACACCATTATGGTCAGTAATAGCAATCGCTTTATGTCCCCATTTCATTGCTTGTTTTACAATATCCTCTTCTCCAGCAACTCCATCCATTTGACTCATTTTTGTATGGCAGTGTAGTTCTACTCTTTTTACATCTGCACTATCTTTTATTGTTTCTTCTTCACGCTCTAATTTTATAATGTCCCTAGCGTTTAAAACCAACTCCTTAGAGAATTGATCATTTTTGGTATAACCTCTAATTTTAAACCAAGTGCCTTTCTTTAGTTCCTTACAAAGACGGGCATATTCATCATTATCTCTAACAAAAACCTTACAATAAATACTATCTGAGTAATCCGTTATTTTTAAAGTGATTATTTTAAAATCTGTTTTACTAGATTCAAAATAATCAGTTCCAAATACATATCCTTCTACAACCACATTATTATCTTCTCCAAGTAGGGTTTTAATTTTAATTGGAGACTCTTTAATACCTCGACCTAATATGCTGTTAGGATCCTTTGCTTCTCTTCTATATGTTTTTTCTTTTTTTATAGGTGTCTCTTTTACTTCTTCTTTTTTTACTTTTGGTGAAGGTAAATCAACTTTCAAATCGTTTTTTATCTCTTCTAAAATATTATCTTCATGGCGCATAACTACATCTATATTGAACTTATATCCAAGCATTTTATATATTTTATTTAATTTAGGAAGGCAGCTACTCATGCGCGTTTTTTCTATTTCATTTGATACCACTACTATTAAAAAGCCATCTTCTACCTTTAAACAATCTTCATAGATTTCTAATACTTTTAAATCTTCTTTTAACTGTTGTAATACATATGGGTAGTAGCTTAGATATGTATTCATGTCTATATTTTCAATATTAAAGACAAAAGTAATAGATGAGGCGTTCTCATCTAGGCTACTTTTTTTATCTTCTAGTTCTTCTATAATGCTTAATGGTAAAGGGGTTTTATTTTCTATAAAAACATTCCAATTATTTGTCTTTGTATTTACTTTTATTTTAGTTATCTTAGCATGAGAAAAATAATCATAACTTTCTTTATTCATATTTATTCTATCAAGCAATATTTTTATTTTATCATCCATTAATAATCCCCCTCCAAATTTTTATATTATTTCTAATTCATTTATTTTTACAATATGTTTTTGATTTCTAATACAAAAATCAATAAATTCCAATAAATTGATTTTCTTTAGCTGCCTTTCATAGGTATATTTTTCTACATCAAAAGCTATTTTATCTCGCATCATATACTCCAGCATTTCTTCTTTAGAGGCGCCTAAATACATTAACCAATAAGGATAAATCTGTCTTTTTAAATAGGCAAGTGTAGGATCTCCAGTTAAATAGGCACTTCTAGTTGTTAGTCTTGTTTTTAATTCGTTTAAAATAGCAAGTTCTAATACAGCTTCTACAATTTCTTTGTACTCACTTTGATAGTTCTTGGTTTCCTTTTTTAAAACTTCAAATACTAGGTCAACAATTGTTTTTGTATTATCCTTTGTGTCTATTTTTTTACCAAAGATAAGTGTATTTATTTTTTGTTTGCTTGGCGTTGTAGAGTCTACTATATTTAATAAATCACTTACTACAAATACATTATAGACCTTTTGATCAAGTCTGGAAATCTCTTTTATATTTTTAATAGTTTCTTTTTTTCTTGTATCCCATAGTTTTAAGATATTATTACGATACTTCTCAGTATCTTTTTTTATTTTCTCATATTCTTTTGATTCTAAAACGATATTATATATTGTATCATCATTGGGAATAAAATTTTTGGGATCCTTTAATATCAATTCTTTATCACGATATGTATTGTTGTATTCATTTTTATAATTAAGCCATAATTTTTGTTTTAATTTGTGAATTTGTTCATTAATTGATGCTTGAAATAATAAATTCCAAATTAAAACATAATCATTAACTACAAATTTTAAGTTCACTGCTACTTCCTCCTACATCATATATCTAATATATCATAAAGTTATAAAGTTTTAAATATTTTGGCAAGAAAAAAACACCGGAGTGCTAAAAATTTGCTTTTATTTAAAATTTTTATATATGAAATATGCTGCAGTTAATAAAACCACCAACACTACTATCGTTAGAATTATTTTTATGACAATGGGAACATTTTTTTCTTTAAACTCATCATCCATATCAAAGTCTTTATCAGATAAGTCCATGCTCCTTGTATAGAAGTCGCTATCAGCATCTTTCATAATGCCTTCTTTTTCTTCTTTTATTTGGCTTACTTTTTCTAGTTGTTCTTTATCAAGTATTTCTCTAGATAGAGATAGTTTTTCTTCTTCATCGTCTATCTTTGATTCTTCTTGTGGTTTTTCTACTCTATCTATTGCACTTGTCGCCATTAAATCACTTAGTAAGTCAACGCTTGTTCTTTGGTCTATTTCTCCAGCTAGGGTTTTTGATGTGATTGTATCAATTAATTCGCGTAATTCTTCCTCATCTGGTTTTGCTCGTTCTTTTTTCTCTTTGCGGTATTTTTCTAATTCATCTGGATTAAGACTCGCAAGGATATTATAATTTGTATTTTTTAGCTTTCTTTTCGCTTCCAACTCATCTTTTTGAATTCTTTTTTCTCTTGCTTCTTGTAAAACACTATTGATATCGTAAACTCTATTTTCATGGTCTTGATATAAATAATTAAATTCATCTAGTTCTTTTTTTACTTTTGGTGCTGGAATCACACTATCATATTCTTTCATTTTATGATAGCCCTCTCTAGTGCGGTAATTTTTTTTAGCATCGCCTATATCAAATACATTTGCATTCGTAACATCCGTAAAATTAGTATATTTAGTGTTATTTCCGATATTTTGATACAAGTCTTGATTCTTATTAGATCTTCTGTATTTAGCTTCTTCATTTTCGTTACGATAACGATCCATTCTACTTCTCACACTATTCACCTTCTTATGATAATTTTACCATAGGATAATAAAAAACAAAAGATAAAGAATTTTTCTTTACGTAAAGAATAAATTTTTGTATAATAAGAATGTAAAGGAGATATGAAAAAATGAAAGTTAAAGTTAATAAAGATGCATGCATCGGATGTGGTGCTTGTGCCGCTATATGTGATGATGTTTTTGAAATTAATGATGAAGGATTATCTGAGGTAAAAGAAGAATTCGAAGTTAAGGAAGATGGTTTTTCAGAGATTAAAAGGAATGAGGATTTATTTCAACCAGTTCAGGATGCAGCTGATGCTTGTCCAACTGGAGCTATTGAGACTGAATAATATTCAGATCTTGAGTCTGTAAATAAATTTGTGTAAATAAGAAATCTTTCCATGATAAAATAGAAAAGGAAGGATTTTTTATATGAAAGAAAATAAAGGAAAAGAAATATTAGAAATATTATAAGAAAATTATAAAATAGAAACAGCTCAAGATTTATCAGGAGCTATAAAGGATTTATTTAGAGATACCTTACAACAAATGATGAATGCAGAATTTGATACATCAATGGGCTATTCTAAATATGATAAAAAGTCAGAAAAAACAAACTATAGAAATGGCTCTACTAAAAAGAATTTAAAAAGTGAATTTGGTGAATTTGAGTTTGTTACACCCAGAGATAGAAATGGAAATTTTGAACCTATTATTGTGCCCAAAAATAAACGAGATGTATCTGGAATAGAAGATAAAATCATTTCTCTTTATGGTCGGGGATTATCAACAAGAGAAATAAATGATCAAATACAAGATTTATATGGAATTGAAGTATCAAGTACAATGGTAAGTAATATAACAGACCAAATACTTCCCGAGATAAGGGAATGGCAGAATAGACCTTTAGATGATGTTTATCCAATAGTATTTATAGATGCAGTACATTTTAGTGTAAGACAAGATAATCAGGTTATAAAAAAAGCTGCTTATATAGTTCTAGGAGTTGATAAGGAAGGAGCAAAGGATATATTAGGAATATGGATTGGCGAGAATGAATCGGCTAAATTTTGGTTAGGAGTATTAAATGATTTAAAACAACGAGGGGTAAAAGATATATTAATATTATGTTCAGATGGATTAACTGGTATAAAGCAAGCAATAGAAACAGCTTTTCCAAAGACAATTCAACAAAGATGTATTGTTCATATCATAAGAAACTCGGTTAAATTTGTTTACTATAAAGATAAAAAAGAGTTTTGTAATGATCTAAAAACAATTTATACAGCTAAGAATGAAAAGGAAGGCTATAATAATCTTCAAAAGGTAAAAGAAAAATGGAAGAATAAATATCCTAATTCACTCAAAAATTGGGAAGAAAATTGGGACTCAATATGTCCATTCTTCAATTATTCTGACACTATTAGAAAAATTATGTATACAACTAATACAATAGAATCATTGAACAGACAATTTAGAAAATACACTAAAACAAAAGCTGTATTTCCTACAGATGATTCATTAATGAAATGTTTATATTTAGCTACTAAGAATATAACCAAAAAATGGACGACTAGATATGGCAGTTGGGATTTAATTTTATCTGAATTATCAATAATGTTTGATGGTAGAATTTAGTTCTTTGACAATTAAAAATTATATGTTATTATTTAGATAACAAAAAGAAGCAAAATATCTATAATTGCTTCTATCGTGGAAAGTTATCATTTACACAGAAATTTTTACACTCTCTCAGATTCTTTTTTATTTTTTCTTTAATTTTTGCTTTTAACTCCTCTTCTTTCCAATCATAATTTTTATCATCTAGAAAAAATTTCTCTATAATATTCATTCTTAATTTATATAATTTATTACTACATTTATACTCTTGATAAAGTTTGTTTTCTTCCCAATTTCCATATTTTACTTTTATTAAAGACGATATTAGGGTAATAAGTTCTTTTTTATCTTTGGGTGGCATGTTTGAACATAGGATATCTCTTAGTCTTTGCATGCAATTTTGTATTTGTACATAGTTGATTTGTTTTTTTATATTGTCACTCATATCTTTCTTTATGCATTTTTCTTCTATTATATCTGATGCTGTAAATATATCTAGAATATTTTCATTTACTCTTTTAAGGTCATTGGCAGTCGTACCATTTAAATTAAAAGTATAGAAATAATAACTATCTGGAATGGTTACTACCTTCTTTGCGTTTGCTAGTATAGGAATTGTAAATGGATAGTCTTCCCACTTTATATTTTCGGGAAAATGTTGATTTTTTATAATATCTTTTCTAAATAATTTATTGGTGGCAGATGGAGTTTCTTTAATTAGATAATTGGAATCTTCCTGTGGAATTATTATTTTTCTATCAGAAAACGAGGTATTTCTTCCTAAAAATGATATATCTACTCCTCTATATACTCTTTTTACATTTACTCTTGCTACTTGAGAATTTGTTTTTTCACAGGCTATATACATTTTTTCTAACATATCTTTAGCAATGTAGTCATCACTATCAATAAAACTAATATATTCCCCTTCAGCTATATTTAGTCCGATATTTCTAGATTTACCCGCTCCAAAGTTTTCTTTATTATTTATTACTTTTATTTTGTCTTTATTTTTCCTTTGATACTCCAATAAAATTTTTTCACTGGAATCTTTTGAATTATCATTAATTAATATAATCTCTATATTTTTCATATTTTGACTTAAGATACTATCTAGACACTTAGATAGATATTTTTCTGTATTGTATACTGGTACAATAATACTTATTTTTTTCATTTTTTCTACTTCTTCCCCTGAAATTTTGACTATTTCTTTTTTAAATTATATACTTGCGCTATCTCTTTTCTTGTTAATTTTCTATATTCTCCTGCGTTTAAATTTTCCAAACTAAAAATGCCTTCTTTTTCTCTTTTTAATTTAATGACAGGATAGCCAACGCTTTCAAACATATTTTTTACTTGATGATTCTTACCTTCATGTATTGTGATTTGAACAAGGCAGGTATTGGTATTTTTATTTACTTTTTTTAGTTTTACACGAGAAGCTTTTACTTCTATATCATTTATTATTACTCCCTCTTTTAACTTGTTAATTGCATCCACCTTAATAATACCCTCTAATTTTGCCATGTATACTTTATCTATTTCATTTTTAGGGTGCATTAAAATATTGGCGAATTCTCCATCGTTTGTTAAAAGGAGTGCTCCTGTTGTATCATAGTCAAGTCTTCCTACAGGATAAATTCTTGCCTTAGTTGGAATTAAATCAACTACAGTTTTTCTTCCCTTATCATCACTTGTAGTACTCACTACTCCTCTAGGTTTATTTAATAAGTAGTATTCTTTTTCTTCTTTTGCAATTAAGATATTATTTACCTCTATTTTGTCTTTGTCACTTACTTTTGTCCCTAGTTCTGTTATTATCTCTCCATTTACTTTTACTTTACCATTTTTTATTAAATCTTCCGCTTTTCTACGTGAAGTTATTCCACTAGAAGCTATTACTTTTTGTAATCTTTCCACATTACCACCTCTATTTTCATTTTACACTATTTTTTTAAATTATCAATTAAATATCTTCCATTATATTTCTTTTTAACATTCACCAACTTTTTTATATTTTCCATACCTTTTTCATTAAATATATTATGAAATTGCTTCATTTCTACATCCTTTTTTAATCTTCTAATCATATATTCATAATCATAGTGTTCATATAATAGTTCATTTAGTAATAATAAATTGAACATATAATAATCTGTGTTTTTATCTAATAAACGATTTTCATCTTGAAAATTATAAATGTGTTTATTATACATATCAATAGGATTTTCATCTATTTGTATATTGTCTAAATCACAAAAACTAATACTTTTATTACGTTTATCTATTAAAATATTATCTGCCTTTACATCACCGTAAACAATACCCATACTATGAAAATACTCTAACTTTTTCTTTACTTGCTTTAAAAATTTTATTTTTTCCTCTTTTGGTATAGGCGCAGTTTTATAGGGATAATTTATTTTTTGTGATACCATATCATAACCAACTAACCTGTTATTACAACTTATTGTATTCTGTATTTTTACATCATTGTCAAAACTTTTTATTTGATATAATTTTTGTAACTTTTTTAATTTGTTTTGAGATACTTTTTCTACTTCCTCCTGTGTTACAAAAATCATACCAAAATTATCGTAAAATATTTTTCTAACTCTTCTTTTGTTGTCTCCTTTTATTATTAAGCCTTCTGAACCATAATCATCATTATTTCTATCTAATCTAATTGCTTCAAGCTCTTCTTCTGTTATTTTTATATCTGGTAAGATTTTTGCCATACAATCACCTGGCTATGTATTATAGCATAAACACTAAACAAAATCTAGTTTTATTTATTAAGAAATTTATAAATAGTATTTTTAATTTTATCAATTTCTAATCCCATTGCTAAGCAGGTATTCCACCCCCTTTTCTTGGCGATGTCTAAATTCTTTTTTGTGTCATCAACAAAAAGAATATTACCTGGATCTATTCTGCATTCTTTTTCTACTACTTCATATATTTTTTCATCTGGCTTGATATATCCTAACTCAAAGGATAGCCAAACATAATCAAATTTACTTAAATTAACTTGGTAATCTAACCTTTCTTTATCTAAGGAAATTAAGTTTGAAAGGATTGCTATTTTACAATCATTCCTAATACTTAAAATAAAATCTACAACCTCTTTATAATAATGAATCTTTATGTTTTCTCTTTTATAGATTTCACAAAATTCTTGAAAAGTACAATTTATATTAAACGCATTTTTTACTCTATTAAACCATTTTTCTATATTAATCATGTCATTATATGTTCCTATACTTCTTCCTAGCTCGTCTATACTGCATGATTCATATTTAGTTATTAATTCATCTAGTTCTAAATCTATATTAAAATAATTCATAATACTTTTTAGTGATTTATATACATTATATTCATTGTTATTATGACTTTCTATTACTCCTCCCCAATCAAATATTATTAACTTTTCATCATTCATATTAATCATCCTTTTTATTTCTAGTACGATATTCTTTGATACCCAACCTTTAAATTATTTAAATATCACTTTTCTTTCATATGCCCTATATTAATTATTATATCATACATTGTATTAGTTTGATAATATCTTATATCTACTATCATTCCTTTTCTTGGCAAATGTAGATTTTTACATTGATCAATCACAAAAAAAGAAGCACTTCCATGCCCCATTTAGATTATTTTTCATAATTAAGTTGTTTTAATTCATCTAATACAAATTTTCCATCTTTTCTTATTAATACATCATCAAAATAAATTTCTCCTCCACCAAAGTCTTCTCTTTGGATTAAAACCATATCCCAATGGATACTAGAAATATTACCATTATCACAGTCTGCATAGCATCTTCCTGGAGTAAAATGTAGACTTCCTAATATTTTTTCATCATACAAAATATCGCCCATTGGATAAAGGATTTGGGGATTAAATCCTAAAGAAAATTCTCCTACATATCTAGCACCTTCATCGGTATCAAATATTTCATTTAACTTATCATCATCCTCATCACATGTTGCATGAATAATTTTTCCATCTTTAAAAGTTAGGGAAACATTATTATAAATATTTCCTTGATATGGGCTTGGCGTATTATAGGTAATAATTCCATTAACACTTGTCTTAACTGGAGCACTATAAAGTTCTCCATCAGGAATATTTTTTTCTCCTGTACATGGTATTGCTGGCATATTTTTTATAGAGAAAGTTATATCCGTTTTTGGTCCTGTAATTCTAACTTTATCTGTTCTTTCCATTAATTCTTTTAACGGTTTGATATCCTCACTCATTTTTCGATAGTCAATCGTCATAACATCCAAAGCAAATTCATTAAAATTAGTTGTTGGCATTTTCGCTTTATAGGCGTCTACATTTGATGGGTAATTTAGAAGTACCCAGTCTCTTTCATTGATTCTAATATCATCTTCTTCTTGTGTTGCGGCCCCTAAATTTTTGGTCATTTCCTTTGGAGTGTTTTTGGTTTCATAATCATTATAAGTATACCTAATAGAAATAAAGGCATCAAAAATATCAACATCTAACCTTTTCTTTTCTTTTAAAACCTTTATTCTTTCATTTGTATTTGTATCTCCTAATAATGCCACTAGCTTTGGGTCATATTGATCCAAAAATACCACAGCTTTTACTTTCTTTGCTTCTTTTATTATCTCTTCTACTAAGGGGTTTGCTTCCTTTGCAAAAGAAATATTGACTTTGCTATTTTCCTTTAAATGTAGGGAGTAATTTACAATCGTTTTCGCTAAAGTATTTAACTTTTCTGTATTCATTTTGTCACCTATTCTTTCTATATTCATAAAATACTACAAAGGAGTGAGTTGTTTATGTATTCTCACAGTTATATTATGCCAAATAATTCAAGTTCAATGTATAGAAATGATAATGATATTGTAAATTATAACAGTTATCCTTATTCAACAACTACTGGAAGCTATCCTTATACAGATAGTAGCGATGAAAGGTTTTTCTTAGCTCCATTCTTATTTGGTGGTCTTGCGGGAACTGCACTTGGTTATGGAATTGCTAATAACAATCAAATCAATGGTCATAATGGTGGATGTTGTCAAACTTTCTATCAACCAATGTATCAACCTATGTATCCAATGCCATATCCAGTTAATAGTAACACTACTACTAATAGTAATAATTTCTTCTATTAAAAGTCTTAGGACTTTTTTTATTTTATCGGAAGTTTTATTGTTACTGTTGTTCCCTTTCCAAGTGATGATTTATAATTTATCGTTCCATTGTGTAATTCTATAATTTCTTTAGATAAAGCTACACCTAGTCCTGTTCCATGTTCTTTGGTTGTATAAAATATATCAGAAATTCTTGCTAGTGTTTCTTTACTCATTCCAATACCTGTATCTTTAACAATAATTTTTATAAACTTTTTTGTTGGCTTTACATCTAAAGTTAAATTCATTTTTTCTGTTTCTTTTTTTGCTTCTATGGCGTTTTTTAATATATTTATTAATACTTGTTTCATTCTGTTGTAATCTAGATTAATATATAGTTCGTCTGGCATATTAAAATTGAAATCTATTTTATTTCTTCTTAATAATGGAGACATAGTCTCTTCTATTTCTTCTAATAAAAATGTTAAATCAACCATATCTTTTTCAATCTTTAATTTTCCATAGTCAGAGAAATCATTAATAATAGTTAGGGTTCTTTCTATTTCACTTTTTATTATAGGAATATATTTTTCTAACTTTTCTCTATCCTTATAATCAATCATTTCTAAATATCCCTTACATACCGCTATAGGATTTTTTATTTCGTGTGTTATTTTAAATAGAGATAGTTTTAAGGATTTTTGTTTATCTAGCTCTTTTATAACATTGCTTAACTCTATCATACTATCCCCTTTCTTAATTAATGATAGAATTATATTGGTACTATAAATGAATATTATTAGTAAACTAATTAATGAAAGGCAACTTATTGCTATGTTTTTATTAGGGCTAATCATAAATAATAGTTCAAATGATAAGATAAAACTTTTTATAGAAATAAAGATATTCATAAAAGTATTCGTGTGTACTTTTTTCCTTTTTACGATTATATATATATAAAAGTATAGTGTATATTCTATTAATGTATAATATATAGATATATTTAAAAATATTTTATTGTAATATATTAAAACAAGTGATATTAGAATTGCGACTTTTTTTCTGTCTTTTAAATAGGCTATTAGTAATGGAATATTAATAAATAGTAATATAGATAAAGTATATTTAGTGCTTCCATAGCGGATTATTAAAAATAATGATGTAAAAATAGTAAAGTCTAAGTAAATATTTTTTTCTTCTTTATGGAATGTATTTATATAGGATATATAAATAGTATATAGTGTTAAAGGAAAGAAAAGAAAAACTATATTTATAATTACTCCATCTATGATAGACATATTCATCACCTAGTATAATTTTAGGCTTTTTATTTGTCATAATTTGTCGAAAAATGAAATATTTTGTAAAAAAGAAAAGAAAAAAGTAATTTATATTACTTTTACCATTGTTTATTTTACATTAAATTTCTTTTTATTAATTCGGGAATTACATATTCTCCTAAAATACTGCCAACCTTTATACCTTCTTGTGCATAATTTTTGTCAATCCAAATTGCTTCTTTAATTTCGTTGTTACAGATGATTTTTCCTTTTGTTTTTACAAGATATGCCTGAACATGGATTTTTTTGTCGGAAAAGCAAGCTATGTCATCATAACCACCAATAAATTCTGCTTCTATTAGTTCAACACTTAACTCTTCCATTAGTTCCCTTTTCAATGTTTCAAAATCTGTTTCCTGCCCTTCCCTTTTTCCACCAGGGATAATACATTCTTCTTTCTTGTTTTTCTTTCTTTGTACTAATATTTTTTTATCTTTTAATATAATTCCGCCAACTTTGTCAATCATCTATACTTCTCCTTTTCGTTCACTATTAAAATAACGATAAAAATTATCGCTACTTTAACTCATCAATGTACTTTTTTAATTGTTTGGAATCAGGGCCTAAGATAATTTTTAGTTGATTATCTATTTCAACAATACCTTTAGCACCCAATTTTTGAATTCCTTCTTTGTTCGCTTTACTAACGTCTTTTAAAGTTACTTTGAATCTTGATAGATTTGTTTCTGTATCAATAATATTATCTTTTCCTCCAAGTAGTTCTACTAATCTATTGAAGTCTAATTGGGCACCTTTTTTCGTAGCCTTTAATATTGCTAATAATATTATGATTAAGATAACTATAATAATTAAATATTCCATTTTATTCACCATTATCATTATACTATAGTTTAAGAAAAAAAGAAAGATTTCTTTACAATCTTTCAATTTCTTCGATTTTAGACTTTTCTATAGTTTCGTTTTCTATATTTTCTTCCTCGTCGTCATCTTCATACATTTCAGTTAAGGTTTCCGTTAATTTTGTTTTAAATTCTTTTTGTTCTTTATCCTCATAACCTATAAATAGAACTTCTTGTATTTGGTCCTGATCAAATACATAATTTTCATCAGATGAAAGTACTCCTTCTGGATATATACAACCACAGTAGTCATATACTTCTTCTGGTGAATCCTCAGATATTATACAAAATCCTGTGATCATTAATTTTTTTGTACCCTCTTCCAATAGTACTACTGATCCTATTGGTAAAAAATCTGTTGTCATTTCCATTTTATTTTTCCCTTTCTTATTCTAATTCTTCATCAAAACTACTTTCGTAATCGTCATCTTCTATTTTTATATCATCATCACTATTATCAAGTACTAATTTATTGACACTACCTGCCCTATATTTTTCGACTGGTTCTGTTGTTCCTTTATACGGAGTGTCACTAGAATTATCTGTATAATTGGAAGAAGATCCTTCATCATCATATTCATCATATTCATTGTCACTATTATTTCTGTTTTTAATGTATCTCGCTCCTGCGACAGTTGCTGCTCCTGCTGCAGCTACTCCAAGGCCAATTGGAATAGCACTAGAGCCACCTGATTTTTTGGGAGTTGTTGTCGCTTTAGGTTCTTCGATAATAATTGGTTCTTTTTCTTCTTTTATTTCTTCTGATAAGTCTGGGGTTGTAGTATCAGGTGCTGGTTCGATGATTGGTTCTTCTGGTACTTCTGTAGATGGTTGTGAGGTTTCTGCTACTGGTTCATCAACAGGTGGAGCAGCATTTACTTGATTTGATTGTTGCGATGTATTTACATATTGTTGATTTGCTTGATTTAACTCTTGTTGTAAATTATTATTTTGATTTACTAATCCCGATTTTTCTTGTTCTAAATTACTTACCTTTTCGTTTAGCTTATTAATTTGTTCCTGATTTTGATTTTTTATTTCTGATAATTGTTCATCAGTAACCTCTCTTATCTGGTTTATTTCTGATTGATGTTCTTTCTCTATTCTTTCAATTCTTTGCTGGGTTTCTTGTTCACGCATCTCCATTTCACGTTGATAGTCTGCCTCTTTTTCTTGTTGTTCTTTTATTAATTGTTTATTTTGATCCTCTAAAATTTGTGTTTTTGTCTTAGTTTGTTTTATTTTTCCTACTCCTGTTTTTATTTTGGAATCTTTATTTGTTAAAGCACTCTTTGTTTTTTTAGACTTTTTGGCACCTGTTGATGAGGTGGTCTTCGTTGTTGTAGGAGCACTTTTTGCTACTGTTGCTGTAGCTGTACTTGCTACTATTTGTGGTGTTTTTGACTTTGTTGTAGTTGCTTTATTAGCAGCTGTTTTAGAATCTTTTTTATTCTTTAGTATTTTGTTCACTTTATCCTGAATTTTCTTTATTTGACTTTTTGTATATCCTGCTTTCCTTAATGCCTTCTCTCTTTCCGCACCATTTCCATACTTTCCCGCAATTACTGCATTTGCTGCTTCTGTTAGCTTCTTACCTTTTATTATTTTATTATCATCATTCTTTTTATTGCTTTTATTGTTCTTATTACTTTTATTTTGTTCTGCTTTTGTCATTTCGGTTGTAGCAGTACCTAACGTATTTATTAATTTTTTTATTTCATTATTTAAAACTTTTAAATCTTGTGCAAAATTTGGTATATTTTTTGACTTTATTGAGGAAAAACATTCAAAAGGAAGTCCAGCACTTATCGATTCAAAATCAGTCTTTTTTACTCTACCATCATACAAAGTTTGTAATTCATTTCTTGTATGTTTGATATTTTTATAATTTATAGTAGTATTACCATTTGCCATATAAAATTATCCTTTCTTTAATCCATTCCATTTAATACTTTTTGTGTATACTCTAGATATCCTTCTGCTTCTTTTTCTTTTTCTCTTAACTTGGAATTATGTCTGCGTTCTTCTTCTGTTAGCAATAGACCAAGTGGAAATTCTGAATATTTTTCTCTTCTGCAGGAATATATAATTTGCGTTAATATATCTACTCTTTCTTTTAATGCTGCTTTTTTTATTTTAGCTTTGATTTTTTTCCATCTTGCTTCTAAGTCGTTCGCTTTTTCTGTTATTGTTTTTATTGATGAGGCTGTTACATCTACTCCAGCTATTGAAAATGATGATTTGTTAAGTCCATATTTTTTTTCTGTTTCTATAACTGTACTCACTTCTTTTAAGTATTTTTTTATTTTTCGGTCCATGTCACTAATATTATTATATATATTATAATTGCCTGCGCTTGTAGGGTACTCTTCTGCGTAATTTATTACATTTTTTAAATCTGTATTATAATCATACACAGCTTGATAACTTGCCATTTAAATTCCTCCTTTTTATTTTTATACAATGTATTGTAAACAAAAGAAATTTTCTTTTATTTACAATACACTGCATGATGCAGTGTTTTTTTATGGACGTTCTGCACTACCCCAGTTATTTATAACAGCTAAAATATTATCTATTTCTTTATTAAAGAATCTCTTATATTCTGGGAACTTTGTTTCAGTAAATTCATCCCAGTCCTTTTTGAATTCTGCTGAACTAGATCCATACCATACTGATTCATTATTTACATTTTCATTAACTAAGTTTGTAAAATTCTTAAACAAGTTTGTTAATTCTTCTAAATCACTACTTATGTTTCCTTTAATTCTACTTAATTCACTATAATTAAGAGCCATAAACATTCCTCCTATCCTATATTGCATTCATTGTTTTTTGTTCTGCTTCACTATATTTTTCAACTTGATCTGCTACTTGCTTTTTATATCTTGTCATTTGATCATATCCCTCATCAAGTTGCACTTTGAATTTGTTAAATTGCATTACTAATTCTTGATATACTTTCTCAGCTGCTGGATCTTCTATCCAAAATCCATGCATTTCATTAATTTTTTCTTTTAATGAATTTACAAGTTTATTATATTGATTCGTATTTTTTTCAATTTCAAAAATTAAGTCTTGCATTTTGTCTTTATTATAATTTGTCATTTCATTGTACATTACCTTCACCTCCCTATCTTTTATGTATATTAAGAATACATTTTCATATCTTCATTTATATTCTTATAACTTTATTATAACTATGGTCATTTATTTAGTCAACAAAGTTTACACTTATTATGTGTAAACCCTAGTTATTTAATTACTTCATTGTACATATTTTTTGATTATTAATCATAATCTTTTCTAGGTATTTATAAACACAATTTTTTAGATTATGAATACTCTATACTAGATAGAGATAAAGAGGTGGATAGTATGAGTGAAAATCGCTGCATTAATAATTTACTAAAATTAATATGCTTATTACAAGAGAATTCTGTTAATGACACATGTAAAGATAGTAGTTGTACTCGACCTTATTTAGGTCCAGTGTATGATTGTATTTGTTATAATACAAGACCTATTAGCATTTATATTAAAGATGGCAGTTTATTTACAATTAATACTTTAGATGGAGATGCTTCTGTTTTTAGAATAGAAAAAGTTAATGATGGTTGCGTTACTCTTAGAGCATTAATTAATAATAATGGTACTTACTTATCTACTAATAGTTTTGTCACAGTAAATATTAATTGCATTTGTGTAGTAAGATGTCATGATGATGTTGTTATTACTAACTTATAGAAGGGAGGATGAGTTTATATGAGTTGTGAAGAAAATAAAAAAGATTGTGGTTGCCTTTTTGAAATATTAAAAAGAATACTTCTTTTACAAAGGCAAGAATTTGATAATGAAAGTCATACTGGTTGTGATAAGCCTTATTTAGGGCCAACATGCACTAGTGTTTGCTACAATACTAGACCTGTCATGTTATATAATTGTTGTACTGGGGAACCATGGAGTTTTACCTATACAGTAAATGGTACTACAGGTACTTCTAATGTATTCAGAATTGAGTCTTTAGATGATTGCTGTTGTACTTGTAGAATATTATATCCAGGTACTGAGGAAGGTAAATTTGTAGCTACTTCTCAATTTTTTACAATCAACTTAGATTGTGTTGGTGCTATAAGATGTCTTCCAGATACCTTTGTAGAATTATGCTAACAAAAAAAGACTTCAAAAAAAGTCTTTTTATTTGTAATTTTTTATTGTTATTTTGTTTATTTCTTCTAGGGCTATTACCTCATTATCGAGAGTTGCCACACTACTTTTTGTTCTAGTTATTAGACTTGTATCATATATTTTATTACTAGTTTCTATTATTACAGGAATATTATAAGAATAACCTATTCCATTAAATATTTCATCTAATATCTCTTTTACCGAATAATTATTGTCTAAATCAGGATTTTCTTCACTTCTTAAGTAACATACTTCTTTATTATTTCTTATTGATTTGTTAATATCATTCTTATATATTTTTGGTAATTTTTTCATAAATCTTCTCTCCTTATAATATTTTATGATTTTTAGATATAAAAATTGCTTCTTTTTGGTATAATATATAGCGAGGAGATAATTATGATTAAACGAGAACTTAACTTAAAAATTTTGATTCCTATTTTTCTTTTAGCACTTATTAGTGTAGTTACTATTTATAGCGCTAGTACTTATACTTCTTCCAATCTGGGCAATTTAGCTTTAAAGCAAGTTATTTGGTATATTGTTGGGAGTGTACTTGTTGTATTCTTATTGAAAATGAAAAATGAATATTTATATAGACATACTGTATTTTTATACATTTTAGGAAACATTTTACTGTTAGGATTACTCTTTTTTGCTGATCCTATTAATAATAGTAAATGCTGGTTTACCATACCTGGTATTGGTAGCTTTCAACCAAGTGAATTTATGAAAATATTTATTATGCTGATGCTTGCAACTATGATACATAATTTTAGAAGTGATTATGAAGATCCCACTATTAAGGGTGAGTTTATTTTTATTTTAAAAACTTTAGCAGTAGTTCTCATTCCTTCTATTTTGACATTTTTGCAACCTGATACAGGAGCAGTTATCATATATTTAATCATTTATTTTTGTATGATGTTTATGTCTGGAATTAGAATTAGATGGTTTATTATAGCGTTTGTTTTAATGGGTATTATTTTAGGTAGTGTTTTGGGTATTTATTTTTTAAAAGAAAAGTTATTTATTCGTTTATTTGGTACTGATTTATTTTATCGATTAGAGCGAATCTTTGATTGGCAAAGTGGATCTGGACTACAACTTGAAAATGCTTTGGCAGCTATTGGTTCTGCAGGTCTTTTTGGACATGGTTTCAATAAAACTCCAATCTATTTTCCAGAGTCATCAACAGACTTTATATTTGCAGTATTCGCTTCTAATTTTGGTTTGCTTGGGGTTATTCTATTAATCGGTGTTATTGTATATTTGGATATTAATATTATTCATCTTGCGAAAAGGAAAATTATTGATACTGATAAGTATATTTTAGCAGGAATTGTTGGGATGCTTTTATTTCAGCAGATTCAAAATATTGGAATGACTGTTGGTCTTTTTCCAATAACTGGTATTACTCTTCCTTTTGTTAGTTATGGAGGTTCTAGCCTACTTTCTTATATGTTACTTGTTGGAATTGTTTTAAATATATCTATGGAAAAAGCAAGAAAATATAAATATAAATAAGATTCGCTTTTAGTAAAAGCGAATCTTATTATTTTTTGTTTTTATCAATCATAAATCATTTATATATATTCATTCAATTCTTTGATATTTATTATATCAAAATAATCAGATATTTCCAAATTCATATATAATTGTTCTTCATCCATATCTTTTATTTTAAAAAATCACATTTTACTTGTTTTCATATAAATTGATTGTTTTTTTTTAATACTATATTCATCATATCTCATACAAATAACTGGCACGTTAAGTTTATCTTTACTATTTTTGCATAAGTCTTCTATTGATTTAAACAAATAATCAAATTGTTTTTTGCGATTAATATCCCATTTTTCATCTGTTTGACCATTTAAATTGAAATCATCATACCTAACACCAATAATTAAAGAATTATTCGGTGCATAATATATAGGATTGTCTGGACCATAATTTATGTTGCATGAGCGTCCATCATTACTTATATTTTCAAATATGACTTTTTCATATGTGTTTTCTATAAGACTAATCATTTTATCTGACATTATCTCATCATTAGTAACAAACTTTTCATAGACATACTCTTTTTCTTCTTGTGTTAGTCTTTCAACATATAAATTATTACGTATATAGAAATAACTTAAGTCATCTTTAGATAAGTCTTGATAAATATCCATATTTTCATCTTTAACCTTTAAATAGCTTAAATTACTATTTGCTAATTTTTCATCATAATCTTTTAAATTCAATTTATCTATTATATATTTTCTAAAGAAATAACTATATGCCGAATACAACTCAAAATAGACCTCTTTTTCATTTTTATTCAGAGTTTGTATAAAATTATTATTAAGATTAGGAAATCTAGTATTATATTCTTCCTCTGTTATTATGTTATCTATTAAATTCTTCATATTATAACCTGCTTTCTTAATTATTTATTATAGCATAATAATTTATACTTTATTATTTATTAATTTTACTTGCATTTAATGTAAATGATCCTGTTTTTAAATCTGAAAAAGATATTAAATATTTTTCTCCCCAAGAACTTACAATAAATCCCTCATCTGTCATATTAGTAACGAATACTGCATGACCTCCACCTTCATTCCAGGTTGATGTTGAACAATCCATTCCTCCACTCAAATTTTTCATATATATTGGGTTTTGATGAGAGAAGAAATCTAATTCAATTTGATAACCATTTATCACCTTTTCAGATACATTCTCTTTAATATTTTCTATATCACTATCACTCAATACTTTTTTTGTATCAAAAGAGTCTATTACTACTTCAGATTTATATGATAAAGAAGAATTTTTTGATTTTAGAAATTTATCTATTAAATATACACTTTTTCCCATTCCCCCAAAAGACATATACATCTGTTCTTCTGTTGATAAAATATTGCGATTAAATAGGTCTAATTGTGAAGAAAGCCCTAGTGCTGTTGTTATTGTTCTTCCGTCTGCAGTAGTTGTAAATAGCCTTCCTCCATTATCAGTATGATTTTCAAACAAATAGAGATCCGTTAATAATTCTAGACTATTTAAAGTTTGCTTCCCATCAACCATTGTATACATAGGGTAACCAAAATCTTGCATAAAATCAGCTGGCCTATCTTTGTAACTTGCAAATATTTCATTTGCTGTAGCTGCATAGGAACATGCTCCTGTATTATCAAATCCTGTAACTAATCTTGAAGCATCTGAGTTACTCATATTATATTTTCTCATAAAGCTTTTTTTAACACTATCATAATATTGTGTAACATATTTCATATTAGCAGTGTATGTGATTTGTTGTTTTGCTACTCCTTGATCAGCACCAAAATTTTTATTATTGAAATTATATTGTTCAAAATGGTTTTCCAATTTATTAAAGATAGTTTTTGCTTTATCTATCTTATTATCTGGATAATATTCTCTTAACCCCTCTATATATTGTCTTAGTTCATTTACCTGATATGTTGTTATGACATCATTACCAATTACACCTTTATCATAGTCTAACACTATTTTATCTAAGTAATTAAATATATCCTTTTTATCAAGTTTTGTTACTATATTTCTAACATTACCATCTCTAGTAAGAAAAGAAGAATTGTTTGTAAGTAGATATTCTCTTAATTGTACAAAACCTACTCCTATTCCATATTTGTTATTTATAATATTAATAGCATTATCTAGGATTGTAGTGGAATTATAATTAGTATTATTGTTATTACTATTAACACTAATACTATTACTAAAAGAATTATTATTGATATTTAGATTTGCGTTGGTATTGGTATTTATATTTGTTGATATATCATTAATTTTCATTAAAGTATCCATCATGCTATTATACCAATCATCACCTAAGAACTTCCTTAGCACCTCTATTTGTTCGGTTTTATTATTCATATAAAGTGAGAAAAAGTTAGCAAATTGTTCGTCAAACACCTTATTATAATTTATATTTTCCAATTTAACTTCCATATTTCTTTTTGTATAGTACTGTGAACTATGCCCATAAGGTAAAACAAGCGGACCATTTGGTCCTGTAAGGGGAGCTCCCAAATGTATACCAGACAGAATATCAGACATTACTCCTAAATCGGCATTACTCTTATTTTCACTACTACAGATTTCTTCTAATAAATTTAGATATCTAGCGTTTTCAAATTCCTTTCCATTAAATACAAAATCAATATTTTTTTGTCCTAGGGCATGTTTTTTTGCATTGGCAATTACGCTATCAAAATGTTCTGGTATTTGTTCTCCTAGTAATTGATGATAATAATAATGTCCTATCTCATGGAGTAAAGCATTATTATCAATGCCAGGTTCCAATTGTAGTGCTCCAAACGCTTCTAAATATGCTGATTGTGTATCGGAGGGGAATATTTGAATTGTCTCTTTTGTCTTTAGAAAAGCTGAAATTATATTTTTAGATATTTTGTCTCCACTTTCATATACTTCACAAAATGTATTGTATAGTTTGTTTACTACTGCCGAGTTATCTCCGAGTTCAGAATTCTTATCAAATAATAATTGATCAAAGAATTTCTGTTTATAGTTATTATTTATAATGTTTGTACTTCCTGATATATTTTTATTTTGTAAATTCTGTAAGAAATCATATTTTATTGCATTTACATTGCTTTTATTATTTAAAAACTCTTGTAATTGTTGTCCCTCAGGTGTGTTTTGATAACTATCATATTCTTCTTTTGATACTTTTTTATATTTTAGTTCATCATCTACTTTTTCTAATACAAAGTACTCTTTTGTGGTATTTGTGTTTGATAAATCGAAATTACCATCATATGATATTGCTTGATCATCTAAACTTCTTACTTTTAATTTTTTACTGTCTATTATATTTTCTGTTGCATCTACTTTAACTGCTGTTGTTTTTAGTGGTATTTTATCTAAGTTTGAGGCAATTGCCCCAACCTCTGGTATACCGTTAAAGAAAAACGTTTTCTTAGTTCCATATGAGGAAATAACCCCACTGCTTTTTATATAATTACTACTCATGATAGCGTCAGCTGAAGATTCATCTGTAAAATGATATAGACCGTTGTCTTTTATTTGCTGATTCAGTCCTGGAATACTTGAGGTATCTTTATAAACATATTTTTTTAGGTTCGATTCTAGATATGCTAAAGCATTGGAAGTAGCTTTATAGGTATCATATTTTAGATCTTTTAGATTTAATTTATCGGCATTATTATTAGTATTTACATCAATACTTGTATTTGGTTTATTATTTTTAATATTTTTTATTGAATTCGTAGCTAAAGATCCACTGTTCATTATACCTGCCGTTATCATTCCATATATTCCACTTTTTATAGCATTTTTTGTTGTTTCACTTAAATCAATACCTTCTTTAAATATTCCGGCTCTAGCCAGTGCATCTATATATTCTTGGCTTCCTTCTTCTATTCCTTCCTTTACTACTGCTTGTGCAAAAGTTTTAAATGACGTTACATTTACGTCACTTAAACCAGGAATGCCACCCATGAATTTTTCAAGTAAGGCTTCAGAGGCCCCGCTTACTACCCCATAGAATAGCGATTTTCCTACAGAGTATCCTTCTACTAATGCTTGATGGTAACTGTTTCCTCCTGCTGATACTCCCATACTTACAGTTCCGGCTACTGGTGATACAGTTGACATTAATATACTTGGTAACATATTTCCTATACTTTGACTTATTTGGTAATTATCTCCTAAAAATTTTCCTGCATAATCTTCAGTATAATCTATTTGATATTTTTCGATTACTCCTGGTGTTTGTGAATTATTTTTATACTTTCCTTCGGCTAAAGTAATTAGTCCAGCATTTTCCTTATCAGATTGTGACATTAAAGCTTGAATAATATACATTTTTTCATAATCATCGGCTGTCCTTTGATTGCTTGTAGATAACCATGCTGCTAGTCCATCGAAATATGAATCAACCCCATCTACCAAACCTTTTCCTGATACTTTTAGATGATTAGATATGGCATCTAAAGTGTCTGCATTATCTTTCTTATTTAGACTGTTTAGAAACTCTGCAGCATGCTTCTGCCCTTCGATTTTATTTATATCATCTTCCATTATTTCAAGATATTCAGCTGCTGCTTCTTTTCCTTTAGTATTATAAATATAACTATATAATTTCCCAAGTTCTGGATTAGCCTGTGATGCTTCATATAAATCATATATTTTGGAATCTATTCCATTTAAATTCCCTTGGTAATTTTCTTTAAATACTTTTAATGCATCTAATGGACACCCATTACCATTATATGTAATTTGATTCGTTCCATCGGTTCCAGTTTGATCATATGAAAAATCCTCTTTATTTATCTTTGGTGCCTCGTAATTTTGATAGTCATCTAGTTTAGTTGTTAAATCATATTTTGTTGTCTGTTTGCAATGTTCTATAAAATCTATTGCCTGTTTGGTACTAGATATTGTATTATTAATTTCATTATAATACTTTTCAAAGTCTTCTACTTTATCAAATCCAAAATTTTCTTTCACAAATTTTGTCATTGCACTTACTTTATTTTGATAAATATCTGTTCCACTTTCACCAGGGGCTATCATATTATCGTTTACTTGATCTTGTTTTTTCGATTCATTATATTTAGTAAAAAAATCATTTAAGTCTTTATAATTTTCACCGGTTTCTGTTTCTATTGTTGTTATTTTTTCTTTTATCTCTTTAGAGGTTCCTGCTTCTTGTTCTGGTACCTCCTGATTGGTTGATTGGTTAGGATTTAGTAAATTGTTAAATTTATTATCTAAATTGTTTTTTTCTGTTTCTCCGTATTTTTTTATTTCCTCATAATTCTTTTTCTGTTCATCATAATCATCATTTATTAATTTGATCATTGCATTAATATTTTTTTCGGTTACTTTATCTTCTAGAGATACTTCATCTACTGTATCCAAATCAAGGACTTCTGTTTGAACATGAAAGTTTAAACTAGTTAATGGATTAACACCCAATGGATCTATAGACAATTGCGCTATATTGTTATTACTATTACTATTTAAAGCAGAATTTGGTAAATTTATATTGAAATTGTCACTATTTATTCTATCCATGATAGCCTCCTGTCGGAATTTATATTATAACTTATTACTAATGTTTGGAATTACTGTATTTGTAATTTCATTTATTATTTTATTATTACTGCTCTTTATATTGTCGAATTTATCCTTAAAAATGATCTCATCATTGATTAGAATTGCTTCTTTAACTGTATTCCTTAACATTGTTCTTTGCTCTTCTAAGTCATATAGTTTATTTCTTAATATTTTAACTTTTTCATATAGTTGCTTATATTTCACACTTTGATTATCCATATATACTCCTTTATATATTATCAAACATTTTGGCTACTTTTTTACTTGTATCCTTATATTTTTGAAGATTCTTCTGAAAAATCAAAATATTATTAGAATGATTTTTAGCCATCGTTTTAGTTTTATTTATAATATCATTTTCCTTTGATTCAAGATTGTCTTTATTATTACAGTTATAGTTATAATTAATATTTTTAAATATACTTTTCAAATCATCTAAAATTAAATCTTCTTTTTCTTTATACATTGTTATTTTTTTTATACTTTTTTCTATCTCTACATCGTTTAAAATATTTTTCATTATTATCACCTAAATAAAGCCTTTGATATCGGTTTCTTTTAATATCTCTATATCTATTTTTGCTATTTTAGAACTTATTTGTTTTTCTATTTCTTCAATATATGAAAATTTTTCTTTTATTCCATCCTTTATATTATTCACTTGATTCTTTTCTTCTTTTAATTTATCTTTTTCATTTAATAAGTAGATTCTTTCGTTCGGACAAAAACTTAAATCTAAATTATCATAATAATTAATAATACTTTGTAGTTTATCTAAATATTTATTTAATTCAGAGACTACATCATCTTTATTTTTTATATTTACGGAGATTTTATTACCTAATTTTTCATACTTTTCAATTAAAAATTTATAAATATCTTTACATGAGTTAACCTCATCAATAAACCTTTTTGTATTTCTTTTTTCTATTTCTATATTCTTAAAATAGTTTCTTGCATTGTTATCTTGCCAGAAAGATGATGCTTTATTGATTTCATTATATAGATTTAAATAAGTTAATTCATAATTTTCTATAAGATTATTTAATTTATTAATTTCTGCTTTCATTTTTAGTATATTTACTTGCATATAATCACCTATTATTTCCTAAATATACAAAAACTACCTTAGAAAGTAGTTTGTATATATTTAGAAAAAAACTTTTCTAAATCTTATTATTCACCCTTAAATGCATTGGAAATTTGATTAGCAGTAGTTGTATAATTTTGACTTGTTTGCTTAATTGCTTTTTCTGCAGCTGTTGCAATTTCTGTTACTGCTTTATTGATATTTGTTTTAATTGTTTCTAATGAATTTTGTAGTGATGATGCTTGATTTCCACCTACAAATCCACAAGTTCCAACTGCTCTTTTTGCACTATCAAGTGCACTTGCAGCTGATTGAGCAATTGTAGGTAACTTTGCAGCTACTCCATTCGCTTGTTCTTTATCTACACCACGAACTCCATTAATATTTTCTTTAATAGAACTAATATCTATCTTTGTTGTTTTTTCTGTGAATGATGTCTTTGTATAACCTGATTTTGTGTTATCTGCCCAAGCTTTTGCTGCACTATTCATTGCGTCTACTACACTTTTAAATGTTGTTCCTGATTTTTTAATTAATTCATCTACTACTTTTTTAAATTCAGTAAAAAAGTCCTGTGCTTGTTTGCATGCCCATTTATCAGACATTCCCTTAACAAACTGATTTTGCATATCATCATGTACTGCAGCTATTAATTGATTATAAGCAGAAATAACTGATTTGATTGATGATTGTACTTCATTTGGATTGAACCCTGTTAATCCCATATTTCTTTCCTCCCAATACTATACTTATATAGATAGACTATCTACTCTATCTATTTTTATTTTATCATGTTAACTTTCTATATACAATACATATTTACATTAGTTTACATTTATTTAACTAGTTTCGAATTGTTTTTGTAGTTTCTTTACATAAATTTTACTTTTGAAGTATCATTATTAATTCTGTTCCATTTCTTATGTCTGTATTTATAATAATCTCATTATTTTGGTACAATCTACAATTATCTTGATTAATCATTAAATATTCCTTTGTTGTATCTATATCTATATTTGTCATATCATGAATTGATTTTAAAATTAATTTTTTGATCTTCCAAACTAATTCATTCACTGGAATAAACAAGTCAAAAGATGCATCCATTTCTGGTACTATTAATTTGATTAATATCTTATCTTTCATCTTCATCACTCGTTTCTTCCTTTGTTTCAAAATCTAATAGTTTACATAGATCGGCCAATCCTTCTTCAACTAAATATCCCATATTATTTTTATAATTCTTAGTCATTTCCTTTGTGATCGTTGATAAGTGTAGTAAGTTTTGATCCTGTATTCCTCTACCAATCCAAATACCATTATTAACATCAAAATTTTGGCTAAACCACGCTTCATAACTATAATTGCCAAATTTTGAGACATCATCTACTGCTAATAAACTTATTTTTTCATAGTCTTTGAGCGCGGTAAATAATTCTTCAATTTTTGAAGAGTCGGTTATTTTACTAATAAACTTATTAAATCCATAAATCAATATTACTCCGTTTATTTCACTATTTTCGTCTTTTAACTTATTGATATATTCAATCACTTTTTCATTTTTTTCTTCTATGGCATCATCATAATAATTCTTATAAATGTTTTTATCTAGATTTAATAGTTTCATCGGATCGACTACAATGAGTATTGTATTTTGCATATTTCGTAATATAGTTAATAAACTTTTTATAAACTTTTCTGTATTACCTAATTTATTTGAGGTTATTATTGATCCTAAGCTATTTGTAAGATCTAATGTTGCTATTTCTAAATCTTTTTTCTTTATTCCTATAGGAACATTTTTTATTGTAGAAATTTTTTCATTAACATTATCTAATTTAATCTGTTCAGGAAGTTGCGGTATTTTTTCTGCCTCTGTCGTGTTTATTTCTTTTTGATTATTTACAAAGTCTAATATAAAATCATTTATCCTTTCTTCATCAGATGTTATTCTTACAGTTTGGAACTCATGAACTCCATCCATTTTAAATAATCCTCTTCCTTCTATATCTCTAGGTGTTGTTTTCGTCCTAACTCCAAAGGCTTCCTGATAATCGCTTGGATCCTTTAATTGGAATGAGTAAATATTCGATAAGCTTTGTTGCACTTTACTATGGATTGAGTTTATTGAACTTGTCGTAAAGATATAAATAATGCCATATCTTTCTGAGTCTCTTACTAACTCTGGTAGGTCATCATATAAATCTTCATTTGCCTCATATATAGAATCATAATTATTAAATATAATTACCTTTACTGGTAATTTTTCCTTACTATTTTTAATATAATTTTTGTATTCTCCTCCATAATTTACAAATAATTTTTTCCTTTTTTGTAATTCTTCTTTTATCAATTTTAATAAATTATTATATTTTTCATCTTCTCCTGTGAATACAATTCCACCGACTTGAGGAAGTTTTTCAAATTTACGTAGAGACTCTGAACCATAATCAATTATATAAAAGTTAATTTCTTCGGCAGTATGTTCTTTTGCTGCTGAATAGATAATTGCTTCTAAAAGCATTTCTCTTTCACTACCATCTAGCCCATAAATTGTTGTATTTCCATCCTCTGTAAAATTATATTTTACAATTCCTTGTTCTTGTCTTTCGGGAGCGTCATATTCACCGATTACTGCTTCTACGTTATATGGTGTAGCTGTAACATTATATTTATTTTTTATATTCTCTTCTAAAATAATATTAGGAATATTATCCAACCATAATTTTCTTGCCTTTTTTCCTACTTTGTTTGATACATCTATTATTGAGTTCATGATAGCAGCAAGTTGTTCTCCTTGTGATTCAACATTTTTATTTGTTCCTGCTTGAATACTTTTTATAAATCTTCCGCAATCGTCAATGAAGTTGATACTCTTATCTACTTGTTTTGTAATTTTATCTGAGGGATAGTATTTCGCTCCACACCAACCCGATTGTCCTAAGGCAAAATATTCATCAAATCCAACTTGTAGATAGAATCTTCCTGTTTGCTTTAGGCTTGCTGCTTCTGGACGCTTTAACATTTCTTTACTGTCTGATTCATCTTGTACTTTTAGACAAACTCTAAATTTAGTATTTGACCATATTTGATCATTGACAACGCCACTCGGTTTTTGCGTTGCCAAAATAAGATGAACACCCAAAGAACGCCCTATACGCGCGACACTGATTAGGTTTTCCATAAACTCTGGTTGTTGGCTTTTAAGTTCAGCAAACTCATCACAAATTATAAATAAATGTGGAACTGGTTCTTTTAACTTTCCTTCTTTAAAATATTTTTGGTATTTATAAATGTCGATAGTACTTTCCCCTAAATTATCTCTCGCTGTATTAAATATTTGTTGTCTTCTTTTTATCTCACTATCAATACTAACTAGTGTTCTATCCATTTCTGCTTTATCTAAATTTGTAATCGTTCCAGCTAGATGTGGTAATACAATACCTGAAGTTTTATTTTCAAAAGCAAAAGCTAATCCTCCACCTTTATAATCTATTAAGATGAAGGCTATATCATCAGGACTGTAATTAATAGCCATAGATAAAATATAAGTAATAATGAACTCTGATTTACCTGAACCTGTCATACCAGCTATTAAACCATGTGGTCCATGGAATTTTTCATGTAAATCTAAATACATTAAATCCCCTTGTTCATCTACTCCTACTTCTGCTTTTAGACTTTGCGTAGAATCATTTGTATTCCAACGATTTAAGATATTCAACTGTTCTACCTTCCCTACTTTTTCCATTTCTAAAAAAGTAATAGCATCTGGTAATTGCTGTAATCCATTTTCAAATTCAATTGGGACGTTTGATGTTTTCTTCGCGACTTCCATCATATTTACTGTATAATTTATTTCGTCTGAAAAAGCTATTTGTTCTTGTCTTTCATAAGAATTTTTTAATACCCCTGACTTTTTTTCACCTAAGGAGATAAAATTATTACACTTACTTGGGAGTTTACTTAGCCTGTCTTCTATTATTAGGAGACTAAAACCTAAGTTATTATCTGTCTCGGTAACTTTTTTAATAAATTCATAGCGTTTCACTCTATCATAATCGTCAATAATTATTAAATAATAAGGTTTGAATGGAGATTTTCTTTCTCCATCAGCAAATTCTTCCCTATTATTAACTTCGGCATTTAAAACTTCTGCTACCATCTTAGAACTATCTATTGTAGATGAGAAAAATCTAAAATTTTTAGAATTAGTAAAATTGTGATTTAAATATTTAATATATTCCCAATTCTTTTCATTTTTTTCATTAGTAAAGACAACTAATTTTAAATCTTCATAACTATAGAATGTAACTAGTTGTAAAATAATATTATTAACAAAATTAACCCCTTTTACTAAATTTCCCATAATTGCGGTTACTTTATTATCATATAAAGAATATCCTATTGGTACATTTTCGATATATTTAAACTCTTCTACCATTTCGTCTGCTTTTTTTCTTAGTTCATCTTCTTCTATAGTAAATCCTTCCTCCGGATACTCCACTTTAACATCTAAAAGTTCATTTCCTACTCCTATTCTAACAATCAAAAAATCATTTTGATCAATTCTTTTGTCCCAAAAATTCATATTTCTATTTTGAATTATATTTAAGCAGGATTCTACGGTTATTAAATTTTCAATAAGTATTTCTTTTTGTAGTTTTGACTCATTTGTTAATTCTTGCTTTTTCTCTTCTAGATATTTTCCATATTTTTTTACGACTTCTTTTCTTCTTGTTTTCTGCATTCTATCATTGTAAAATTTTGTAAGTAATGGCCATAAAAGCATAGATATAAGCATTACTCCCGAAGTTATTAGTTGCGGCCAACTTTCTTCCATTGTCGTTTTTCCAGTTCTTAACTTATTCATAGTATCTATTACTGTTACAATGGACATAACTCCCATAGTAAGCATTGGACCTATTGTAAGTAACAGTGGCAGTTCTTGATTACCTTCTGGTTTTGGTGGAGGACTTAGTTTAATTTTCTTTGTTTCTATAATTCTTCTGATTCTAGGTGATTTTTGAAAATAATCATCTTTTTTATATAGTTCTTCATCTTTGAATTCTATATTTTTAGGAGGTTCTCCGGGAGCTAAAAAATACGTTTGTATTGAGGCGTTTTGTTCATTAATTGTTAGTCTATTCCCTGGATTATTGATAATCAACAAATTTGGTAGGAATCGTATTTTAAGTCCATAAATATTCAATTTATCCCCAGTTCTGATAAAGTGTTTTTGATTGGTTAGTACTTTATCATTAATGTAGATTATATTGTTATTATTATTTTCTAGAATTATTTGACCATTTAATAGATGAATTTGTATAAGTAGATTATTAATGTATTCACATCTATATATACAATTAGTCTGATTAGTATTTCCAATTATTAGATTTAGATTTTGATTATAGGTATAGGTTGCTAAAGTGTTATCAAAAAGATCGCTAGTATATATTAAGTAGTTTTTCTCCATTCTTCTTATAATGTAAAAACTATTTGGTCTTATGACAATGTCTTTAATAATATTGTTACCATTTATGACTTTTGTATCTTGCGTTGAATACAGTATCCATTCATTATCTCTTGCTTCTATATTAATAAGCTTAGACTCCTCTTCTGGATTTTCATCAAAACTAAAACTACCTGAAATTTCTTTAGGTAGAGTAAAACTCATAATTTTATTTGGTAAATACAGCTCTATTCTCATAATCTCAACCCTTTATTATTATCTACTATAATCATAGCATATTATTTTCCTTTTAACAAATAATAATCCACTAGTTCAACTAGTGGTTTTCCCTAAACACCTATAAGGTGATATTACTGGCGGCTCCCATTTGAGAGCTTTTTTGTTCCGCCAATCGCCTTTGTCACTCTAACCTACCCTTGAAAAGGGTCGTTATACTCTTTTACACTTCTTTTATCTAGAAGCATATCTTCAGTTTCTTGCTCTCTTATATATTTTTTAATTGTATTTTTATTTAGTCCAACAGTACTAACATAATAACCTCTTGCCCAAAAACTTCTTTGTCCATACTTATATTTTAGATTTGCGTGATTCTCAAAGATCACTAAACAACTTTTCCCTTTTAAATATCCCATAAACTGTGATACACTAATTTTAGGTGGAATTTTAACCAACATATGTATATGATCAATACAAGCATTGGCTTCCACTATCTCAACGCCTTTATATTCACATAGACATCTAAGTATAACGCCAATATCTCTTCGGAGTTTTCCATATATTATATTGCCTTTCTTCTAAATTTTGGAATGAAAACAATATGATATTGGCAATCATATTTAGTATGAGATAATTGGCTCTCATCTATATTTGATTTTCTTTTTTGAAACATAATAACCTCCTTCTGTTTATTTGATTGACGAAACATCTTTCATTATAGCAGAAGGAGGTTATTATGTTTTTACTGAACGCTTTCGCTTTTTAGATTTCTCACCTGCATAGCAGGTGGTTTTAAATGGAAAACTGATGTTTTCCATAATAAAAAACGCTAAATTCACTAGCGTTAAATCTAACTTTTTTTTATATTTTTAATACTTCTTCATATACATTTTTTAACTCTGTACCTACTTTTTTAATATCTCTTTGTTTTGCTACGTTATATGCTTCTTTTGTTAAACTTGGTAATTTTTTGTCAATAATTTTCCTTATTTTGTCTTCAAACGCATCTACATCTTTTGCTTTATAAACATTTTTTCCATCTTCTAACCAATCGTTAAAGATTGGAATATCCCTTACAATCGCTGTTGTTTTACAGGCACAGGCTTCTATTATTGGTATTCCTTCGGTTTCTTCGTAAGTTGGAAATAGATAAATATCACATCCATTCATTGCTTCTTTGATTATTTCTTGTTCAACATAACCTGCAAATGTTAAATTGGACAGTTTTGTATTTACAGCACGTCTTACTTCCTTAGTCGCCGCACTTAAGGGGCTATATCCAAACCAAATAAATTTATATTCTGGAAGTCGTCTAGCTAGCTCTACAAAGTCTACAATCCCTTTTCTTTCTATATATAATCCAATGCCAATAATAACTTTATCATCTTTAGTATAATTATATCTTTTCCTGAATTTTTTTCCAGATTCCTTATCCTCTTTAAATAAGTCTAGTTCTATTCCATTGGAGATTGCATAAATCTTTTTCTTAATTCCATACCCTTCTAATAATTTTTTTGAATATGAGGTTGGTGTTACAATTACATCTCCCAAGTTATAACATTTTATTAACCATTTCTTAAATAATGGTGCAATCTGTTTGCAAAAAATAAAGCCATTTCTAAAATCTTCCTCGGTTGAATGCGCATGATAAACAACTTTTTTACCCTTCTTTTTTGCTTTTTTTGCTAAACGATAAGAATTTGGACCATAGTAATTTATATGGATAATATCGTAATCATCAGAAGTATTTGTTGTATAGGGTATTTTTACATAATCTAGTGCCTTCATCTGATGATTTATTGCTTTTCCTAAACCACTTTTTGAAAAGAGTTTTTTTCCTTCTGTATAAAGTAATACTTTCATTTTTTTCCTCCTACTCAAATTATATATTACCAATCACATAATAACAAGTTATTCTTGTTTTAGGCCACATATTCTACAAAAGTTTCCATCTATTTTTGATCCGCAGTTCGGACAGAAATTATTTTTATATTTTATCTTTGCAGTTGTATTAGACATATATTTTAATTTTCTTATTGAATATATATATAAATTAATTATAAAAACAAAGAAAATTATTAAAAATAGGGATGAATTAGCAAAGCAACAAAAATCATATATTCCATGTAGAATTGTAGGAATCAAAATACTTTTATATTTATTTTTTGTTGATAAGTTTTCTTTATTGTTCAGACTATAAAATTTGGCCAGACTTAGGTAATACCCCATAAAAATACCGTCACATACATGTCCAGGAACTGCAAGGAGGCCTCTATATATACCAATCGTTATACTTCCTTCAGAAAATATATATAAAATATTTTCAAAGGCAGCAAATCCTAGTGCCACAAAGACTGAATAAACTATCATATCATACATCTCATCAAATTCTTTGTTGTTATAGCCTATTTTATATGTTATTAGCCATTTACATAACTCTTCTATTAATGCTATAAAAATGAAAACATAAATAAACAATTCAAGATAGTTCATATTTTCTGTATTTTTACTAAGCAGTGGTATATACTGCTCCAGTATTATAGTAATTGCTACTACCAATATAGTAGAAGCTATTCCTAAGAGGAAGAACTTTATAAGAAGGCATCCTGGCTCTTTATTTTTATCTTTTTTATATACATAGGTTGCTAAAAGTATAACTGGTATTATTGCTATTAATAATAAAACTGTATTCATAACTGCCTCCTAATTTACTTACATTTATAAAACCAAGATATCGTTTTGGCAAACTCATAAAGTATAATATTACTTTTATTAATAGCAAAGCTTTTTCCTAATGCTTTTCCTCCAATAGTTAGTGCCGATATGATTCCTGTTACGACTAAAGTCACTATTAAAATATTCCACGAATAATTTTTTACAAGTAAGCTCGTTATAGTTATTCCAGATGCACCAGAAATAACACCACATATATCTCCTACAACGTCACAACAAAAACTTGATACCTTTTCAGCATTCTTTTTGAATTTTACAGCTACTTTGGCACCACTAACCTTTCTAGCACTCATAGAATGAAATATCGATTCTTCACTAGCTGTTACTGATACTCCTATAATATCAAATAGTATTCCTAAGCAGATAAATATTAAAGTGATTAGTATACTAATTGGTAAAGTAGCTTTTTTAATACTTACCTCGGATACAAAGGATAGAGTCATCGATAGGGTAAAGGCAATTATAATTATTGTTAATATCCAATGCCAATTTATTAATTCTTTTTTTCTTTTTTCCTTCCTTCTTGTTTGAACCTCTAAGTTCATCAATTCTCTTTTTATTTTGCTTTTTTCACGCCTATTCATTAGAATTCCTCCATATATATTTTATTATATCATACAACATTGATTTTTTTATGCAAAGAAAAAATAGTTTACATAGTATAAACTATTTCTTTCTTACCTTTAAAATAGCTGGGTTTACTACACCTTTTTCCTCAGCATCTTCAATACCATATTGTTTGTTCCAATATTTTCTATATTCCTCACCTTGTTTTGCAAAATGGGATAAAGCATTTGCAGTTGCTCCTGCCATAAATCCACTTAATCCTAATTCCTCGTTATATATTTGTTGTTCAGCTTCTTCAAATGAAATTCCTTCTTCAAATTTTTTCATCATTGAAAGAGTTGCTTTTACAACAAATACTGAATAACCATCATTGCTATTATTGTCAACGAATTGTAACCACTCTTCTGCTGTTTCGGGTTTAACTAATGTTAATCCCTCTTTCATAAGCGTATATTTAGCTTTTTTAGCTTCTATATCACTTTTTTCTTTAAATTCTTCCCATTCTCTATCTGCTTTTTCTTTAGCTACTTTTTCTTCATCAACTAATCTATCACCAAATATTAGTCTCTTTGATGCAAAAATGTCTTCATCCGCTCTTCTATCATACCCATATTCTATATTTGAATTTGAATATAAAACTTCTCCATCTTTTGATGTTATACTAGAAATTGCAGCACCATATCCAACAAATGGAATACCACTACAACCAATTACTACATTAGTAAAATCATTTACTTC
>CAOJYR010000013.1 GCA_948465965.1 uncultured Mycoplasmatota bacterium
CGATAGTGTATGCGAAAATAGGAAGTTGCCAAGAATTTTTTTTTGCCTTTTTTTATGTTATACTATTTTTAGGTGATAAAATGAACAAAAACTAAAAAAAGGTAATAGTAGGAAATAGAAAAATAAAAAATGGCTTTAAAGTGGGTGGGCTGATAACGACTATTTTTAAACTACTAAATAATATAGAAGAAATTGCTGACAACCTAAACTTTACAAATAAATCAGTTGCTTCCCCAGATATTTTGATTAAAAATATTTCTATTTCTACAAGTGAATAAACGTCAATTATAAAAGTAAAGTTTTTTAAAAATCATTAAGAAGAGTTGTATAACTCTTTTTTTTTGGTATAATAAAAACTGGGTGAAGAAATATGGATTATAAAATAACAACATACTCTGAGGAAGAAACAATAGAACTTGCTCAAAATATTGAATCAGAAAAGTTTCCAAATATGGTAATTTGTTTACAGGGAGACTTAGGAACTGGAAAAACAATTTTTACAAAGGGATTTGCCAAAGCAATGGAAATTGATGAAGAAGTAACATCTCCAACCTTTAATATTATTAAAGAATATACAAGTGGTGAATTGCCACTATATCATATGGATGTATATAGACTTGATGGAAAAGTAGAAGATTTAGGTATAGAAGAGTATTATACAAGAAAAGGAGTTACTATCATTGAGTGGGCTGATATGATACCAGATTATTTACCAGATAAAAGATTAGATATTAAAATTAAAAATTCTGGTGAAGATGAGGATAAAAGAGTAATTATTCTTACGCCACATGGTAAAAAATATGAAGAATTATGTGAGGCTGTATTATGAGAATTCTCTATATAGATACATCATCGAATTATTTATACACAGCTATTGTGGAAAATAATAAGGTTTTATGTGAAGTAAAAAAAGAGTTTGGACATCAACTATCGGAAATGGCCTTGCCTGAAATTGTATCTATGTATGAAAATAACTCTATTGATGTCAAATCAATTAATAAAATAATTGTTGTAAATGGACCAGGATCATTTACTGGTATTCGAATTGGAATAACAATAGCGAAAATTTATGCATGGAGTCTAAATATACCTATAACAACAATTACATCGCTAGAAGCAATGATGATATCTAGTAAATCAAAATCTTTCTATGTGCCAGTGATTGATGCAAGACGTGGATATTGTTTTGGAGCCATTTATAACGACAAAAAAGAACAAATTTTAAAACCTCAACATATAAAAATTGTTGATCTAGAACAGAAGTTAAAGGATACAAAAGATTATATAGTGATAACAAATGATGATATAAATATAGAGGGTAAAAAGGAATCATACAACCCCGATATAGCAAAAATAGTAGAATATTTCCAAGATAAAGAAAGTATAAATCCTCATGCAGTAAATCCAGATTACTTAAAGTTAACAGAAGCCGAAGAAAGTAAATTATAATGATTAAGGAATTAGAAAAAGAAAATATTTTTGAAATTAAACATTCATTCTTATCAAGAAAAATAGTATTACAAGAATTAGAAAATAATCCTTTTGCGAAATATCTTATTTATATTGAAAAGGGAAAAGTAATAGGCTATATCTATTATAGTGACATTTATGATAGAGCAGAAATAAACCAAATAGAGGTGGATATTTCCCACAGAAACTGTGGAAAAGCAACAGAAATGATAAAAAAACTAACAGAACTTGTGAATAAAAACATTACATTAGAGGTAAGAGAAGATAATATTGCGGCTATAAGATTATATAAAAAGTTTAACTTTAAAAAAGTGGCTATAAGAGAAGGATATTATAATGGAATAGACGGAGTATTGATGGAAAGAAAAATAGATAGAAGTGAATGAAAGAAAAGACTCTTTATAGTAGAAATTTAGAGTCTTTTATGTTAAAATAATGACGAAATGGAAAGTGATGTAAATGAAAGATATATATGTATTAGGAATAGAAAGTAGCTGTGATGAAACAAGTGTATCAATCGTAAAAAATGGTACAGAAGAAATAGCTACTGTAATTTCTTCACAAATAGATATACATAAAGATTTTGGTGGAGTGGTACCAGAAATAGCTTCTCGCCATCATGTAAAAAATATTACAATAGTATTAGAAGAGTGCCTAAATAAGGCAAATATGAAAATCGAAGATGTAGATGCCATTGCAATTACCTATGGACCAGGATTAATAGGATCATTATTAATAGGATTAGAAGCTGCAAAAACATTAGCATTTATCTATAATAAACCATTAATTCCAGTTCATCATATCGCAGGACATATTTATGCCAACAGTTTAGTAAAAGAAATGGAGTTTCCACTATTAGCGGTAGTTGTAAGTGGAGGACATACTGAATTAATAGAAATGACAGACCATTACAAATTTAATAAACTTGGAGGTACCCTAGATGATGCTATAGGAGAATGTTATGATAAAGTTGCAAGAGTTATGGACTTAGAATATCCAGGAGGACCAAAACTTGATAAATTAGCCTTAAAAGGAAAAGTAACTTATAAATTACCAATTCCACTAAAAGATGATAGTTATAATTTTTCATTCAGTGGTCTTAAAAGTGCAGTGATAAATTTAGCACACAATGAAGAGCAAAGAGGTAATGAATTAAGGAAGGAAGATTTGGCAGCATCATTTCAAAAGGTAGCAGTTGAATCCATAACTTTAAAAGTAAGAAAAGCTATTCTTGATAAAGGGATAAAGAATGTAATTATTGCTGGAGGTGTAGCTGCTAATAATATACTTAGAAAAGCTATGAAAGATTTAACAGATGAATTAAATGTAAAATTATCAATTCCTCCAATAAAATATTGTACAGATAACGCAACAATGATAGCTGCAGCAGGATATTATGCCTATCTTGATGGAAGAAGGGCTGATTATTATTTAAATAGTGCTTCTAGCGCAAAATTAAATTAGTATTTAAATACACATGTTAAAAGTGTATTTTTTTAATTTTAATAAAAAAAATCTGCCCTATAATAACAATCTATGTTATAATTACGATAATAGGGAGGCTAGTGAAATGATAAATAGAATGATATTGAATGAAACTTCTTACTTTGGACGTGGATCTAGAGAAAAAGTTGCAGATGAAATAAAAATGAGAGGGTTCAAAAAAGTATTGCTAGTTACTGATAAACCATTATTAAATAGTGGAACAGTTAAATTAGTGACAGAAATATTAGATAGAGAAAATATTAACTACTTTATCTATGATGGAGTTAAACCTAATCCATCTGTAAAAAACGTTAAAGATGGATTACTAGTGGCACAAATTAATGACGTAGATGCGATAGTAGCAGTAGGTGGAGGAAGCTCAATTGATACTGCAAAAGCAATTGCAATTATTTGTACCAATCCAGAATTTAATGATGTTGTAAGCCTAGACGGAACTGCTGAGACAAAAAGCAAAGCATTACCAATTATAGCTCTACCAACAACAGCAGGAACAGCCGCAGAGGTTACAATAAATTACGTAATTACAGATGAGGTTAGAACGAAAAAAATGGTTTGTGTTGATGTCCATGATATCCCAGTAGTGGCAATAATAGATCCAGACTTAATGCAAGGTATGCCACAAGAAATTGCCGCATCAACTGGTATGGATGCACTAACACATGCTATGGAAGGATATATTACAAAAGCTGCCTGGTTTATACCTGATATGTTTCATATCAATGCCATGTCTTTAATTTATAAGAATTTAGAAAAAGCAGCTAATGAAAAAAATGAAGAAGCGATAGAAAAAGTGGGATATGCTCAATATATTGCTGGAATGGGCTTTTCTAATGTAGGACTTGGAATTGTACATTCAATGGCACATTCTTTAGGTGCTTATTTTGATACACCACATGGTGTAGCGAATGCCCTTCTTTTACCACACGTATTAAAGTTTAATGGAAAAGTTTGTCCAGAATTATACAGAAATATGGGAAATGCTTTTGGACTAAATATGGAAGAAACATCCGATGAAGAAGCGATCGATAAAGTTGTTAATGCAGTAAAAGATTTATCAAGGAAACTAAATATTCCACAGACTTTAGAAGAAATAGGGATTCCAGAAGAAATGTTACCTACTCTTGCTGATCAAGCCTTAAAAGATGTATGTACACCAGGAAACCCAAGAGAAGTAACAAAAGAAGATATTTTAAAAATATATAAGGAAGCATATAAATAAAAGAAAAGAGGTATGAAATGTTAAAAGCAAAAGTTGGATATAGTACAGATATAAATAGCTTTCTATCAGGTAAGGATACTGCTAAAGTAGCATCTCAAGGAATAAATCATGCCAAATTGGGAATGCTTTATACATCAGTCTTAACTGATACAAGAGAAGTTGTAAAAGGAGTAAAAAGTGTTACAGATGTCCCAATTATAGGGTGTACAAGTAGTGGAGCCATTATAGTACCAGATGGAATTGTTACATCAGACCATGGTTTTTCAGGGATGATGATGTTTGACGATGAGGATATGACAGTGGGAGTTGCTTGTCATGAAGCGGGAAAAGATGCTCGTGCAATTGGTAGAAAAGTAGCAATAGCGGCAGTGGAAAATGCTAAAACTACAAGAGCTCCAGCCTACTTTTATATGGTAGCAAGCCCAAAAGAAGAAGAAGATTATTTGATGGGAATCCAAGATGTTATTGGACGTGTTCCAATGTTTGGAGGAAGTGCTGCCGATGATACAGTAGAAGGAAATTGGAAAATAATTTGTAATGATAAAGTATTTACCGATGGAGTAGCTGTTGCATTCTTCTATACCGATAATGAAATTGTTACATCATACACTGGAGCATATAGAGAAACAAAAAATATTGGTTTAATTACAGAAGTAAAAGATAATCGTACTCTAGTTTCAATTGACGGAGTATCAGCCCTAAAAAAATATGGAAATTGGATAGGTGTAAATCCTAATGATTTAAAAGGACAAAACTTATTGGTTGCATCAATCACGAAACCGTTAGGAGTAAAAGATCCATTAGGTAATTTAACTGTAATTCGTCACCCAATGTTTGGTAACGATCAAGGAACAAGAACTACATCGGATGATACAATTACATTAGGGAATAAAGCAGTAGAAGGAACAGCTATTATTCAATTAGAAGCAACAGTTGATGAATTAATTGACTCTACTGGTAATACTTTAAAAGATGTAAAAAAACAACTTTATACTGATCCAGCTGCATACTTCCTAGTTCATTGTGGTGGAAGAAAATTAGGAATTGGAGACAGAATGGATGAAGTTCATAAACAACTAGCAAAAGAAGCAAAAGGGGTACCATTTATTACAATATTTACTTTCGGAGAGTATGGATATGATGAGCATTCGGCAAATATTTGTGGGGGATTAATGCTTTCATTTACAGCATTCGGTAAAAAATAAAAACTTTAATAGAAATAAAGATCTGATATAATAAAGATAAGATGATTTTAAAGTCTTATCTTTTAATTTATAAAAAATATTTATAAGGAGAAAACGATGATATTAAATGTAAGTGGTAGAACAGATATAGTAGCTTTCTATAGTGATTGGTTTATGAATCGATATAAAGAGGGGTATATAGATGTTAGAAATCCCTTTTACCCAGAAAATGTGAGCAGAATATTTTTTGACAAGGTTGATTTAATTGTGTTCTGTACTAAAAATCCATTACCAATTATAAAAAAACTTCCCAAAATAAATAAAAAAATTATTTTTCACATAACTCTAACCCCTTATAAGAAAGATCTAGAACCAAATGTTCCAAATAAAAAGGAAGTAATAGAAGGAATAAAAGAAATCACAAGAATTATTGGTATAGATAATGTTTATGTTAGATATGATCCTATAATAGTGAATGATTATTACACTATAGATTATCACATCAAAGCTTTTTCAAAATTAACTTCTCTTTTAGATGGATATGTAAAAAATATTATTATATCTTTTGTGGACAATTATAAAAATGTAGAAAAACACTTTAAAGAATTGAAAATAAAAACTTTACAAGAAGAAGATTATAAAAAAATAGGTATCAACTTTTCAAGTATAGCTAGTAAACATAATATGACAGTCCAGACCTGTTTTGAAGAAAAAAACTTAGTAGAATATGGATTCAAAAAGGAAGATTGTATTTCTAAGAGTTAGCTTACAAACTAACAGGTAAAAAGTATAGGAAGTGGCAGGCAAGAAAATGTAATTGTGTTGAAATGGTAGATATTGGAGTATATAATTCTTGTAAACACTTTTGTAAATACTGTTATGCAAATTATGATGAAAGAAAGGTTTTAGAAAATAATCATAAGCATAATCCTAAATCATCATTACTTATTGGAAATCTATCTAAAAAAGATAAAATCAAAGAAAGAAAATAAAAAAGGAAGACCTTTAGGTATTCCTTTTAACTGTTTTTATTAAGAACTATCACTTCAATCTTATCTATAATAAAATACATAAGATAAGAAATAATGGCTAGTATAACTACACTTGTAATAACTAAATCAATATTAAATACTTGTGAACCATACATAATTAAATATCCAAGTCCACTTTTGGAAACTAAAAGTTCTCCCATAATTACACCGATTAAGTTCATAGAAATATTAATTTTCAAAGCATTAATAATAGTCATATAATTACTAGGCCAAATTACCTTAGTGAAAATCTGCCTTTTATTAGCCTTTAAAGACCTTAATAAAGTAATATAGCCTTTATCAGTGGAAATAAATCCACTATAAATATTAATGATAGTAATAAATGTACTAATAAGTAATGCCATAAAAATGATCGAATTTATACTAGCACCTACCCAAATAATGATTAATGGCCCTAGGGCTACCTTTGGAAGTGAATTTAGTATTGTAAGATAAGGATCAATAATTTTAGAAATAATAGGTCTACTCCATAAAATGATAGAGACAACTATACCAATTACAGTAGCAATGATAAAACTAAGTAAAACCTCATATAAAGTAATTCCAATATGTCTAAATAGACTGCCATCTGCAAAAAGAGATAGCATAGTAGAAAAAACTTTACTAGGTGAAGAAGATAAAAAAGTATTAATAAGTTTAAAGTGCGAAAGTAATTCCCAACCAATTAGAAAAATAAGTATAATTAAAAATCTAAAAAATGTAACAACTATTTTTTCTTTTCTTATTTTTTTTAAATATTCTTTGTGTTCTAAACTATATGTGGACATCTAAATCCCTCCATATCTTGTCATAATAAAGAGAAAACTCCTTACATTTTCTATTGTTAATTGGTGTGGATTTATTAGATAGTTCAATATCATAAATACTTTTAACAGTTCCAGGTCTTTTTGAAATAACAATAACCCTATCAGACATACTAATAGCTTCTGCTATATCATGAGTAACCATAATAGCAGTTTTACCCTCATTCTTAATTATTTTGTAAATATCATCACTTATAGCTAAACGAGATTGATAATCAAGTGCTGACATAGCCTCATCCAATAATAATATGTCTGGCTTTATAGCTAATGTTCTAATCAAGGCAACACGTTGTCTCATTCCTCCCGATAAGCTGCTAGGATATTTATTCATAAAATCACCTAAACCATACGTTTGTAGTAATTGAATGACATAATTTTTACTTTCTTCATTAAGCTTCCCAGTAATTTCTAATCCTATTAAACAATTTTCTAAAATAGTTCTCCAAAAGAATAATGAATCATCTTGTAACATATAACCAATAGTTACATCTTTACTGAATTTAAATTCTCCATCAGATTGTTTTTCTAATCCAGAAAGAATGGAAAGTATTGTTGACTTTCCACATCCACTTGGTCCTACAATTGATACAAATTCTTTATCATAAATATCAAAACTAATATCTTCCAAAGCTTTTATTTCAGTTTTTTTATCATGAAAACACTTCTTTAAATTTTTTACACTTAATATTTTATTTTTCATTGTAAATCAACTTACTGTATGAAACTTTTTCTGATATAGCTCCATTATCAATCATTATATCTTGTAAATGATCAAATGACTTCTTACTGAAATTAGTAGTAGTAGGCCAAGCCTCTATAGCTCTATATCTTTTAACAACCTCAGTTAAGTCTTTTAAAGAAGTATCTGGAAATTGATTTAATATAGCACGAGCTACATCTTCATCACTATTATTTTTAACAAAATCTAACCCCTTTTGGATAGCTTTTGTAAAGTTACTAATTAATTCTTTATTATCATTGATATAACTTTTTCTTGCTGAATAGGAAGTATAAGGAACAACACCACCAAGTTCTCCAACACTAGCAACTACATAACCATAACCTTCACTCTCAATTTCTAAAGCAGTAGGCTCAAACAAAGTAACAAAGTCACCTTGACCTCCAATAAAAGCTCCACCCATAGCGGCAAAATCTATACTAGTATCAATATTAACCTCAGTTTTTGGATCAATACCATTTTGTTTTAGTGCATACTCAAAAGTCATTTCAGGCATACCACCAGCACGTCCACCTATAACATCTTTTCCCTTTAAATCATCTAAACTGAAATTTTCATACTTCTTTCTAGATACTAGAAAAGTTCCATCTTTTTGAGTAAGTTGAGCAAAAGTTCTTAAATAATCTTTTTCTCCACCATTGTAAACATAAATTGTTGCTTCACTTCCAGAAAAACCAATATCAGCATCTCCAGATAATACAGCAGCAGTAACCTTGTCAGCCCCAGGTGTAAGAATTACCTCAACATCAATTCCATAATCTTCAAAATAACCTTTTTCTAAAGCAACATATTGAGGGGCATAAAAAATAGTGTGTGCAACCTCAGCCATCGTAATCTTCGTATTTTTTTGCTTAGTATCTTTACCCTTATTAAAATCGAATAAAACCAAAGATGCTAATAAAAATATTAATATTCCACATAAAATGTAGACAAAAACTTTCTTTTTCATAATTCTCCTTTCCTAACTAAAGTATTATATGAAAAAGATCTAAAATGTGTTATAGTAATAATGATATTTTAAAGGTGATTGAAATGAATTTAATATATAAAGAGATAAATAATGATAATTTAATGTTAGCTGTTAAAACCCAGATGAAAATTTTCCCAGAGGAGAGTGCATTAGAACATTATAAATGGGGAATCAAAACAAATAGAGAATATGAAAAAAATTATTTAGTTTATGATAGTGATAAAATAGTAGGTGTGACAGGGATTTATAGTAATGAAGATCTAGAAGATAGTCATTCTATTTGGCTTGGATGGTTTGATGTATTAGAAAAGTATAGAAAAAAAGGTTATGGAACAATAATTCTTAATGATACAATAAATTTTGCGAAAGAATTATCTAAAAAGTATCCTATCAAATATTTTCGCTTATATACTGATAAAGAAGAAAATAAGACTTCTCTTTACCTATATGATAAAGTAATGGACATAAAAGAAGTTTATAATAATAAAGATGATCTTAATTATAATGGAAATTGTGTTATTTACAGTAAAAGTTTGACTGATGAGATAGCCTCTTACTGGAATAATAGATTTTTGAATTTGAAACAAATTATTCTAGCAGAAGAGATAAGTAATAGCAAAATGAAAGAAGAGTTGCAATGAAATTAATGTTTATATCAGATATTCATGGAATAAAAACAAATTTAGAAATAATCGAAGAAAAATTTAAAGAATTAAAATGTGATAAATTAATTGTTTTAGGGGATTTATATTACGCTTATGGAAGCAATAAATCTAATGATGAATATGATGTAGAGTATGTCAGAAAATTTTTAGAATCATTCCAGGATAAATTAATTTGTATAAAGGGAAATTGTGATAGTGAGAATGATGTTAAAGCAAGTAATTTTTCAATTATTAATGAATTAAGTTTAGTAGCTACTATTAATAATGATATTTACTTAACCCATGGACACATATATAATGAAAGTAATTGGCAAAAAGAAAATTCTATTTTAGCTTATGGTCATTTACATATACCATTTATTAAAAAGATAGAAACAAATCTCTACATAAATCCGGGTTCAATTTCTCTACCAAGAAAAAAGAACAACTCAACATATTTAATTTACGATGAGGAAAAATTTACAATCTATGATATATATGACAATATAATACAAGAACACAAAATTTAAGAATTATTAAAAAGCTTGAAAAATAAATGATTTTATGTTATAATATAGCAAATTTAACAAGAGGATATTACAAAAACACTATAGGAACATAGTTATCATAAAATGGAAGGAGACTATGAAAAATGAAAGAAAAGCAAGTATTAGATATTCAAAGAAGGTTAAATGAAAAGTTAGCTGCCTGTTTTAATGCAAATAAAATTAAAAACGTAAGACTTACAAGTTTTGGTAATTCTATTGCCTCAGGATATTCTATGGCAAGGACCACAAAACCTCTTTTATTAAGAAATGAAAGTATAGAAGAGGTATTAAATAGCTATGATATTGAGTTGGAAAGACATAATTTCGCCAGAGCTCAAAATAATAATGATGAACATTTATTTGAATGGTTAACTACTAACATAAAAGAAACAGAAATTAATAAGATGAATAGAAGTGATTATGAAGAAGGACCAACTAGTATGGTCAACTATGGTCTAGACAAAATAGAGTTAGAAGAGTTTTATCCATTAGAACTAGAAAATGATATAGGATTAAAAGAATTATTAACTGAATCAGACCCAAATTTAGCAAATATACTGATTTATAATGGTTGTACAGGTTCATTTTTAGATAATGTAACTAGAAATGGAAAATTAACACAAATGCTAACATATGGTATAAAAAGAGATATCAAAGGGTTAGAAGCTACATTGAAATATATTCAAGCAAATAATAGAAAAAACAATACAAACACACAAGTGTACATTTGCGGTGCCCCAAATTTCTTAGGATTAAATATCCAAGGAATAATCAATAGTAAATTAAAAAAAGTAGCTGACCAATATGCTAATGTTACCTATGTAAAACCGGTTAAGTCAAAATTCATTTATAGAAATTATGAATCAAATAAATATCAACCAGATATACATTATGATGAAGAAGAATATTTAGAGTTTAATAATAATATATTGGAATCAATTTTTAAAAATTATGAAATTAATAAAGCAATGATAAATATCGATAGAATTTGTTGTCAATTAAGCAATGGAATAGAATTAGAAAATCCAGCTTTAAATGGTAATAAAGAATTAATCCAAAAATATATTGATAAAGTATTATCAGGACAAGCAAAGGCACTTTCAACGAACGAGCAAAAGGAATTGTTTTATCACAAAGTAAGAAAATATCTCTTAGAAAGACAACCTTATGACTTTTATTACTTAGGAAAGAATAATATAAAAGATGTAATTGATAATAGTAGAAAAACAAGATAGTAGACGAAAAAGCATATATTACTTTAAAATATTTAAAAAACTTGCAAAAATAGCAGTTTTATGTTATAATATAGCCACATAAATGAGGGGGAAGGAAAATGAAAAAGAAAGTAACAAAAATTTTAACTGCTTTTATAATAGCAGTAATGACATTCTGTACATTTAGTACAACAGTAGATGCAGTTGCATCATCAATTAAATTGGGTTCTGCAGAAAATATCCAAGCATATGTTGCAGGAACATATTTTACAACAAAAACAACAAAAGATGGAAAATATGTATATTGTTTAAATATTCATAAAGGAACAGCTCAAAACATTACCGCAAAACTAGTTGGAGAAAGAGATGCCGGTTTTGCATATATAATGAAAAATGGATATCCAAAGAAAAAATTTACAGGGGAAAGATTAAAAGATTATTATATTACACAAACTGCAGTTTGGTGGTATTTAGATGATACTACAGGTTCATCAAATCTTACAAAGTCATTTAAAACAAATGGTTCAGATAAATATAATTTAAGACCATATATTAAGAAATTAGTGACTGGAGCAAAAAAAGCGAAAGAAGCTGGTTATGCAAAGACAAAAATCGATGCAAGTATATCTGATGCTACAATGACACTTTCAAGTGATAAAAAGTATTATGTATCAAAAGCTATAAAAGTAACATCAAGTAACCTAGATACTTATAAAGTTGCAGTTAAATCAGGACCAAGTGGTACAGCAATAATTGATACAGATGGAAACAAACAAACAAAATTCAAGGCAGGAGAAAAGTTCAAGGTAAGAGTTCCTGTATCAAAAGTTACAAAATCAACAAAGATAAAAGTAACTGCTAGTGGAACTGGAACAGTAGATAAAGCATATGAATATGCACCAACTGATTCTAGTATGCAACACGTTATACCAGCAGGTTTAACGACTGAAAGTAAAACAGTAGACACAACAATTACATTAAATGCCGAAAAGCCAAAAGAAGAAACATCTCAAGTAACAATCATAAAGGTCGATAAAGCAAATGATAAAGCCCTAGCTGGAGCAAAATTAGTTTTAAAGAATGCTAGTGGAGCTATTATAGATAGCTGGACTTCAGATAATCAAGGTCATGTTATTAAAAATTTAGCAGATGGAACATATACAATAACAGAAACAGAAGCACCTGCTAATTACAAACTTAACCAGGAACCAGTAACATTTACAGTTAATGCCTCTAATAGAAATCAAACAGTTAAATTTTACAATGAAACAGAAGATAAAGTAGTAAATATTATAAAACTTGATAAATCAACGGATCAACCAGTAGCAGGAGCTACACTAGTTCTAAAGGATGAAGCAGGAAATGAAATAACCAGTTGGGAAACAACAACGCAAGGTCATATTATTAAAAATTTACCTAATGGTACATATAGTGTAGTTGAAACTAAGGCACCTGCTGGTTATAAATTAAGTGAAGAAGAAGTAAAATTCACAATAACTGACACAACAAAAGATCAAAGTATTAAATTCTATAATGAGGCAAAAGATAGAGTAGTAAATATTACAAAAATTGATAAAGCAACAGGCCTACCTTTAGCTGGAGCAGAAATTGTAGTTAGAGATTCTAATGACAATGAAATAGCAAGATTCACATCAACTACTGATCCTTATATTATTACAAATATTGCTGATGGAACTTATACAGTAGAAGAAGAAAGTGCTCCAGACGGTTATATGAGAACAGAAGAAGTAAAAACATTTACAATCGACAATGATCACTTATCACATCAAATAATTATTGAAAACTATCCAGAAGTAATTGTTCCAGATACAAGTTCAAATAATTCAATTTTACTAACTATATTAGGAATAGGTATAATTGGAGTAGGAATTGGATTTGTAAAAAAACATGAACAAAAAGCAAAATAAAAGAACATGCCATCAAGGAATCTCTCCTAATGCAGTTGCTATAATTGGAGCAATTATAACATTACTAGGAGGATTCTTTCTTTCTTATAACTATGTTCAAGCTAAAAAAGTTATGGCTTATGACTATATGTCTAATTTATTTTATGATGGAAATAGTCTACAAGAGATAAAAGATTCCATTACAGAAGAGGAAGAAACAAAAGAAGAATTAACCGAAGGATTATCAGATACCTATACAGACGAATATATTGGTTATCTTACAATTCCAAAAATTAATTTAACAAAAGGATTTTTAGATAAAAGATCCTCTGAAAACGATGTAGAAAAAAATATATTAGTAGTGGAAGGATCAAATTATCCTGATGTTGAAAAAGGAAACTTAATTTTAGCTGGACATTCTGGAACAGGCTGGAAAGCATTTTTCAATGATTTACAAAAATTAACCAATAATGATGTGATTTATATTACATATAAAAATAAAAAATATACTTATAAAATAGTCAATATCTATAAGCAATCAAAAGTAGGTAAAATTGCCATTTATAGAAATTATGATAAGACAACATTAACACTAGTTACTTGTACAAATAACGATAGTACAACTCAAACAATATATATATCAGAGTTAGAATCTGTAGAAGATGAGTAAAAAAGAGTAAAAAGTAAAAAAGGGGGGTGAAGGTGATGTCTAAATTATCACTATTTGATAAGCTAAAGGTCTTAGTAGATGTAACATCATCTTCAAGCCTATTTGTAATAGCTCTACTATTACTTGTATCTTTAGCCTATCTGTTTGTAACAACAAATAAAAAGAATGCAAAAAGTAGTAAATTTACATACTCATTCATTTATCTAATAATAATCATAATAACTACAGTCCTTTATAAAGATTCTCTATCAAAAATGTTTGATTATATGATGAATAACTTCTTTATAGCGATTTACTTCCCTAATCTTGCAATCTACTTCGCAGCTATCATCATATCAAATATAATTCTTTGGATAAGTATCTTTAATTTCAAGATAAGTAAAATAATTAAATATATAAATACAGTTATCTATTGTATAATCCATTACTTATTAATATTAATAATAAATATAATTACAACAAATAAATTAGATGTCTTTACACAAAGTTCAGTCTATCAAAATGACCAAGCACTTGCTTTAATTGAATTATCAAGTTCTATCTTTGTTATTTGGATTTTATTATTAGGAATATATAAACTAATTAGAATATACCAAACAAGAAAAATGCATCAAGAAGAACCAACAACTATTGTGGAAAAAACACCTAAAAAAACACTTCCAATAAATGTAATAGAAGTAGATTATCCAAAATATGTAGTAGATACCAAGAAAGACAAAGTAAAAGAAGAGCAGAAAAAACAAGACGAGCTTACATATTTTGAAAATATGTTAACTTTAGAGGATTACAAATTAGTTTTATCAATCCTAAAAAACCAAAAAGAAGAAATAAAACACGAAGCAAAATATGAACAAATAAGCCTAGAGTTATCAAAACCAGTAAAAGAAACAAATACAATAGATTTAAATATAGAGAGTGAAAAATTACAGCCACAACAAACAATTATAGAGGAACAACAAAAATTACAAGAGAAAAAGCTAGATGAAGAATTAGAAAAATATTTAGAACAAGAAAGATTGAAACTAGAAAAAGAAGAACAAAGAAAAATGACAGACTTAGAACGTTTATATAGTAGTATAAGATAGGAGAGATAATATGTCAGAATTTACAGATGAAATGATAGATAAGCTAAAAAAGGAACTGAATAAGCGCTATAAAGAAATGGCTAAGATAATAAAAAGGTTAACAAACGAATATAAAAAAAATACCATTCTTATTTATAATGAAATTATAAAGGATAGTCTAGAAAAAGCAATAAAAAATGTCGTGGACATTATGGAATCTTCATGTTTACCTTGCAATATATCAGAATATATATATTATAGAAATATTGATGAAGTGTTTGATGAAGAGCAAAACAGATTAATGGGAAATGGATCACAGCTTACTAATAAAGTCTGGGATAATTTAAATGAAAAAGATACTTATGCAAGTATGGCAATCAGATTTCAACCTAATGAAGATAAAAGCAAATTTGAATTCTATGGAACAGAAATGCCAGAAGATAGATTGACAGTACATGTATGTTTTGATAAAACTTTTTTAAAGGAATTGGCAGAAAAGGATGACTTAAAATTTATTGATTCTGGTAATGGAAGAATCGAGGTTAGTATGAATATTCCACAACTAGAGTATTTATTAACTCCAGCAAACAATAAAGAAAATCAAAAATTAAAAATTTATACAAAAGATGAGAATCACTAAATTTCATAATCTAGTGATTTTTCTTTTCTAAAAAAACAAAATAAGGTATAATTGAATTAGAAAGTAGGTATAACATGATAGAGAGTTTAAATGACAAACAAAAAGAAGCTGTTCTTTATAATGAAGGACCCTTATTAATAATTGCAGGAGCAGGAGCAGGGAAGACAAAAACATTAACGACAAAGATTGCCTATCTAATAGAGAATAATATGGCACAACCCTATAATATTTTAGCAATCACCTTCACGAATAAAGCCGCTAAAGAGATGAAAGATAGAATATATAGCCTAATAGGAGATACAGCAAGAGGAATACAGGTATCAACATTTCATAGTTTTGGGTTAAAACTTTTAAGAGAAAATTATGAAACCTTAGGATATGAAAAAAACTTTGTAATCATGGATAGTGATGATTCACTAACAGTGGTAAAAAAGATCATCAAAGATTTAGGATATGACCCAAAAGTCTATAATCCAAGAGCAATCAGAAATAAAATAAGTGGTTGTAAAAACGAAATGATGACTCCAGCTATGTATGAAAGATATGCTGTAAGTGACTATGAAAAGGTAGTACAATTAGTATTTGAAAAATATGAAAGAAAATTAAAACAAAACAATTCTGTAGACTTCGATGACTTACTACTTTTACCAATAGAATTATTTAGAAAAAGTCCTGAAACTTTAGAAAGATACCAAAATTTATACAAATACATATTAATAGATGAGTATCAAGATACAAATGAAGCACAATATATTTTATCTAAACTAATAAGTGCCAAGAATAGAAAAATAACTTGCGTTGGAGATGACTCACAAAGTATTTATAGCTTTAGAGGTGCCAATTATAAAAATATTTTAAATTTTGAACATGATTATAAAGATGCAAAAACAATTCTTCTAGAAGAAAATTATCGTTCAACAAGTACTATTCTAGATGCAGCTAATCAAGTTATTAAAAATAATAAACAAAGAAAAGATAAAAATCTTTGGACATCTCGCGGCAAGGGAGAAAAAATAAAATACTATAGATCTTATAATGAAAAAGATGAGGCACAGTATGTTATAAGAAAAACAAAAGAACTGACTAATAGAGGGGTGGACTATAAAGATATTGCAGTACTTTATAGAACGAACGCTCAGTCACGTGTCTTAGAAGAAGAAATGTTAAAAGAAAATATGCCTTACCGTGTAATTGGGAGTTTCTATTTCTACTCTAGAAAAGAGATAAAAGACTTAATTGCTTATTTAAGATTAATTCATAACTCTAAAGATAATGTCAGCTTACTTAGAGTAATAAATACTCCAAAAAGAGGAATTGGTTTAAGAACTGTTGATAATTTAACAGAAAAAGCTGATTTAGAAGGAACGAGTATCTATGATGCAATATCTTCTGGAAAAGAATTAGAATTCAAAAAAACAATTGAAAAACTAAAAGAAATTTCTAAAGACTTAACTTTAACAGAATTAATAGATAAAGTATTAGATGCTTCAGGATTAAGACAAGATTTAGAAAGTGAAAAGACTCTAGAAGCAGAGGTAAGACTTGAAAACCTAGAAGAATTTAAATCAATTACGAAATCATTTGAAGAACGAGAAGGATTAATATCACTAGAAGATTTCCTTTTAGAAATAAGTTTAATTAGTGATGTTGAAGAGTATAAAGATGATCCGAATAGAATCAGTTTAATGACTGTTCATTCTGTAAAAGGCTTGGAGTTTAATCATGTTTTTGTTGTTGGTATGGAAGAGGGAATCTTTCCTCATATGAATTCACTTATGGAAACGAGCGAATTAGAAGAAGAAAGAAGACTTTGTTATGTCGCAATAACAAGGGCGAAAGATAATCTCCATCTTATAAATGCTAGACGTAGAACCCTATTCGGAAAAGAGCAAATAAATCCGGTTAGTAGATTCATTGGAGAAATAAGTTCTGACTTAATAGAAACAAATGTAAAAGACGAAGTAAAAAGGCAAGAGGATAAAAAGAAGATTGAAACAGGAGAAATGTTTAGAGAGGAAGAAGTAGATTATCCAAAATATGTAGTAGATACCAAGAAAGACAAAGTAAAAGAAGAGCAGAAAAAACAAGACGAGCTTACATATTTTGAAAATATGTTAACTTTAGAGGATTACAAATTAGTTTTATCAATCCTAAAAAACCAAAAAGAAGAAATAAAACACGAAGCAAAATATGAACAAATAAGCCTAGAGTTATCAAAACCAGTAAAAGAAACAAATACAATAGATTTAAATATAGAGAGTGAAAAATTACAGCCACAACAAACAATTATAGAGGAACAACAAAAATTACAAGAGAAAAAGCTAGATGAAGAATTAGAAAAATATTTAGAACAAGAAAGATTGAAACTAGAAAAAGAAGAACAAAGAAAAATGACAGACTTAGAACGTTTATATAGTAGTATAAGATAGGAGAGATAATATGTCAGAATTTACAGATGAAATGATAGATAAGCTAAAAAAGGAACTGAATAAGCGCTATAAAGAAATGGCTAAGATAATAAAAAGGTTAACAAACGAATATAAAAAAAATACCATTCTTATTTATAATGAAATTATAAAGGATAGTCTAGAAAAAGCAATAAAAAATGTCGTGGACATTATGGAATCTTCATGTTTACCTTGCAATATATCAGAATATATATATTATAGAAATATTGATGAAGTGTTTGATGAAGAGCAAAACAGATTAATGGGAAATGGATCACAGCTTACTAATAAAGTCTGGGATAATTTAAATGAAAAAGATACTTATGCAAGTATGGCAATCAGATTTCAACCTAATGAAGATAAAAGCAAATTTGAATTCTATGGAACAGAAATGCCAGAAGATAGATTGACAGTACATGTATGTTTTGATAAAACTTTTTTAAAGGAATTGGCAGAAAAGGATGACTTAAAATTTATTGATTCTGGTAATGGAAGAATCGAGGTTAGTATGAATATTCCACAACTAGAGTATTTATTAACTCCAGCAAACAATAAAGAAAATCAAAAATTAAAAATTTATACAAAAGATGAGAATCACTAAATTTCATAATCTAGTGATTTTTCTTTTCTAAAAAAACAAAATAAGGTATAATTGAATTAGAAAGTAGGTATAACATGATAGAGAGTTTAAATGACAAACAAAAAGAAGCTGTTCTTTATAATGAAGGACCCTTATTAATAATTGCAGGAGCAGGAGCAGGGAAGACAAAAACATTAACGACAAAGATTGCCTATCTAATAGAGAATAATATGGCACAACCCTATAATATTTTAGCAATCACCTTCACGAATAAAGCCGCTAAAGAGATGAAAGATAGAATATATAGCCTAATAGGAGATACAGCAAGAGGAATACAGGTATCAACATTTCATAGTTTTGGGTTAAAACTTTTAAGAGAAAATTATGAAACCTTAGGATATGAAAAAAACTTTGTAATCATGGATAGTGATGATTCACTAACAGTGGTAAAAAAGATCATCAAAGATTTAGGATATGACCCAAAAGTCTATAATCCAAGAGCAATCAGAAATAAAATAAGTGGTTGTAAAAACGAAATGATGACTCCAGCTATGTATGAAAGATATGCTGTAAGTGACTATGAAAAGGTAGTACAATTAGTATTTGAAAAATATGAAAGAAAATTAAAACAAAACAATTCTGTAGACTTCGATGACTTACTACTTTTACCAATAGAATTATTTAGAAAAAGTCCTGAAACTTTAGAAAGATACCAAAATTTATACAAATACATATTAATAGATGAGTATCAAGATACAAATGAAGCACAATATATTTTATCTAAACTAATAAGTGCCAAGAATAGAAAAATAACTTGCGTTGGAGATGACTCACAAAGTATTTATAGCTTTAGAGGTGCCAATTATAAAAATATTTTAAATTTTGAACATGATTATAAAGATGCAAAAACAATTCTTCTAGAAGAAAATTATCGTTCAACAAGTACTATTCTAGATGCAGCTAATCAAGTTATTAAAAATAATAAACAAAGAAAAGATAAAAATCTTTGGACATCTCGCGGCAAGGGAGAAAAAATAAAATACTATAGATCTTATAATGAAAAAGATGAGGCACAGTATGTTATAAGAAAAACAAAAGAACTGACTAATAGAGGGGTGGACTATAAAGATATTGCAGTACTTTATAGAACGAACGCTCAGTCACGTGTCTTAGAAGAAGAAATGTTAAAAGAAAATATGCCTTACCGTGTAATTGGGAGTTTCTATTTCTACTCTAGAAAAGAGATAAAAGACTTAATTGCTTATTTAAGATTAATTCATAACTCTAAAGATAATGTCAGCTTACTTAGAGTAATAAATACTCCAAAAAGAGGAATTGGTTTAAGAACTGTTGATAATTTAACAGAAAAAGCTGATTTAGAAGGAACGAGTATCTATGATGCAATATCTTCTGGAAAAGAATTAGAATTCAAAAAAACAATTGAAAAACTAAAAGAAATTTCTAAAGACTTAACTTTAACAGAATTAATAGATAAAGTATTAGATGCTTCAGGATTAAGACAAGATTTAGAAAGTGAAAAGACTCTAGAAGCAGAGGTAAGACTTGAAAACCTAGAAGAATTTAAATCAATTACGAAATCATTTGAAGAACGAGAAGGATTAATATCACTAGAAGATTTCCTTTTAGAAATAAGTTTAATTAGTGATGTTGAAGAGTATAAAGATGATCCGAATAGAATCAGTTTAATGACTGTTCATTCTGTAAAAGGCTTGGAGTTTAATCATGTTTTTGTTGTTGGTATGGAAGAGGGAATCTTTCCTCATATGAATTCACTTATGGAAACGAGCGAATTAGAAGAAGAAAGAAGACTTTGTTATGTCGCAATAACAAGGGCGAAAGATAATCTCCATCTTATAAATGCTAGACGTAGAACCCTATTCGGAAAAGAGCAAATAAATCCGGTTAGTAGATTCATTGGAGAAATAAGTTCTGACTTAATAGAAACAAATGTAAAAGACGAAGTAAAAAGGCAAGAGGATAAAAAGAAGATTGAAACAGGAGAAATGTTTAGAGAGGAAGAAGTAGATTACCAAGTAGGAGATTATGTTTATCATGAAAGTTTTGGAACAGGACGAGTAGTAGAAGTTACAAATACCTTAGTAAGTGTAGCCTTTAAGCATCCACATGGTATTAAAAAATTAATGAAAAATCATAAAAAATTATCTAAAGTATAAACAAGTAAAGAAAAAGGAGAAAATATGAATAAAGATATTACACTAATGATTTTAGCTGCTGGCATGGGAAGCCGCTTTGGAGGATTAAAACAAATTGAACCAATGGGTCCAAATGATGAATTCATAATAGACTATTCAGTGTATGATGCAATAAGGGCAGGGTTTAATAAAATAGTTTTTCTAATCAAAGAAGAAAATTATCAAGTATTTAAAGAAACAATTGGTAAAAGAGTAGAACCGCATATAAAGGTTGAATACTGTTTCCAAAAAAATAATAATATTCCAGATGGTTATAAAATTCCTGAAACAAGAGAAAAACCACTAGGTACAGCGCATGCAATCCTTTGTTGCCGCGATAAAGTAAAAGAACCATTTATGATGATAAATGCAGATGACTTTTATGGAAGAGATGCATATATCAAAGCGAGCGAATTCTTAAAAAACATTAAAAACGAAAAGCCTTATCAATATGGTATGGTTGGTTACTTAGTTAAAAATACAATTACCGAAAATGGAGCAGTAAAAAGAGGCGTTTGTGAAGTAAAAAACAATAAACTAATAAAATTAATAGAAAGTTCAGTAGAAAGAGTAAATGATAAAATAATCGCAAAACCATTAAATGGAGAATCCTCATTTGAGGTAGAAGAAGATGATACAGTTTCTATGAATATGTTGTTATTTAGTCCAAGTATTTTTGACTATATTGAAAAACAATTTCCAAAATTTCTAGAAGAAAATAAAAATAACTTAGAAGAATGTGAATTCTTAATACCAGATGTATTATTTGATAGTATTAAAGATGATTATGCTACTGTAGATGTTTTAAAAACGACAGCTACTTGGTATGGTGTAACATATAAAGAAGATAAAGATAGTGTAAAAGATGCAATTAAAAACTTAGTGTCATCTGGTGAATATAAAAACAATCTATGGGATTAGTATTAAAGGATAAATTTAAATAAATATAACAATTACTATATTTATTTAATCCTCAAAGTGTGATATATTTTAATAAGTAACATAAAGTTACAAATAAATTATTATATTTTAGTATAGGTTTTATAATAGAAAAAACCTATCAAAAGGAGATACAATGGAAAATAAAACACAACTTTATCCAAAAATGTTTACTTGGTTATTTATTGGTTTACTAATAACATTTGCCAGTGGTTATGGTCTTTACTTAAATGAAAATTTAATGATTCAAGTATTATCAGTTGGCCTACTTCCAATAGTAGTAATAGAATTAGTTATAGCTTTTATCATGGGAATAAGGATAACAAAGATGAATCCAATAACAACAAAAATTTTATACATAGTGTATTCAGTTGTAACAGGAATAACATTCTCTACAATTTTTGTAGTATTTAGAATGTCATCAATAATATCTATATTCTTAATAACAGCAATAATATTTGCTATACTAGCAGTCTACGGATATATCACAAAGAAAGATTTAACAAAGTTAGGACCAATTCTATTTATAGCACTACTTGCTATAATACTATTTAGTATATTAAATGTATTTCTATTCAAATCATCATCATTCGATTTAACATTAACAATACTAGGAACTTTGGTATTTGTTGGATATATCGCTTATGATGTAAATAAGGTTAAATATTTAATGGACGCAGTAGGTGAAGAAAAAGCTGCAGTCTATGGAGCTTTCCAATTATACTTAGATTTTATTAACCTATTTATAAGACTACTTGAACTTTTTGGAAAAAGAAATGATTAAGAGGTAAGTAATAAAATGTAAAATTACTTACCTTTTCTTTTGTAAAAATAATTTAGTTGTGGTAAACTCATAATAGAGGTGGAGTAGATGAATAAGAAAGCAAAAAAAATTAGTATTTGTTTATTTTCTATATTACTAGTATTTTGTAGTAGCATGAATGTATTTGCCTTAGGTGGGAAATTTAGTCCAGAAATTAAATCCATTAGTGAGACAAATAACAATAATACATATGCAAAAATGACAAATAAAGAAATAAAAGGGAGTGTAAATGCAGAAATATCAACAGAATTTCAACGACCAAATGATGAAATATCCTATAATATTGTAATAAAGAATATAGGAGAAAAATATGGAACTTTAAAGGATATCAATATATCTAGTAAAAATAAAGATATAAGTTATGAAGTATCAGGAACAAAGGTAGGAGATGTTTTAAAGGAAAAAAGTGAAGTAATCCTAAACATAAAAGCAAAGGCGACTTCAACCAATCTAAAAAAATCTACTGATAAAGTAATTATATCTCTAACTTATGAAGACCAAAATGGAAATACAGTAATAGTAGAGGATAATCCTAATACTATAGATAATATAGTAAAATACTTCATTACTTTAATTATAAGTTTAATATTAGTTATTTTAATCATAGTAATATTAAAAAAATCAAAAGATAACAATAAAAATATAAAATTTATAATTATTATGATTCTTATTTTAACATATCAATTAGATACAAAAGCACTAACAGGTACTATTAAAATAAATATGAATGTAACAATAAATCCAATTGAAGTATGGGATGGAACAGTATCTGAAGCTTGTTTTAAAGAGGGCAAAGGAACATCTGACTCACCATATACCATTGAAAATGGCCAAGACCTAGCTTGTTTTGCAAAAAGTGTTAATGATGGAAATACATATGAAGGAAAGTATGTAGCATTAACGAAAGATATTATTCTAAATGAAAATGTGATTTCAAATGATAACTTAAATGAAAACAATTCTAGTTTTAAAGAATGGATCCCCGCTGGAAATAATTATGATGTTTTCTTTAGTGGAACGTTTGATGGAAATAATCATTTTATAAATGGAATCTATATAAATGACTCAAATGTTTATAAAGGATTATTTGGAGTAACAAAAAATGCCAAAATATCAGATTTAAAAATAAATGATTCCTATATTAATGGTGCAGCATATATCAGTGAGGTTATTGGTTATGCAATGAATGATATAACCTTAGAAAATATAGAGACAAATGGAATAATAAATGCATCATCAATGGCAGGTGGAATGATAGGATCTAGTACTAATAATAATTCCAAAATACAAATAATGAATTGTGTAAATGAATCAAAGGTAAAAGGAAGTTCTAATATAGGTGGTTTTATAGGCCAGGCTGCCGCAATAGAATCTATTAAAATAGAGAATAGTCATAACCTTGGAAATATAGAAGGAAGTTCCTCTGCAGGTGGAATAATTGGTTATATAACATCTTGTAAAACAACTACTTTAGAAAATGTTTATAATAGGGGAAATATAGAGACAAGTAGTATATATGCAGGTGGAATTATAGGCAGTATGAATTCCAGTGATGGTAAGATAGTTAATGCATATAATACTGGAAGAATTAATGGCTCTAATGGTGTTGGAGGAATAATTGGGAATTCATATTCAGCATTAGAATTAATAAATACATATAATAAAGGTGAAATTAGTGGTAATTCCTCAAGAATCGGAGGAATAGTAGGATATTCTCAAGGAATACAAATAAAAGATTCATACAATATTGGTAATGTTATTGGAAATGGCTCATCATCCACAGTGGCCGGAATAATTGGCGAAGCGCGTGAAGCAAATATAGATAATTGTTATAATAAAGGTTTAATAAGTGGAGCTACACAAACTGCGGGAATAGCCGGTCGTGTTGAAAAAGGAAATATAAATAATGTCTATAATACAGGTGAAATTAATGGAAGAAATATATATATCGGTGGAATAGTTGGACAGTTAGATCAAAATGCAACAATAGAAAATTCCTATAACACTGGAAATGTTATTGGTAATGAAAAAAGTATTATGGTTGGTGGAATAACAGGTTTTGTATTAGGAAATGTTAAAAAGTCTTACAATCTTGGAAAGATAGAAGGTAACAATCAGGTCGGTGGTATTTCTGGAATGTCTCTAGGGAGCATAGAGGATTCCTATAATAGAGCAGATGTATCTGGATACATAAATGTTGGTGGACTCGTTGGACTCAATGGCCGAAAAACAATTAAAAATTCCTATAATACAGGAAGTGTAATTGGGACATATGAAGTTGGTGGTATAACTGGACAACTAGGAACTAGTTCAGAATCTAGTCCAAAACAGGCTAAAATAATAAATACCTTTAATAGTGGTAATATAAATATAAAGTATGATGAGAACAAACCAACGAATGAAGCAAGATCTTTCGGAGGAATATCCGGGTTTTCAAATATAAGTGACTCAACAGAAATCTTACTAGAAAATAATTATAATCTAGGAAAAATTACGTTAGATGCAGAATATAATAATTTATCTGCAAATATAGATTATTATATGGGAGGTCTGTTTGGAAAAATAGAAAATATTAAAGATAACAATGTAATAAATAATTATTATATCTACGGTAACAAAGGGACTGGTCTATGTAATTTAGATGCTGATTTCACTAAAAAAATAAGTATTAGTGAAGTGCCAAATCTATTATTAATAATTAACAGTAATAATAGTTTCAAAGAAGATACAGATAATATAAATAATGGTTATCCAATTTTAAAATAAAGAGTCAAAATTTGATTCTTTTTTTCTAGCTAAAATGGTATACTAAAGATAGGTGAAAAGTTTATGCAAGAAAGAATGGAAGAATTAATAAAAATAATAAATGAAGCAGATTATAATTATCATACCCTGGATAATCCAACCATAACAGATCAAGAGTATGATAAATATTTAAGAGAATTAATTGAAATAGAAGAAGAACATCCCAGTTGGATAAGAGATTACTCTCCAACACAGCACGCTGGTGGAAAAATTATTGAAGGATTTGAAAAAGTAACACATAAAATACCAATGATGTCTTTAAGTGATGTATTTTCTGAAAGTGAAGTAATAGGATTTGATGAAAAAGTAAAAAAAGAAATACCAAATCCAAAATATATGTGTGAGTTAAAAATAGATGGACTTTCTGTTTCACTACTTTATGAAAAAGGAAAACTAGTACGTGCCGCAACAAGGGGAGATGGGACAGTAGGAGAAGATATCACTCATAATGCTAAAACGATTAAAAGTATTCCCTTAAAACTAAAAGAAGAAGTAGATATTGAAGTTCGTGGCGAAATATTTATGAATAAAAAAACGTTAGAAGAAATAAATAAAGAAAGAAAAAAGAAAAATGAACCGCTTCTTCAGAATTGTCGTAATGCAGCAGCTGGTTCAATCAGACAACTAGATTCATCTGTTGCGGCTAAAAGGAAACTAGATACTTTTATTTACCACTTACCAAATCCAGAGGACTTTGGAATTAAAACGCATAGTGAAGCGGTAGAGTATATGAAAAGTTTAGGGTTTAAAACGAATCCTAATAATCGCTTAGTAAATAATATTAATGAAGTATTAGAGTTTATTGAAGAAAAAGGCGAGCAAAGGGAAACTCTTGCCTATGATATAGATGGAGTAGTTATAAAAGTAAATAATATTTCTGATCAACAAAAATTAGGTTTTACTGCCAAATATCCAAAATGGGCAACTGCTTATAAATTTCCGGCAGAAGAAGTTTTAACCAAACTTACTGATATCATATTCACAGTAGGAAGAACAGGACAGATTACACCAAACGCAGTACTAGAACCAGTAATAGTTGCAGGTTCAACTGTATCACGTGCAACCCTTCATAATGAAGATTATGTTGTAGAAAAGGATCTAAAAATAGGAGACGTTGTTTCCATTAGAAAAGCAGGAGACGTAATACCAGAAGTAGTAGAAAGGAAAATAGAAAGAAGAACAGGAGTAGAAAAAGACTTTGAAATGATTAAAAATTGTCCGATATGTAATACAAATCTTATAAAAAAAGAAGGACAAGTAGATTATTTCTGTCCTAATGAAAAATGTCCTGCAAGACATGTAGAAAGCTTGATTCACTTCGTGTCAAGAGACGCTATGAATATAGATGGATTAGGAGATAGAATCATGGAAGACTTCTATAATTTTGGCTATATTAAAAGTATTACAGATATCTACCAGTTAAAAAAATATGAAAAAGAGCTAAAAAGACTAGAAGGCTATGGAGATAAATCAGTCACAAATCTTCTAGAGGCAATAGAAAAAAGCAAAGAAAATTCTTTAGAAAAACTAATATTCGGATTAGGTATTCCGAATGTAGGTGCCAAAACTGCGAAAATATTAGCTCAAAACTATAAAACATTAGATAATCTAATGACTACAGATAAAGAATCCCTTACAAGTATTAAAGATATAGGGGAAATAATCGCAAAATGCGTAGTAGAATTTTTCCAAAAAGAAGAAAATCAAAAAGAAATAGAAAACTTAAAAGAATTGGGCCTAAATACAAAGTATTTAGGACAAGAAATTAAAGAAAATGACATCTTTAATGGAAAAACATTTGTCTTAACAGGAACACTAGAAATATATACAAGAGAAGCAGCGAAAGAATTAATAGAGTCTTTTGGCGGAAAAACATCCTCATCTGTATCAAGCAAAACAAGTGCACTAATAGTAGGGAAAAATCCAGGAAGTAAATATGATAAAGCAAAAAAACTGGGAATAGAAATTTGGACAGAAGAAGAATTTAAAGAAAAAATAGGTTAAAGATATACAAAACCTATTTTTTTTGGTATATTTAATTATATTAATAAAAGAAAATAGCCAATAAAAATAAATAATAAGTGGAGTGGTAATATGAAAAAAGATAATATTACAATAGAGATATTAAAACTACTTTTATGGATATTTTGTGGATGGATCCTATGGTTGTTTGTATTTTCTGTGTTTACGCCCAGCGAAGAAGACATAAGTGATTTACTTAGTACGATTGCATTTATACTTGGAACATTAACAGGAATAATCATTACCTTTATTTTAAAATATAATAATATTAATAATTTAAAGCAAAAGATAAAAAAACAATATAGTAATATAAATGTTTTTGATAAAAAAAGCAAAAAATTATTAGAAAAAGCAAATAAAGTATCAGATAAGTATATGAAACATGAAAAAGATATTCAAACTACAATAGCTAAAGGCAGAAATATCACTAGTTCATCAGAATTTCAAATTTTAGTTGAAAATTATCCAGATTTAAAATCTAATGAAAATGTGATTCAACTTATAAATCAAATTAAAGAAAATGAAGATGCTGTTGCAAACTCTAAAGTTATATATAATGAAAATGTTTCAAATTATAATACATTAATTCATAGTTTTCCTATTTCGATAGTAAGAGGTTTATTTAGATTAGAAGACATAGATTACTATGAAGAAAATGACGAAATAATATCTGATGAAAAATTAGGGATATAACTACTTTACTAATAACTATAATTGCAAGTTATATAAAAAAGATGTATTTACTAGTATGCTAAATGCATCTTTTATAATGAAGTAAGGAAAAAGCAAATACTTGGTAAGTTAATTTACAAAGCAAAAAACATATGATATAATATGCCCTAGAAAAGGAGGGATATACTATGACGTTAGATGAGTATTTAGAAAATTCAACAAATTATAAAAGTCAATACTACAAGAAACACATACTAGTAAGTGAAGAAGAAAGATATAGTTATGAAAAAAGCAAGATAAAAAAAGAATCTGATAAACTCTTGAAAAAAGAAGCAAGCTTACTAGCGAGTCTAGTAAAACAAAATGATCCAGATGTATATTTCTCTGTATATTATTATCTATTATGGAATGGCTATTTATCGACAGGTAATGATTTTATCTTTAAAAGTAAAAAGAAAGAAATTGATGCAAACTTAGCTATAAATATAGCTTGTGGTGCTGGTTGTTGCAGAAACATAGCAGTTCACTTTACAAACCTAATGCATCAGTTAGATGGAAAAAATAACTATATATTAGTGGGAACTAGATATAAAAATTCGCCAAAAAAAATAGAAGATACAGATAAGATAAAACAACAAATAGATAAAAATTATAGTAATTGTGATGAAACAAAAAATATATACTTACCAAATCATATGGAAAGTTATTATCTTCCTAAAAAAACAATATACGATCCCACAGGATTCAATATCCAAAAAGTAAGTTATGACAGTATAGGAAAAGAAAATTTTATTGGAATATTTGATTTAGGTTATGAAAGCATTTACAGCCAAAAAGAGAGTCTCGAGGAAAAATTATCTACTCTAAATAAAAGACTTAAAACATCTGAACTTTTAGTGTATGCAAAAAAAGAAAATCTAAGTAAAGAAAAATTAATAAAATTAAGAGAAATGGGAATAGCAATTTGTGAAGAAAACAAAGATTTAATAGAAGAGTATCGTGAGGAAAATAATCATAATTATGAGTATATTAAAAAAGTTATGAATAACTATAGATAAAGAGGTAGATAACATGAAACTATTTAAAATGAAAAACAAAGAATATTATGATGATTACATAGAAGAAGATACAAGTGTAGTTGAAAGGAGTATAAAAAATACAAAAGGAAACAAAGTAAAGAAAATAATGAATATAGTCTTTGCAATATTAATAATAATAATGGTTATGATTACAGTTGATGTAATTAGTGTTTCTAGATATAAAGTTGGACCATTTTTCGCTATTAGAACTAATGTTTATAAAGATGGAGGAACAAAAGTTTATTATGGACTGGGTTATAAAGTAATTAAATATCATCAAAAGCAAGGAAGAAGAGATACAAAGATTGGACCTTGGACAATGCCATATACTGTAGAACCAACTAATGTTTCTACTTTAGACCTTGCAATTGAACTTAGAAATAATCCCGAAAAAGCCTATAAAAAGTTTGGTAATAAATTCCTAAGGATTGAAGGAAAAATAGAAAAAATAAATATTGAAAGCAAAGTGATCACTTTAAAATATAATGATCCAGATAACAAATATGATTTAGAAGTAGTTTGCAATATGGAAAAAATGAATAACTCTAATGAGAAGTTAACCGAGAATCAAGAAATAACTGTAATTGGTACAGTATACGATTTTAAAATAAAAACAAAGAAAAATCCAAATCAACTTTATGTTGACAACTGTTTTGCAGAATAACAGAAAGGAATAAAAATTATGAATAACCATTATGATATATTACAAATAGCAAGAGATGCATCACAACATGATATAAAAGTCGCCTTTCGAAAACTAGCAACGAAATATCACCCTGATAATAATATAGGAAATAAATTAGCTGAAGAAAAATTTAAGAAAATATGTGAAGCATATTCATGTCTATCAGATCCAACAAAGAGATCTGAATATGATAAAACATTACCCAAAGAACATAAAGATCCTAATATAAATAGAGCTTCCTATTTTGGAAGCCAAACTAAAAATAAGCCAGAACAAAAAACATCTAAAGATTACTTTAATGAAGAAAGTTTAGATAAATGGATTAATAATATAATGACAAAATATTATAAAGGTGAATATAACACAACGGATGATATAACAAAATTAAACTTTATAAAGGAAATATTAGATTCGGAATATAACAGATTTAATAATGATAAAAAAATGGAGAAGAAATTTAAATGATAAAGTAATAGCCATAAGCTATTATTTTTTATATAAATATCCACATTAAAAAAAATATGATATAATAATGAAAGTTAAGGGAGGAATCCATATGAAAGATAAATTATCAAAAGAAGAAGTAATGCATGTCGCAGAACTAGCAAAAATTAAAATTAGTGAAGAAGAGGTTGAAAAGTACCAAGTAGAATTAAAACAGCTACTAAATGACGTAGAAAAGATAAATGATGTAAAAGGATATGATGAGGATATTCTTATTGCCCCTTGGACGGATAAAACTTCATTAAGAAAAGATGAAAGAGGAATAATGCTACAACCAAAAGAGGTCTTAGAAAATGCCCCACGTCATAGTGGGAACTATATTGAAGTGCCAGTAGTAATTAGTGAAGGAGAGGGTGCTTAATGAAATATTTAGATAAATCTATTAAAGAAATAAATGAATTACTAAAAAATAAAACAATTAAGCCAATTGATTTAGTAGAAGAAGCATTTGAGAAAATAGAAAAGAATAAAGATCTAAACGCTTATATTACTTTAAATAAAGAACAGGCATTAAAAGATGCTAAAGAATTAGAAAATATAGAAGTGGATAATATTCTATTTGGTCTTCCAATTGCAGTAAAAGATAATATTGTAACAAAAGATCTTTTAACAACTTGTGCTTCGCATATATTAGATAACTTTACTCCTATCTATGATGCTACTGTAGTAGAAAAATTAAAAGAGCACCATATGATTATTATCGGTAAAACTAATATGGATGAATTTGCGATGGGATCAAGCAGTAGGACAAGTTACTTTGGTGCACCTAAGAACCCTTGGAATAAAGAAAAAATAGCAGGAGGATCTTCAGGTGGATCAGCAACAACCATAGCCGCACATGACGTTTTATTCGCCCTAGGTTCAGATACTGGAGGATCGATTAGACAACCAGCAAGTTACTGCGGGATTGTTGGAATGAAACCTACATATGGAAGAGTATCACGTTATGGATTAGTAGCTTTTGCCTCAAGCTTAGATCAAATTGGTCCAATGACTAGAAATGTCTATGAAAATGCCATTCTTTTAAATGCTATAGTAGCCTCTGACGAAAAAGATTTAACATCAGCAAGAAAAGAAAAGGAAGATTTCACACGATTAATAGGAGAACAGATAAGAGGAATGAAAATAGCTGTTCCAAACTATTTTATGAGTGATATTGTTGATATAAACATTAGAGAAAAAATAGAAGAAATAATTAAATTGCTTGAACAAAAAGGAGCAGTAGTAGACTATATTGATGTAAAATACTTAGAAAATGCAGTTACCCTATATCAAATTATTGCTATGGGAGAAGCTAGCTCTAACTTAGCCCGCTTTGATGGAATTCGCTATGGACATGCGAAAGAAAATCCAGAAAGTATTACTGACTTATATTATGGAACAAGACAAGAGGGCTTTGGTCAAGAAGTAAAAAGAAGAATTATGGTAGGCTCATACCTATTAAGTGGAGAAAATGCCAAAACATATTATAATAAAGCCTTATCAATTAGAGATGATATGAAAAAGGCATTAGAAAAGGTATTTGAAAAATATGATTTAATAATCGGACCAACAACAACAACAACAGCCTATAACCTAACAGATTCCATGGATGACCCACGAAAAAGTTTTATGGATGATGTCTTAGTAATTCCAGTAAATATGGCTGGACTTCCAGGCCTTAATATACCAGTAGGATTTTCTAAAGATAAAATGCCAATTGGTATGCAGATAATTGGAAATGCCTTTGAAGAAGCAAAAATGTACAAACTTGCTAGTTTTATAGAAAAAGAACTAAACCTAGATCTAAATCCATTTGGAGGTGAAAAGAATGACTAATTATATTCCAACAATCGGAGTAGAAGTGCATGTAGAATTAAAAACAAAAACAAAAATATTTTCAAACTCTATAAACGGTTATGGAGAAATGGCCAATTCTTTAACCAACGTTGTAGATCTAGGCTATCCTGGAACATTACCAACATTAAACGAAGAAGTTCTAAATCTAGCAATTAAAGCCGCAACAGTCCTAAATTGTAAAATAAGAAGACAAATGCATTTTGATCGTAAAAATTACTTTTATCCAGATAATCCTAAAAATTATCAAATTACCCAATTTGATACACCTATAGGATATGATGGATATGTAGAAATAGAAGTAGATGGTAAGACAAAAAAAATTGAAATAGAAGAAATGCATATTGAAGAAGATACTTGTAAAAGTACACATAGAGGAACAAAAACATTACTAGATTTTAATAGAGCAGGTGTTCCTTTAATTGAAATTGTTACGAAGCCATGCATGGAAAGTAGCAAAGAAGCAAAACTTTATTTAGAAAAACTAAAAGAATTACTATTTTATTGTGATATAAGTGACTGTAAAATGGAAGAAGGTTCTATGAGAGCAGATGCTAATGTATCCATTAGAAAAAGTGAATCTGACCCATTCGGTACCAAATGTGAAATTAAAAATATTGGCTCCATTTCCAATGTTGGACTAAGTATTGAAAAAGAAATCATTCGTCAACAAGCCCTTTTAGAAAGAGGAGAAACATTTAAAGAACAAACAAGACGTTATGATGATAAGTTGGGTGATACTGTTTTGATGCGTGTAAAAGAAACAGGGAATGATTACAGATATTTTCCAGAACCAGACATTCCATATTTATATGTAACAGATGAAAGGATTGAAAGAGTCAAAGAAGATATTCCAATGTTACCGAATGAAAGACGCAAAAAATATATGGATTTGGGTGTATCAGAATTAAATGCGAATAAATTAGTACAAAATAGATCATTAAGCGATTATTTCAATACTTTATTAGAAGAAAAGATAAACTTCAAAATAGCAAGTAACCTTTTATTAGGAGATATAGCAGCCTATCTTAATAAACATGAAAAAAATATCGAAAATACAACTTTGACTAAAGAAAGATTTATAGATTTAATTAATAATGTAGATGATGGAACACTTACCAGCAAGAACTTAAAAGATATTTTAGATACAGTTTTAGATAATAACTTATCAATCAAAGAAATTATCAAAGAAAGTGGTATCAAAAATATAACAGACGATGGTGCAATCAGAGAAATTATTATTAAAATAATAAATGATAATCCAGAAAGTGTAAAAGATTATAAAGACGGCAAAGATAGAGCGATTAAGTTCTTAATGGGACAAGTAATGAAAGAAACAAAGGGTTCAGCCAATCCAAAAATAGCAAATGAAATATTAACTAGTGAGTTGAATAAATAATTATTGGTAATTGAAAAAGAATAATAGTTAGTGTATAATTATAATACTAGGATGTGAAGAATATGGATTTTATAAAGAAAAACAAATTTACAATAATTGCAGTAGGAGTATTTTTAATACTAGTTCTATTATTGGTGCAAGTAAAAAATATCTTCTTTCCAAACGAAGGAAGTGCCATTTATGGAAACCGATTAGAAGGTATTGAAAGTGTTAAAATTACAAAGGACAAGAAAACAAAAATAGAAAAAAGCCTAACAAGTGATGCTATCGCAACAGATGCCAAGGTAAGTGTTTCTGGAAAGATTGTAGAAGTAATTATTACAGTAAATGATGAAACATCGGTTGATGCTGCAAAAGGATTATCAGGCAAAGTATTAGAAAACCTTTCAGACAAAGAAAAAGAATATTATGATATTCAAATATTTATTAATAAAAAGTCTGAATCTTCTGAATTTCCTATTATAGGATATCGCCATCATGCGAAAGATGAATTTTCATGGACAAAAAATAGATAGAATGGAGAATCATAATGAAAAAGAAATTAGTAGTAATAATTCCAATTATAATAGCTCTAGTAGCTTTTATATTTGTATACAGATATTATAATAAAGAAGATAAAACCACAACCTTAACAGTAGCAGAAAAAAGATGGGTTCAAGATAATGCTGATAAAACCTTTGATTTTGAAATAGTAAATGATTACCCATTATATGGATTAAATGGTGATGGTGTTATTTTTGATTTTATTAGTGACTTTGAAAAAAATATAGGAATTGAGTTTAATAAAATTCCATATTTAAAGAATTCAACACCTACAACAGATAGTTTTAGAATCAGAATACTAGATAATGAAGCAAAACTTAAAGATAGTGATCTACCTTTATTTGAAGATAGCTATATTGCAATAGGAAAAGAATACCAAAGAATAAATGATATAAAAGATATGAAAAATTTAACCTTTGGAGTATTTAAGGAAGATTCGAAAGAGGTTAGTTATTATCTAAAGGGGGGAACAAACCTTTCTTATAAAACATATGAAAGTATCACAGAGTTATACAAGGCTCTAGATAATGAAGATGTAAATATGATCGTTGTTCCTAATATTATGTATTTAGATTACACAATAGAAAAAGATAAATATTCAATAAATTACTATTTTACAGAAATGAAGAAAAAAATTGTTCTAACTTTAAGTGATAAGGATAAAGATCTAAATAAGATCGTTAAAAAGTATTATAATAAATGGAAATTAACAAAATATGTAAAAGAATATAATAATGCCTATCTAGATTATTACTTAGAAAAGAATAATTTAGATGCAAAAACGAAGGCCTCCCTAATTTCTAAAAATTATACTTATGGATATATAGAGAATAGTCCCTATGAATCAAAAGTAAATGGTAAAGTAGCAGGAATTGCTGGAGAATATATTGATAGAGTATCACGATTAGCCGATATTAATTTCAACTACAAAAAATATAATAGTCAAAAAGAGCTAGAAAAAGCAATCGACAAAGGCGAAATAGATGTTTACTTTGACTATTACAATTATAATAACGATAAATATCTATCTACACTATCTACATTTATAGAAAAATATGTTATTTTAGGTAAAGAAGAAGATGGACACATTGTTAATTCCTTTGAAAGTTTAAAAGGAAAAAAGATTGCTATGTTAAAAGGGGATTCCCTATATAACTATTTTGCTAATAATTCAAGAGCGAACATAACAACATATAAAGATTTAGATGAATTAGTAAAAAAAGCTGGTGATAAATTACTAGTAATAGATAGAGAAGTATATACAAATTATCAAAATAGTAAATTTTCTAAATTCAAACTTTTATATACAGATACTATGATGAATGATTACAAGTTTATGGTAAAAAAGAATAATAAAGCATTCTATGATTTATTTAATTATATAATCAATACCAATTCTTATTATAATTATAGAAATAGTGGTATAGAGAATTTACAAGCATCTATTTTAGAAGATTCAACATTTGAACAGGTATATACTATTGTTTTAACAATAATTTTTGTTCCACTTATTATTCTTCTAATAATCTATTTAATAGTAAAGAAGAAAAAGCAAATTAAAAAAGTTAAAATGAGCGATAGACATAAATATACAGATATGTTAACTTCACTAAAAAATAGAAATTATCTAAATGCAAAAACACCAGAATGGGAATCATCGAAAGTGTTCCCTCAAGCTATAGTAATGGTAGATTTAAATAATGTAAAATATGTTAATGATAATTATGGCCACGAAGAAGGAGATCAACTAATAATCAAAGCATCAAGTATATTAGTAAATACACAACTTGAAAATAGCGAAGTGATTCGTACTGATGGTAATGAATTCTTAATCTATTTGGTTGGTTATAGTGAAAGACAAATTGCAACATATACCAAGAAATTAACAAAAGAAATGAAAAGCCTACCTCATGAGTTTGGAGCAGCAATAGGTTATAGCATGATCACAGATGAAATAAAGACATTGGATGATGCAATAAATGAGGCAACATTAGAAATGATTACAGCAAAAGAGGAATTTAAATAAAAGGGTGAGTAAAATGGAGCGAGTAACAGGATTTTTAAAAAAGGTTATTAATATAATAACGAAACCCGAGATGCGGGTACTTCCTGGACAACTTGCTTTTTTCTTTGTCCTATCATTAATCCCTTTAGTTGCATTAATTGGAGCTATTGCCTCAAGATTTTCCATACCAATAAATGTTATTCAAGAGTATTTATCTTCTGCTTTACCATCTTCAGTTTCAGAATTACTATTATCAGTTATGACTAAGAAACCAATTAATTTTAATATTATCGTTTTCTTTGTTTCCGCCTTTTTATTAGCCTCAAATGGAACACACTCTATGATCATAACTTCAAATGAAATATATAAAATAAAGTCTGATAATATGATAAAAAGAAGATTAAAAGCAATCGCCATGACATTTATTTTAGTAGGCGTATTATTCTTTATAATTTTAGTACCAATTTATGGAGATACAATCTTTGCGATAATAAAAAATGTTTCCCATAATGAAAGATTAGTAGATTTCATTTATGGAATATACCAAATATTAAAATACCCAGTTTCAATATTAATAGTTTATTTTAATATTAAACTACTTTATACATTAGCCCCTGATAAAAAAATAAGAAGTAAAACAACAACAAAGGGAGCTTTGTTTACAACAATTAGTTGGATTATTTCAACAGAAATTTATACCTTCTATGTAGGAACATTTTCAAAATATGACTTATTCTATGGCAGTATTTCGAATATTGTAATATTACTACTATGGATATATATGTTATCTTATATATTTGTATTAGGAATGGCATTTAATGCCGGAGTAACAAAAGAAGAAGATATAGAAAGAACAGGAGTACTATTGAAAAAGTAGTCCTTTTTTAATAAGCAATATGATATAATAAAACTTAAGTAAATAATAGAAATATCCCTAGTAGCAAACAAGACATTTTTACTTATTTGATAAGTTGAATAGGGAATGTCAAATTTTTTTGAAAATGTCAGTAAAATCATTTTGAGAAAATGTCAGTAT
>CAOJYR010000014.1 GCA_948465965.1 uncultured Mycoplasmatota bacterium
AATTCTATGTGTCTTTTTTTATGCCCTTTTCGGACACTTAACCTTTCAATTTATAAACCAAAGCTAAGATTTTATTTTGCTGTACATTCTACATATCCAGAACCAGGAGTTGTTTTGTATGAACCTCCTGTTACAGCTACATCATTACGAGTTAATTTATCAGCCTCTTTAAGAGAACTAGCATTATAGACTACTCCATGAGTACCATCAGTAAGCTGAACATAATATTTATCTCCATCAATAATTACAAATCCCTTAACATCATCACTACCCCATGAGGATTTACCTCCTGATTGTAATAAATCATTTTTATTTGTACTAGAATCAATTGCAACATAATATTTAGTTCCAGCAGCACAACTTAACTCATCTGCAGCATGAAGATTTCTTACTGCATTAACATATTCTTTAGCAGTACTAAGAAATGTATCTTTTCTAGAATTATTGATATATCTTTGCATAGCTGGAATAGCCACCATCATCAAAATACCCATAATAACAATAACTGCAAGTAATTCAATTAAAGTAAATCCTTTTTTATTTAATTTTTTCATTTTCTTTCCTCCTTATTTTAACAATATAATTATATATTATTAATTTTAATTATGCAATAATTTAATTTATTTTTTTAATTTTATATGTAGTGTTGACATATTTAGCTTGTCTTATCATAATATTCAGACAAAGATTTTTGACCACCATTTCCACAATCTATAAAATGAACAGTTCCATGCCCTACAGATCGTCTTTCTGAACAAAAACCTTCATTTCTAAGAAGATCCTTAGGTGCATACTCTACCAAATAATTAGTTGGACTAAGCACTATTCCCCTAGAACTTTCTTCATTAATATCCTCCACCAACTGGACATAATAGTCATATGAACCACCACTATTTCTTATTAAAACATAAGATTTTTTTTTGTTATAACTCCCATTATTAGGAGCATTTTCAAACTCCGAGTTATCTAAATAATCAAGTGTTAACAGAATACTCTGACCATCCCCAGGTTTTTTTATAGTTGTAGAACTTCTAAACTTATATTCAGCAAGTGAGACTAATTTCTTAGCATCTGCAACATACGCACTTGCTCGACTATTATTTAAAATCCCCATAATATTAGGAACTGCTACAGCCATAATAATTCCAAGTATTACCATAGCAGCAAGTAACTCAACTAATGTAAAACCTCTTTTATTTATCTTCTTCATATCATCACCCTACATTAATTATAACAGAAAAACAATTTTAGTGAATCACTAATTTAAAATTTGCTTCATATTTTCAATTTCTTTCATAGTAGTACTAGTTTGCAATTCACGATTAAACAAATAATCATACCTAAATAAAGAAAAACCATTATAATGATTTAAATTTCTGCTCAAAACGATTTCCCTCATAATCATATCATTATTATCAATCCATTCATTAACCCCACTTTTTGCATAATTATCAGCAAGACCTACTTTATAAAATGCAAGCGCAATCATTAAATCTACATCTTTATCAGTAATTAAACTATCCCACTCATCAATAACATTTTTAAAAGCCTTCGTCTCATTATAAAAGCCATAATAAATTTGAGGCATTAAATAATCAACATAGGAACTACTACTTCCCCACCTTCTTACATCAGCATAATTTTTATTATAATTATTTTCAATATTCCCGTCAGGTGATATCCCAAATAATTTATTATATTTTTTACAAATATTATGAACTTTTTCAACCATCTTATTTACATTAGACAAGTGATAATCTTCTAAAGTAAGATAAGTATTATTTTCAATATATAAATTATACTCATCCATATCTATTTCATTATTAGGATAAAAATAATCATCAAATAATATTCCATCTACATCATAATTTTTAACAATCTCTTCTACTCCATCAGCAATTAAATCAATAACCTCCTCCTTCGCAGGATTATAATAAATACCATTTCCAACATATAAAGTATCACTATCTATATATTTAAAGGCCGGATTTTCCTGACTGATACTATTTACATCCTCTGTTGTTCTAACACGATAAGGATTAACCCAAGCATGAAGTGCAATCCCCTCTTTATGTGCTTCCTTAATAAAATACTCTAAAACATCATACCCTGGATTTGTCCCCTCTTCTGATGCAACACAACTACTCCAAGGATAAATATTAGAATCATATATAGCATCAGAAAAAGTTCTCACCTGCAACAAGATCATATCAAACCCTAAATCATGAATATTTTTAACCATAGTTTTAATATTATTTTTACCACTATCTACATCATTATTTTTAATGTATTTTCCAAGTTCTATATAACTAATAAAAATGGCCCTTTTTTCTAAAGAATCATTTTTTATATCTATTTTTTCTTTTTGCCCATTAAAAATAAAAAAGAGCAAAACCATCGTAACAATTAATAAAACAAAATATTTTCTCATAAGAATCACCAAAAAAAATATACTACTAATAATAAAAATATTTTGTCACTTTATCGCTTCTTTTCGAATAAGAAATAATTTCTTTTTTTGATAAAATCCATAAAAAACATCTTCCAATCTATAACTCTCCATTTTTAAAGCCTCTTGTAACCAACTCTTACTCTTACCTATTTGCATTAAGACATCTTCCTGAATCTCACCATCTATAATTATTGGTAAAGGATAACTTCTAGTTTTATCATCTTCTTTTTTAAACACAGATAATTTACCACTTGTCTCAAGTATCGCATAATCAACCTCTTCAATTGATTTAATACTTTTACTTCTAAGTTGCACAAGCAAGTCATCCAAATTATACCTCTGGCGTAGCATTTCTTTAAAGTTAACCTTACCGCGATTGATAATAACAGAAGGATCTCCATCAATAGCACTCCTAACCTTAGAACTTTTTAAAGAAACCTTAGCTATACCAATTTGTAATACCACAAGTATCATCATAGGAATCAAAGACATAAAAATACTTTCATCATACTTATCAATAGAAATAGCCGCAAGTTCTGCAATAAAAATAGAAACAATAAAATCCATTATTGAAAGTTCCCCAACTTCTCTTTTTCCCATAACTCTATATACTACAGTAATCAAAACATAAAAGAACAGAGTTCTCCCTAATACAACCAAATATTCCATAATATCACCCATTAATATTGTGATATCTTTCATAACTTTCTATACAAAAACATAAATATTATTGAGGTGCTTTTATGACTTACTTAATAAAATATGGAAAAAGATTATTGTGGACTACAATCTCTTTGTTGATTAGTATGCTAATCATTTCCACTCTATATTACTTCAACTTAATTTCATCAAATACTTTCAAGGTATTAGAAATAATTATTCTTCTCCTAAATATTTTTATTAGTACTTATATTTTAGGAAAAGAAACAAGTAAAAGAGGTTATTTAGAAGGAATAAAATTCAGTTTCATCATAATAATTCTATTTATACTTTTAACCCTTTTATCTAGTGAACCACTAAAATTAAGATCCATCATTTACTACCTAATTATTATGATTACTTCAATATTTGGTTCCATGTTTGGAATTAATAGAAGAAATGAAAAAGAATAAAAACAAAAGATTGATTAAATCACACTTTTTAATCAATCTTTTTAATTAAATAAAATCCAGCCCCATTTTCTCTTCCATGAACATTTATTGCTTGTACAAGTTTTTCTATTGTTACAGTCTCATAATCTCGCTTTAAAGATGTCTCAAGTATACCAACATCAACTCCATCAATATGATCAAACAACACCATATGTCCCCAATTCGCATGTGGCGCATCGTATAAAGTTCCACAATGAAAACATATTAATATATCATTTTCTTTATTTGCCAAAAGAAATTTCTGTACTTCTAATACATTAGTAATAAAATAATATTCTTCTTTTAATGGAATATTATTTTTCTTAAAATAATGATTAATAGAGTATTGTCTTTTTTGAATCTGTGTTCCATATCCACCGTCAGGCCTATTTCCACTTCTCGCTTTTTTAAAAAGATGTCTATCCTCATCTGGTACCACCAAACCCAACTGATAAGCAATATCTTCTTGCCCAGTATTACAAATACCATGTCTATTTAAAATCATTTCAATGCATGTACCAACACAACAGTGAGGTTTTTGAACAATTTTATTATATCTCATACTACTTCACCTTTTCAAAAGAATTAAATTTAATAAGTATTCTATTATTACATCACTATTCTACCAAAAAATTCATTATCAAGTCCACTATAATATCTTTCTCTTTTGGATTAGAAAGAGCTACTAATAAAGTTAAAGCTACTAAAGTATTATTATCTATAGATTGCTTACCATTTATATACAAAACATCATAAAACTGCAAAAAGTAAATAAATAGGGTTGCAGCTATTCTTTTATTGCCATCTATAAAAACATGATTTTTTACTAGCATATACAAAAAATTAGCTGCCCTTTCTTGAGTACTATTATAAACATCAACACCATCAAAAGTTTGATATATATCATCAATGATAGATTTTAATCCACCATTCCTTTCTAATGCAAATAAAGAACTTTCTTCATTAAATTTAAGTTTATTTATTATACGTATACATTCCTGATAGGTAATTCTATTATCACTACTATCTCCCTTTAATTTTCTAACCGACTTATGATCATAATCATCTAGTAAATCTAGAGCTTTAGAATAATTACCTATAACTTTTAAAATCTCTTTTGCATCATTTTCTTCTAATCTATCATCTATCCTATTAGCTATATCAATAAGTTTAACTGTTTTTTCTAGATATTCAAGTCTTTTCTGATTCACTGCATAACCTTGTAACATATAATCCTTAAGTACCTTATTAGCCCACTTTCTAAAGATAATACCATTTTGTGATTTTACACGATATCCAACACTAATAATCATATCTAAATTGTAATATTCAACCTGATACGTTTTACCATCACTAGCAGTTGTTGCAAATTTTGCAACAACTGAACTATCAGTTTCTTCACTTAAAGAATTTTTTATATGACGAGATATAACCGACTTATCTCTACCAAATAATTTCGACATTTGTTCTAAAGATAACCATACAGTCTCATCCTTCATATTTACTTCTAACTTTACTTCTTGATTTTCAAATATTACTATTTCATTCTTCATTTTATTTTGCCTCGCTTTCATTCAATGATTCCCTAATATCCTTTCTTATCCTCCTCTCCTAAAATCAAGCATGATACTACCTAAAAACTTGTAGTTTATGTATAACATATGTCTACATACAAAACAATCGAACATAAATAATTTTCACCTACCAATTATTTCCAAAAAAAACTCAAATTCACATGAATTTGAGCTTACTTTTCTAAAACGATATTTAATAATTTAAGTTCTCTTTTTAAAACAAATCTTTTCCATCTATAATTTTTTGGTAATAAGTTCATAAGTATTTCTCGAGATTTTAATTCTCTTAAATAATACTCTTTAAATAACTTCCCTTTTTTCTCTAATAAAACAGGTCCAAAGAAATATTCACGCCTTGTATACCTCTTTTTTCCCTTCTTTAGCTTTATAATTTGATAAATAAATTTACCCTCTTTAACTAATACTTCATTATCTATATAAAAACCACATTTAACTAAAAACCTTTTTACATCCTCTTGATAATTATTAGGACTAATTATAATAGTATCTAATTTTTTCGTAATATCTAAATTATTTTTGAAAATACCAATCATATTTCTACCACCCATACCAGAAATAATAACTGTATCAACATCATCACTATAAGTATCTAAGCCATTCCCAAATCTAACCTCAATTTCCTTATCTAGTCGCTCACGTTTTATATTTTCCCGAGCTTGCTTTACCGGACCTTCTGCAATATCACTAGCAATAGCCTTAATATTCATATCTTTTTTTATCAAATAGATATCTAAAAAAGCATGATCACATCCAACATCTAAACAAAAAGAGTTAGCCTCTACTAAATCTCCTATTTGTTTTAATCTATTATTAATTTTCATTAGTCAGTTAAGAAGTCCTTTAGCTTTCTAGAACGTGATGGGTGTCTTAATTTTCGTAATGCTTTTGCTTCTATTTGACGAATACGTTCACGAGTAACTCCAAAAATTTGACCCACCTCTTCAAGGGTACGACATTGTCCATCATCAAGTCCAAATCTAAGTCTTAATACTTTTTCTTCTCTCTCAGTTAAAGTTCCCAAAACACCTTGAAGTTCTTCTTTTAGCATTTCAATAGTTGCATACTCCTCAGGTCCCATAGTTCTCTCATCCTTAATAAAGTCCCCTAAATGAGAGTCATCCTCTTCACCAATTGGCGTTTCAAGCGATACTGGATCTTGTGAGATTTTATATACTTCACGAACCTTCTCAATAGTAATCCCTAACTTTTTAGCAATCTCTTCATCAGTAGGTTCACGATTCAACTCTTGTGTTAACTGTCTTTGAACACGTGCAAGTTTATTGATAGTTTCAACCATATGAACTGGAACACGAATCGTTCTTGCTTGATCAGCAATAGCACGAGTGATTGCCTGTCTTATCCACCAAGTAGCGTAAGTTGAAAATTTATATCCCTTAGTTGGATCAAATTTTTCTACAGCTTTCATAAGACCAATATTTCCTTCTTGAATCAAATCTAAAAATAACATTCCACGTCCCACATATCGCTTCGCAATACTAACAACTAAACGTAGGTTAGATTCAGCTAGAAGCCTTTTAGCTTCCTCATCCCCCTCTTCAGCTCTTTTTGCATACTCAAACTCCTCATCAGATGTAAGTAAGTTTATACGTCCAATTTCCTTTAAATACATTCTTACTGGATCATTAATTTTAACATCCTTAGATAAAGTTAAGTCTTCAACTTTTACTTGTTCAGTAATCTCTTCTCCACTAGCATCGTCACTTCCATCTTCCGTAACAATATCAATATCTGCTTCCATCAAAGCATTATATAATTCATCTAACGTATCACTATCAATTTCTAGTCCTTTTAATTCATCAGCTAATTGTTCATAAGTTATATACCCCTGTTTTCTTCCTAATGCTAGTAACTTATTTTTTCTTTCTTCTATTGTTTTAATTTCTCCAACCATATCTATTCTCCTATTCGTAACTCCATAATCTTATTAGCAATCATAGCCTGTTCTATTGGATCAACTTCCTTTTTCATAAGTTCAGTAAGTCTTTTAATCTCTTGCCTTTTACTATAATCCTTTATCACCTTAAAATACTGAAACAATTCTTCTTTAGTAGTCGATTCCAAATAATTACCAGCTAAAATATCATTAAGTAGACCTAATACATCTTCTCTATCTTGAACATAAGTATAAAAATCAGGAATATTAATATTACCATTTTTAGAATAATAATAAGTTATTTCACTTGCTAATACACGACTCACATCATTTGGAAAAATTAATCTTTCCTTTTCCATTTGGCTGATTACCCAATCGTTATTAAGCATAAAGTAAAGTATCTGTTCCATAGCCTTTTCATACTTTGTCTTTTTCTTTGGTTTATATATAGTTATATTTTTTGGCGTTTCTTTTTTTCTCTCACCCTTTAAGTCATGAAACCGCATGTCCAGTGTATTATAACTCAAATCAAACTCTTTTGCAAGTTTTTTTAATACAATCTCAACGCGAATAGGATCTTCTATCTTAGCAGTTTCTTTTAAAACTCTATTTATATAGTTAGCCTTTTCTTCATCACTCCTGAAATCTACTTTCTCTTTTAATTTGTTTAACTTAAAATCATTAAAATTAATTGCACTATCAATTAAATTTCCAAATCTTTCTTTCCCATTTTTTAAAATAAAACTATCTGGATCATCTGGATTTGGAAGAACAGCAACCTTAACCTCTATTCCCTTATCTAGAAGATGATCACCAATACTTATAGTTGCACGAACCCCTGGATCATCACCATCTAAACATAAAATAATATTATTAGAAAGTCTTTTAAGCAAATTAACTTGCTCATTCGTCAAAGCAGTTCCCATTATAGCAACTGTATTTTTAATGCCCACAGTACTAGCCCGAATGACATCCATAAACCCTTCCATAACAATAACGCTTTTCTTTAACCTACACTCCTCGCGAGCTATATGATAATGATATAAAAGTTGTCCTTTTTTAAATATTTCTGTCTCCTTAGTATTTAAATATTTATTTTGTCCATTATCCCTATAAATTCTACCACTAAATCCAACTGGCTTACCACTAATATCATATAAAGGAAACATAATTCGATCATTATAAATATCTCTATTATCACTAGATAGGCCTATACTATTTAACGTTTTTAAATCGTAATTTTTATTTAAAAGCAATTTAGTTAAATCATCCGAAGAATCAAGAGATAATCCAATTTCAAATTCTTTAATAACGGCATCAGTAATATTTCTAGAACTTAAATAACTTCGAGCATCTTTTCCAACTTTAGAGGATAAATTATTTTGAAAATATTTTAAAGAGAAATTATATGCATCATAAAACTTATCAAACTTAGTTGATTTCTTTCTTATTGAAATATTAGATACATCTACTCCAACCTTTTCTCCTAAGTAATGGAGTGCTTCCTTAAAATCAATATGTTCATAATTCATTAAAAAAGTATAAACATTCCCTGTAGCATGACAAGAAAAACACGTATATATCTGCTTTTCACGCGATACACACATAGAAGGACTAGAATCATCATGAAAAGGACATACACCAAAAAAATTTTTACCACGTGCAACAAGTGGAATTCTTTCGCCTATGATGTCAACTATATCCGTCTTACTTCTAATAATACTCGTAAGTTCATTATTCACTGGACAATCCTCCTATAAAATCTTTTCTATTATATCACATTTTTTTAATATATGCCATCTCTTTATTCCTATATTCAGATAGATTTTCTTCAATAAAGGAAAATAACTCTTCTCTATTATCTAAAACACCTGCACTACTACCAACAGAATAACCGATTCCCATAGACGCATAATATAAAGAGTCTATCATACTACTAAAATAATTATAATTAAGTATCAAATTATGATCTAAAAATTTACTAAGTTTATAAACGTCTAAATAATTATCTTCATCAACTATTTCCATTAACCCATTTTGATAATCTATACCTTGTAAAATCAGATCAAGCTGTTCAGTTATATAATGTAATTGCTGTTTAAAATACATAACGCCATTATTACTATTAAAAAATAAATCTAAAAATTTAGTTATAAAAATATTCCTATGACATATCCTTGCATCATGAAGTGTAGAAAGCTTCATTTGCTCTTCATCTTCTATAAACATCTCCATCATACCTAAGGCTTCATCCTTATTCGTTATAAAATAATCAACATCTAACAAATCATACTCAATTTTTAACTTTTCTTCACGACTCATACAGACCACCTATAAACTAATATTCTAACAACTCTAAACTTTTTGTCAATAGGAATAAATAAAAGGAATAAGGCTATAATTATAATGAAGGGAGTGATCATATCAAAAAAATATTTATAAACACAATCATTATATTTATAATCTCATCCATTGCTCATTTTATCTATGACCTATTTCCAAATTCTCTAACTGCTATATTCTTTCCAGTGAACGAAAGTATCTTTGAACATTTAAAATTAGTTTTTACAGCAGGAATAATTTTTTCTATAATAAACCTAATAATTACAAAGAATAAAAAAAATTTCTATTTTATAACACTTGCAAGATCAATTTTGTTAATAATAATCCTATTAATTATCTATTTACCAATTTACTATTTATTTGGTGAAAACTTAATTATAACATTAATTATTCTATTCATAACCATTTTCATTACTGAATATAGCATCTCTAAATTAGAAACAAAAAAACACTATAATTTTTTAAATTTAATTAGTGCTTTTCTAATTATCCTATTTTATTTAACTTTTATATATTTAACATATAATCCTCTGCACCTGGATCTGTTTTTAGACCATAAAACCAATAGTTATGGTCTAAATAAGTGATTTTCGCATAAATGTATCTACATTCTTATCAATATAAACATCCACTACTGCTTTATTAACTATTTTTATAAATCCTAGACCATTAATAACTAAATCTTCTCCATACTTAACATGATAAGTAACTTTATTTAAATTCTTTAAATCATCCTTATTACTAGCATTTAAAAACCTCTTTACTCTTAAACTATTAGAAGCATAAAGTGTGAAACTATTTTTTTCTCCTTCAACATAATCTATTCTAACTAAATCTTCAATAACAATAGATTGATTACGACGCAGTTGATAGGTCTTTGGTTTAATCTCCTTAACTGGAGATATTTTTTTTGTCATTTTAGGATCTACATAATTCAAAATAGAACCAGTATCGACAAGACCTGGAGTATCTATTAAAGTCAAGTAATCATTAATTTCAATATTTACTGTATTTAAAGTAGTAGAAGGAAGGGCTGACATAGTTAATTCCTGTGTTTTATCAGAATAATTTTTAATCAGTTTATTAATTAAGCTACTTTTTCCCACATTCGTATGCCCAACTGCATAGACATTCTTACTCGTTTGATGATACTTAATACGTTTTAACAAATAATCTATATTATAATTCTTACTAACACTTACTACTATAATCTCCTCAAAATGAAGACCTTTATCTTCTATATATTTAATCAATTTAGCTTCCTTTACAGATTTAGGTAAAGCATCTTTTTTATTTAACACTAAAATCATTTTGTTGGAAATATAATTCCTAACCTCATCTAAATCCTTATCCAGATTTAATAAATCAGTAATATACAAAACCAGATCCTTAGTTTCTCCAACGCTCTTTAAAATGGATAGATATTCATCATTAGATTTAGTAACAACCTGATATTCCCCATAATTTTTCATTCTAAAACACCTTTGACAAATATCATTATCTAAACTAGTCGTATAACCTTCCTGTAAAACATTTTCATCTTGTAAAACAACACCACATCCAGCACACTTTTTCTCACTATTCATAATACTTACCTCGCTCAAACGTACCACGTTTTTCATATTTCTCTATAATCTTAGCCTCAAAAAAACGATTAAGTCCCGTTATCTTTAAATCTTTTTTACCCAAAGGATCAACTAAAATAGTCATAATTTTAAATCTCTTTCCAGCTAAAATATCTGTAACAATCTGATCACCTATTATTACCATCTCTTTCTTTTTTAAATGGTAATCGTGTTTTATTTTTCTAAGCCCTCTAGTTGATGGTTTTAAACTCATAGAAACACCACCAATACCTAATTCCTCCAAATAAGGCTTTATGCGTCTTTTTGTATTATTTGAAACAATAAAAACTAAAAAATCATCTTGAAGACTTTTTATCAGCCTTTTAGTCTTTAAAGGACATTTTTTATTTTCTAGTAATCCTAAAGTATTATCTAAATCAAAAATCAAGCACTTAATTCCCATATCTTTTAATTTAGAATAATTAACATCATGAACATCTTTTTTATACATAGTAGGTTTAAAAATTCCCATATAACATCACCTATCTTGTATTATACATGATTTTTTTCAATTCGTCTAATTATTTACTTTTTGACATAACATTTCAGTAGAATCTATAATATTTGCAAATCGATAACCATTATTCTTTCCATACAAAATAATTTCTCTTAAAGCATCTCTAGTATAAGGTTTTATATCATGCATTAAAACTACATTAACCCTATCAAGAGATAACTTACTAATAACATTATTATAAATCTCATCTGCAGTATGTTCCCCAAATTCGGCATCTCCTGATAAAATATTCCAATCATAATATCTAAATCCACGATTTATAACCTCTTGTGTTAACGTACTCATAATTCCAGGACTATACCTTCTACTAACTGTATTACTTGATCCCCCTGGAAAACGAATAATCTTACTTTCATACCCAGTAATTCGCTTTACTCTATCTTGTACAGAATATAAGTCATTAAAGTAATTATCAATAGAAGAATAAACATAACTATAATTATGACTAGCAGTATGAAGTGCCACAGTATGTCCCTCATCATACTCACGCTTAATAAGTTCGTCTGGACCACTATTAGTAACAAAAAATGTCGCCCTTACTCCTTCTTCTTTCAATATATCTAAAATAACATCTGTAGTACCACTCTTGGGGCCATCATCAAAAGTTAAATAAATAACTCCATTTTTACTTCTTTCAGATACAATTACCTTTCTTGTTTTTTTAGAAGTGTTCCCTGCTTTATCTATAACTTTATAAACCAACTTATACTCACCAGCAACTCTATCATCAACTTTTCCACTAACTTTAACTTGATTCGTTATATCTCCATCACAATTATCAATAGCCTTATACCCACTATCTTTATATTCTTCTCCAATATAAGAATAAACTGTATCGCCACCCTCTAAAGAAATAACCGGCCTTTCTCTATCTTCATACTTAATATTTTTCCTTAAAACCTTACTATTACCAAAACGATCACTTACCTTATATAAGATATAATTATTTCTTTTTATCACTTTAACTTTATCAGTAATATTTCCATCATAATTATCAAAAGCCTCATATTTTGGGTTCTTATACTTTCTTCCAGGACAAACAGAAATATCTCCTTTATTAGCAAAACGAATAACAGGAGCACTTTTATCCTTTACCTCAACCTTACGAACTACACTTCTGGATAAAGATCCATATTTAACTTCATAAATAATTTTATAAATACCTAACTTATTAGAATTAACGCATCCTTTAACTTTAACATACTCACTAATATCTTCACCCTGATAAAACGCCTTAAATCCAGACTCTCTATATTTCTCTTTATAATTAAGGGTAATAAAACGATTACCCTTTAATACAATTCGAGGCATTAAAACATAATTAAAGAACAACAAAGCAAAAAGAAATAAAACAAAAATCAAACACCAAATACAAAAATTATTCCTTTTAGCTTTTCCCTTGACATGACTAAACTTTAAACCCTCATTTTCACTAAACTCATCTTTAAATTTAGAAAGATTAATTTTTCTATAACTAGTTCTATATTTTTTATACTCTTGTCTTTTTTTCGACATAAAAATCACGCTCACTAAAACCATTATACTGATATTTTGAATCAATGTCTAGAAATTATACCAATACAAAAGAAAAACAAAAACATAAGTTTTTATTTTAATCAATCTTATTATCTCTAATAAACTCCCGTAATATTTTGGTTAATGCTCGCTTCTCAATTCTAGAAACATAACTTCTTGAAATTTTGAGTTTATTCGCAATAACTTTCTGTGTTTCTTCATCACGATTATTTAATCCATATCTTCTAATTAATATTTCTCTTTCCCTCGGCGTTAAAACATTCATATATTTATTCAAAAGTTTGATATTATCTTTTATATCAATATCCTCAATAAAATCAGGCTTCGGTGCCTTTAAAACATCAAGTATAGCAATTTCATTCCCATCCTTATCAAAGCCAACTGCCTCATTTATAGAAATATCCCTACTATATTTATTATTACTTCTAAAAAACATGAGTATCTCATTTTCAATACACCTTGCACAATACGTTGTAATTTTAACCCCTTTATTGCTAGAAAAAGTATCAACTCCCTTAATAAGACCAATAGTTCCAATACTAATCAAATCATCAGAATCCTCAACATTCTTATCAAACTTCTTAACAATATGGGCAACGAGCCTCAAATTATGTTCAATAAGTTTATTCCTTGCGTTCACATCACCTTCCTCTTTTAATTTTATATATTTCTCCTCCTCCTCACGACTTAAAGGCTCCGGAAAAACTTCATTTGAATAACTTCCTGTAAAACAAAATAAATTCTTTACGATAGAAAACAAATTAAAAAACATACAATCACCTAAGTAATTATATGTCGAAATTTATCAGATTATTTTGCATTTTATATACAATCATAACTTTACTCTTATAAAAAATGTATAACTATATACAATTAATTCTCTTTTAAATTATTAATCTCAATAAATTAATCCTCAGAGCGATACATATTAAATAAACACTCACCCTTAACAAAGAAATTCATATCTACATTGATATAAACCATCACCTTAAATATATTTATAAATTACAATTATATACTTATTCGTTTTCGTTTTAGATAGAACTTCTACTAACCTAAATTTACCTACTCCCCTTATAGAAAATATATCATTATCTTTTAAAGTATAATTTCTATTTTTTAATATTTGATAATTTACGATTACCTTTTTTAAACTAATCATTTCATTACTAACACTTCTACTAGTTGGTACTAGTTTAGAAATGATGCCATCTATTCTTAAAGAACTTACGTGCAACCTTATTTCCCTAAATTTTAAGTGATACCCTTTCACAGTATCCAAATCCCTTTCTACTAGTTTAACTTTCTTCTTGCCTATATTATCAAAACTATAAATTAATTCTTTCTTTACTTTATTTAAAACAACTATATAGTACCTATCATCATCTACTATAATATCTCCAAAAACATCTTCACATAAATTATGACTAAAAAAGGCCCCCAATATTTCTCTATGAGTAAGTTGAGAGGCTGTTATTATTTCAAATAATGTAATAGCTAACCTATCTCGATATATTATTAATTTTTCACTTTCTAAAAATAATCTAAACACTTTATATCCTACATTATTTTTCTTTAAACCATTTATAACATAATTTGCATCAATTGGATTTAAAAAAGAGGTATTTTCTCCTCGCAATACCTTTTCTATTTGATTTTTTAAAGAGTATTTTTCCATATACTAATCCCCTATTTTATATTTAAAACAACCCTCATCATGCGAATTAATTACTCCTATTGCTTGTAAATAAGAATAAATGATTGTACTACCAACAAACTTCATCCCCCGAGATTTTAAGTCCTCTGACACTTCATCTGATAATATAGATTTCGTTTTATCTCGTTCATATATTACCTTATTATTTGTAAAATGCCAAATATAATTAGAAAATGTTGTATATTCTTTTTGTATTTTTATAAAAATCTTAGCATTATTAATAGAGGCCCTTATTTTTAATTTGTTACGAATAATATTTTTATTTTTCAAAAGTTCTTTAATTTTATCTTCATCATAATTAGATACTTTTACCACATCAAAATTATCAAATGCCAGACAAAAATATTTTCTTTTATTAAGTATACATTCCCATGATAATCCTGCTTGAAAAGATTCAAGCAATAACATTTCAAAAAGCTTCTTATCATCAAAAACTTTTTCTCCCCACTCATTGTCATGATAATCTACATAATTATTATTTTCTAAATTTACCCATTTACATCTATTCTTCATCTCATACCTCTATATTTATAGTTTTAATAATAAAATTATCTCTTTAATTGTTTTTTTTAAATATATTTAAAATCTTAGTTTTAACTTTCTCTCTTTTCTCTTGTTTATCACTTTCCTTAAATATTTTATCTAACCTATCATCAAGCCTTTTTCTACTACTTTTAAATGATAAATTATTAAGATTTACAAATGTAGTATATTCTCCACTACCGACCATAGTAACCATTCTATCTTTACTCTTTTTCTTTATAACCCTATGGTTTTGAATTAACTTTTGTTGCTCATCAAACTCATTATATGGAATGCCCAGTTCTCTTTCAATAGTATATTTTGTATTTTCAACTGACTTTTCATTTTTTCTACTCATCCAATCACTCCATCTCTTAATAACAGTATACTACAAAATTATATAGTTTGAAATCATTATTAAAAAACCTTATAAAGAAAAAAATCAGAAAAAACTAACTTCTTCCTAATTTTTTAAAAATAGTATTCTTAGTCGATATAAGAAAATCTTTATTTAATATAACAGCATAAACAACAACTACTACTAAATTAATAATATTTAAAATCATATTTTTCTGATAATACAAGAAAATAGAAAAAGAAAATATGAATAAACTCTTAACAAGTAATCCCTTATCATATTTTATATTGACATATTTTTTTAAGTCAAAGTGTCTATAAATCATCATTATAAAATAAGATATTGCAGTAGATGCACTTGCTGCATAAAGACCAAACCTCTTAACGAATAAAAAATTAATTAAAATATTTATAATAGCCCCCATAATCGTAGTAGATGCAACCTGTTTTGTCATCTTCTTAGCAATGTAGATTCCTGTATATATACAAATAGAAACATTAAATACAGATCCCAACACTAAAATAGGAATATAATTAAACGCTTCATTATATTTAGCATTAATTAATATTGGAAAAACAAATGGCATACAAGCAATCATTCCAACACCTAAAGATGTAAATAATTTAGTGACAGTATTTAAAACATCCGAGAAAAATTCGTCTCTGTCACGACTATTTATATGTAATGCAGCACTCTCGCTCCAGGATAAATTAAATATTCCAAGTAAACTAGATAGAATGGTTGGAAACTTATTACTAATTGCATAAACCCCATTCGCCGCAGCCCCAAGAACTATTGAAATTATTGTTCTATCACTAACATTAACTATCCACCAACTAACGCCATTCGGAACCAAAGGAATAGAATATTTATACATACTTTTAATTAATTTAGTATCTCTTAATTTAAAATCAATCTGTTTATATAGTCCTAATTTAAAAAATAAATATAAGGCACCAAATCCATTCGCAAGCATCATAGATGTAATCATACCTAATGCACCCATATGTAAAAAAACAATAAATAAAATGTTTAATAGAACAGTAGAAGCACCAGTTACAATACAACTAATCGCATAATCAAGCGTTTTCCCAAGTCCCCTAGAAATCTGTAAAAAATTTCCCGAAAAAGTACAAATAATAATATCAATTAAAATAAGCCATCTAAAATCAAACTTCCAAAAACAAGTCACAACGGTATAAAGTATACTAAAACCAAGTAACGACAGTAGAAGGACTAAAAAGTTATTACTAAGTATTTTTTTTGTTTTATCCTTATCTTTTCTAGAATCAATTAAATATCTAAAAACACTCATCTCCAGTTCAAGCGTTATAATAGGAACAAGTAAAGTGACATAAGTAGTAATTAAATCAACTATTCCATAATCTTTAGTTAATAAATAACTAGTATATAAAGGTAATAAGAAAAAAGAAATTAATTGTGTACATACCCTACCCATAAATATAATAATTGTATTCTTCATTAACTCACGTTTCTTACTCATATTTTTTCTCCTTAAATTTCCTATATTTAGTATAACATATAAAGTAAATAATTACTCCAAATAAAGAACCGAAGGTGTCAATAAAAATATCTCTAACCTCACCACTTCGACCTGGAATAAAAAGTTGATGTACCTCATCACTACAAGCATATAAAAAACAAATTCCTATAGAAAGTAGCAAAGAAATATAATCAATACTTCTAAACTCTCCTATAAAACTTATCATTAATATCCCAAGTACAAAATATATAAAAAAATGGGCACTCTTCCTTACTGGAACAACAAACCTATCTATATATTTTTGATATTCCTTACTACTTAATCTCTTACCTAAAAAAACTTGTGTTGCCTTAATAATTACTGTATCACTCTTCTTTGCAGAGCAATCTGCATTATCGCTCGAAAATAAAAATATAGTTAGCATTACTAGTATAATTAAAATAAATTTTATAACCTTTTTATACATCTAATCACCTTATTAAATATAACATAAAGATAGCAAAAACAAAACCATTACTTGAAAAAGTACTACATTTGTGAGATTATGAATTTGTCAAGAAAACTTGCATAAAATAAAAAAGAGGAACATTTGAGTAGCAATTGAATGTCACCTCTAAAAATTTTGGTTTGACACTCTATCAAGGCTGATGAGTGTCTATTTTTTATAACTACTATCATTACGATAAGGAGTAATAAAATGATAGCAATGTAGCGAAGAACTTTTATTATGAAAGTTCTTTTCTTCATTTTTATCTCCTCCATTCTCTTTCCAAGATTGGAGGTAGACACTCACATCAAATGTTCCAATTAAAGTATTTCATGTGTTTACTTATAAAGTAATTGAACAAAATTTACAAAGTTATTTAATCTTTTTCTTTAAACTATTTATATTATTAAAATAAGGTCCTACCCAATCTTCAACGATTTTCTCATCTATATTTAAATTGCCATGTCCAATTCCTAAATTATGATTTATTTTTCCAGTTCCATGAAAATCACTTCCACCACTCATATACATCTTTCTCTTCTTACACAATTGCACCAAATAATCTGACTGTTTTTCTGTAAAAGTTGTATAAAAACATTCAAGTCCATCCAAATCATAATTGTCTATAATATTCAAAAGTTCATTAGCGATATTCTCTGAATAAGCAAAAGTATGGGCTAAAAAAGCGAAACCACCAGATTGATGGATAATATTAATTGTCCTTTCTAAACTAGGAAATAAAGATGACTGATCAACATAAAGTAAACTTTTAGGATTATACACTTCATTCCTAGTAAAACCACTATTGGTTGTTATAGACTCCTCATTAAGAAAAAACTTATAATTTTCGGGATGCCTCTTTATCTCAGTAGCAAAAGCAACACGACATGATTCCTTTTTAGGATCAAATCGAATATTATCTCTATTAAAAATAACCCCAATTTTTTCATATTGATCTTTTATTAATTCATATTCCCTTAATTGTTTCTGTTCAAAAGTTAAAACATTCGATTGTAAAAACTCATCCATCATTTTAAGATCAAAACCATAGCCTAACACTTCTATTACTTCACCTTTATAAGTTGTCGTAATTTCAATACCAGGAATAACTTTACCAGCAAAAATATTTCTTATATTAGAATTCTTTAATTCCTGATATGCTTGTATTGTATTATGATCTGTTATTGATAATAATGATAAACCAATACGTTCTGCCTTCTCTAAAAGCTCACGCACCGAAAAACTACCATCTGAATACGTAGTATGAGAATGCATATCTATCATTATAATCACTCCTATTCCATATTTATCTTATAAATGATATTAAATTAATTACTAAAATAATCCTCTATAACATCATAATCACAATAAGGAAGGTACGCTTCTCCTATGGCCATATAATTATCTCTTCCCTTTCCTGCAATAAACACAATATCATCCTCTTCTGCAAGTGATAAAGCTTTTTGAATAGCTAAGGTTCTATCTACTTCTCTTATATAATTAGTATTAGAGCTATCTCCTATTAAGTCATCAATTATACTATCAACATTTTCATCCCTGGGATCATCCATAGTAAATATAACTAAATCTGAATTTTCTAAAACCACCTTTCCCATAAGAGGTCTCTTCTTTTTTTCACGCCCTCCTGCAGAACCAGTAACTGTTATAATTCTTTTTTTCTTAATACTATTTAAATATTCTAATACCTTAAGTAAAGCATCAGAAGTATGAGCATAATCAAGTAATATTAAATATTTATCTGTAAAAGGCAACACTTCCATTCTACCTTCAGTTTGTGATAACACTTTAATTCTATCAGAAATGGTATGGATATTCATCCCCTTAGCTAAACAAGTTAAAATAGCACAAGCTACATTTAATACATTAAAATTACCAAGTAAAGGACTATAGACTTTATATTCCTCACCATGATAAACAAAACAAATCTCTGTAATATTACCATTAACAGAATAATCCTTAATATATAAATCATCACTTATATTAAAACCATAAGTTAAAATCTTACCATTACAAGCAGATCTTACTCGATCGAAATACTTTGAAGAACTATTTAATATACAATAACCATCTTTCTTTACTTGTCTAAATAACTGACATTTACAATCTATATAATTATCTAATGTCTTATGAATATTTAAATGATCCTCATCTATATTAGTAAGAATCCCAATATCATATGCTACTTCATCAAGTCTATGTCGATAAAAAGCTTCACTACTAGCTTCCATACATAAACTATCGCACCCCTGATCAACAAACTCACTCATATATTTATATAATCGATCAACATCAGGAGTGGTATTTCGAATAGACTCACTTTCACCCTTATACTTCTTTCCATTCGTACCCAAATAGGCACAACCATCTCCCAATAATTGGTATAAAATCTCTGCAACTGTAGTTTTCCCTGTAGTACCTGTAACACCTATCATAAAAAGCTTCTTATATGGATAATCATAAAATCTACTGCAAACTTTTTGTAGTTCCCTATTCGTATCCTTAACTTTTATAATTGGCACACTTTTTTTCCCTACATCACGGCTAACAACAACCGCACTCGCTCCATTCTTAATCGCATCATCTATAAAATCATGACGATCCGCAACAACCCCCATTGTACAAACAAACAAGTCCCCTTCCACACAATCTTTTGAATTTAATTTTATACCAGTAATCTCAATAGCAGAGTTTGCCTCTGGATATAAATCTTTTAATTTTTTCATACAATCACCTATGATATATTATACAATAAATTAACATAAAGTTAAATATTTTTTCTTGATAACAAAGTTCATTTAAGATAAAATTAGATAAGGTGATGATATGTGAAATGTATAATTTTTGGAGCAGGAAGTGATTTAGGCGTTCATATAGATGGAGCATCCCTTGGACCACTTCAATTAATGAATGACTTAAAAGGATTCTTTAAGGGAGAAACTTATTTACTAAAACAAGATGAAGCCATTATAAAAAGCAAAAATTTATCTGATCGAAGAAAAAACGAATATGAAATAGATAAGTTTAACACAAAACTGTATACTACAATAGTAGAACATACAAAAGAAGAATGCTTTCCTATTACTATAGGTGGAGACCACTCTACATCAGTCGCTAGTACCCTTGCAAGTGTTGAAAAAAATAAAAATATTGGCATCATTTGGATTTCTGCACACGCAGATTATAATACTTTTAAAACGACAGTAAGTGGTAACATTAATGGAATGAGCCTGGCTGCTATAAATGGATACAAAAATAATGAACTAACATATTTCCATAAGGGTGCTAACATCCAACCAGTAAGAAGTGTAATATTTGGTAGCAGAAGCATTGATGAAGCAGAACAAGATAATATAAAGTATTCAAATGTTAATATTATAACTGATAATGATATAAAAGAAAAAGGACTAGAAAGTTCATTAGAGGAAGCTTTTAAACTAGCTTTAGAAAAAAGTGATGGAATACATATATGTTATAATTTAGATATAATAGATCCGGATATTGCACCAGGTGTTGATATTCCTGTATTTGACGGAATCAGTGAAGAAGAAGCAATGAAAATAAATGAAATAATTATTAAACATATAGATGAGGTCGTATCATTCGACTTAATGGAATTTAATCCATTAAGAGATCAAAATAGAAAAACAGAACAAATCGCTATCAATATACTCGCTCAAATAATAAAAGCATCTGATACAAAACAAAAATTTGTAAGAAAAAAATACTAAAACAAAAATCGTTAAAGGTATATTACCAATAACGATTTTTATTATAAAGTTTTACTTTGTGTATTACTCTCAATAGATCTATCATTAAGCATATCTTCAAGTTCACTACTTATACTCTGCTCTTGCTTTGCTTTCATCTCTTGTTTTAAAGCGTATCTTTGAGCAGGTGTTAATTCACCTTCTCTATATATCATATCTTTATGCCAATTAACATCCTTGTCCTCAATCAAATGTACTAAATCAGTCATTACAGAAGATGCATAACCATCTCTAGCCATAAACCCTCTTCCATAATAATCACTATCAAAATCATGTGGAATACCAGCTTTTACATCTATACCATATTTTCGATATATCTTCATATTGTCTACCGAAAATCCAGATGTAAAACTACCATCTGTAAAAATTCTCTCAATATCTTTAGTAGCAGGATATGCCCCTTGGAAACTATGTCCCGCCATTTTCATAGAAATAATTACCCTAGTAAAATCATCCAACGTTCTTTTTAAGTCCATAATCTTAGCATCAGCCTCTTCTTTGGATAATTCGCTATTTAATAATTCATTTTGATCATTTCTAATTTTTTTCTTAAAATCAGTTAAATACTTGTTAGAAAGAGTCTCATCAGTATTAAGTTTCTTTATTATCTCATTGAAATTTTCAGCATCAAAATCAACACCTTGTTGAACCCAATTAGCAACTCTTTCCATATAAGGTTGTCTTTCCTGTTCTGCCTTTACACCCTGTCTAAATAAATATTCATGAAGTTCAGGAGATAGATTTTCTATTGAAGAACTACTAATACCATTTTCATTACCATATTTATGTGCCTCATTTATTCTTCCCATTCGTTCTAACTCTCTAACTTCATCTTTTTCATATCTCTCATCTGTTTGATTATAAGCAACATTCACAGGTTCCGGAACAATCTTAGGACCATCCCCCTCTTCACGTACATAAGAACCATCCTTAGCCCAATAACCCATATTATCTACCTTCCTTCTTTATTATATTATAACATAAACTATTATATATTTTGATTCTTATAGCCAATTTTACATTTAGAATGTAAATTAAAAAATGACATCACTGCCATTTTAAACTAATCATAAATACTAATAATTTCTATCTCTTAAGAATGGAGGTAGATCAAAATCTCCATCTGAATCATCTGAAGAACTATCATTCATATCCAATACCTCTGGAGTAATATAGCTATCATTACTAGAAGAACTTCTTCTACTAGGAGCTGCATTACTAAATATTGGTTCTTTTACTTCTTGCATCTGTTTCTTATTCTTATCAAATCCAGTAGCTATAACAGTAACAATTACCTCATCTGATAAATTCTCATTAATAACAGAACCGAAAATAGTATTAATATCAGTGTCAGCCGCACTTCTAACTACTTCAGCTGCTTGTTCTGCTTCAAATAAAGTTAAATTAACTCCACCTGTAATATTGATAATAGCATCAGTTGCTCCTGTAATTGAAGTTTCAAGAAGTGGAGAAGATACTGCCTGTTTTGCAGCTTCAATTGCTCTGTCTTCTCCCATACCAATACCAATACCAATAATAGCATGTCCACTCTTCTCCATTACTGCTTTAACATCAGCAAAATCCAAGTTAACAAGTCCCACAACAGCAATCAAATCAGAAATAGACTGAACACCACGACGAAGTACATTATCAACCTCTTTAAATGCTTCTAACATTGGAGTCGTTTTATCAATAATTTCTCTTAATCTATCATTTGGAATAACAATTAAAGTATCAACATGTTTCTTTAATTCCTCTATTCCCTTTAATGCATTGTCCATTCTTCTTTTCCCCTCAAAAGAGAAAGGTTTAGTAACAATTGCTACTGTTAACGCTCCAAGCCCTTGGGCAATTTCTGCAACAATTGGAGCAGCACCAGTTCCAGTACCTCCACCCATTCCACAAGTGATAAATACCATATCAGCACCAGCTAATGCATCTTCTATTTCCTTTTTAGATTCAAGTGCAGCTTCCTTTCCTATTTCAGGTTTTGCTCCTGCTCCAAGACCATCAGTAAGTGATGCACCAATTTGAATTTTTACATCAGCTTTAGAGGAATTCAACACCTGCAAATCTGTATTTGCTGCAATGAATTCAACACCCTTTACTCCAGACTCTACCATTCTATTAACAGCGTTACCCCCGCCGCCACCTAAACCTATAACTTTTATTTTTGCTAATTGATCCATTTCTAATCCGCCTAACATACCTAGTCCTCCTTAATTATCAAAAAAATGCCCAAACACTTTACTTATAATACTATTATTATTTATGGTTTTCCCATCTGAAGAGATAACGATTCTAATATCTTCATCAGATAACATACTACAATTTTTACCTCTCAAAGATAATTTGTCATCAAAGTATTTAACGACACCAAAGACACTACTATATTTATTATGTCTTATTCCCATAGTGTTAACATTACAAACCCTAGCCTTAAGGCCAAGCTTTTCTTCCACTATATATTGAAACCCAGCCAATTCGCTAAGCCCACCTGTTATTATTATATAACGTATTTCTCTATTTGTTAAGTTTTTTAATTCATTTTTTGCAAGTTTTAATATTTCTTCAAGCCGCGCTTCCACAACCTTAGAAATACCAACTTGTGATATTTCTTTTTTTTCTGTACCACGCAAGGCTACATCAACAACATCATTACTATCAGCATAACTCTGCATGCTAACTGCAAAAGTTTCTTTTAATCTTTTAGAATCATCTGAAGGAATCTTAAAAATATAAGAAATATCCTTATCAACATTCTTACTACCTATGGGAATAGTTGCATTTTTTATTTGAATGCCTTTATTAAAAATAGAAATATTACTACTCAACTCACCTATATTTATAATAGCACCTACTTCTTTATCCATTTTACTATTCTTAATAGAATAATAATCTCCTGTAGAAGTAAATGCAACATCAATAGCCTCTACTCCACTAAGCTTTAATACCTCAAGTATTCTATATAGTGGCTCTTTAGGTAAAGTAGCAAGAACAACTTTTGTCTCTAAAACCTCACCCTGCATTCCCTTAGGATCCTTTATATTAGTAACCTCATCTACCGTAAAATTAATCGGAACAGCAGTAATTAATTCCTCCTCTTCCTTAACCTGACCAATAAGTGCATCCTTTAATACATTCGAAACATCTTCCCCAGTTATACATGAAGGATCTAAAACTGAAACCGATCCTATTGCTATATCCATAAAACAGTTAGTAGGAGGCACTGCCGCAATTACTTTCGTAATCTTGATTCCCATCATATCATTAACCTTTTTTAAAGCCGCTTTTACACTAGAAACAGCCTTTTTGGTATCTTCTATTTGCCCATTTCTAATTCCTAAAGAAGGACTACTAACAGATGCTAAAACATGTAATTTATCATTAGTCTTTTCTAAAACTACTATTTTAATACTATTGGTACCTAAATCAATACCAGTATATACACTACTCATTAAAGCACCTCCTACCTTTAAATTAATTATACTAGCAAATTAATAATTTGTCCAAGATTTTTAGATAAATTATCATTTTTTCATCTCATAAATAACTACTTTCTTATCACTAAATACTAAACTATAACTATCATTGTTATCTAAATAAGTTGCCAAACCAATATCTTTAGGAATTATAAAATAATCAAAGTCATATTTTTTTATTATTTTTTCATATCCATACGCCAAACTAGATATTTTATAATAATCCTTATAATTATAATTAGAATATAAATCAGCCCTACCATCAATAAAAACTGAAATATTACAATAAATTAAATAACCACCGTAATCATAATAATTATAAAGTCTTTTTGCATTTTTTGTTTTTATATAAGAAACAACTTCATCATTTAAAACCTTTTTATTGATATTTTTAATAATCATTTTATTATTAATTGCAAAAATAATAATCAACAATATACTAAGTATAAATAATACAAATTCTGTGCCATTATCATTTTTTCTACTAGGAATATAATAAAATATAATATAAGACATAACAATATAAGTATATGGCCAAAAGCGAATGCTTTTTAACCCCAAAAACAAAACAAAACAAAATAATAATAAATCAATCAATTTAATTTTTTTACTACTAAAAAGAAATACACAAACGATAATAATTATTAATACAAAATAGGTATAATGAGAAAAATCATTTAAGTTTGTAGGTTGCCATTCGGCAATCGTTTTTAACATAAAACCATCCAACATATTCTGATAAGGATAAAACAACATCTTTATACCATGTGGATTAACTGAAATACATAACACACACACAATCATAATTAAAAAGTATTTGAAAAATTGCTTTTTTGAATATCTTCTTGCACTGATTTTTTTGAATGAAAAACCAAATATTCCACCTATCAAAAATACTAAAGACAATAAATAAGGTAAATTACTAGACCCTCCATGAACATTAGACCAAATAATAGTAACAACAGGCAAAATAAGATACTTCTTAGAATTCTCATCTTGATAAAGATCATATAAGACCCAAATGGTAATTGCTAAAAGATTATAACTAATTAAATGTGGACGACATTGAATAACTCCTATAAAAATCATTGATAATGAAAGCCAAAATAAACTAAACGGTATATTTTTTAAATATTCTTTCCTATTAGTCAAAAATAAAATTATCATCATCGAAAAAAGAAAAAGAAATGCATAAATAAAAATATGATAATTATTAGATACTAATTTAAGTAAATAAATAATAATCTCGAATAACCATTCATGACTCATCCAATATTTACCCTTTACAATCCAAGAAAATATATCCCTAGTTAAAAATCTACTATTTTTCACCATATACTCTCCAGCCTTAATATGCCAAAAATAATCAGTCTCCCTAACCAAAAAAGACATTAAAAACAAAGAAAAACTAAATATAAGAAATAAATACAAGAAAAATATCTTTTTATTAACAAAAAATTCTTTTATTTTCATATTAAAAATCCCTTCTACCTAAAATATATAACCAAATTACTTTATAATATACACATCATAAATATCTATAGTATTTATCTTCTTTCCATGTTCCATAATATATCTAATAGCCTGTTTATCTGTCTGCCTACCCCTTTTTAATTCATCCCTATCAATTAAAAATATATAATCATCCTTCGCTTTAATTTCTTTCAACAATTTATAACTACCATTGTAGCCCCAATTACCAACATTAATCAAATCTAAATAACTAATAGGATACCCATTAACAATTTTAAAATAATAACCATTGGAATCCAAAAAAACGAATTTGTTATAATTATTACTTTTTAAAAATCGATTAACATTATTAGTAAGAGAAATACCATCATTATCTAACAATCTATACTCAAACGCCTTAATATTATTAGGATAAATTACAGGGTTAAGATCCCTAGTATTCCATACAATTAACGCTTCCCCCAAAACCACACCAATACTAAGCAATCTGCAATTAATAGGAATAGCTCTTTTTACATTTAATAAAATAATTACCAAAAAAGCCAAAAAGCCCTCCTGAAAATGTTTTATATCAAAAAGTGGGATAATTATACTATAGAAGGCCAAAGCATAATAATTAGAAATATTTTTCGGATCCCTTTTAATAAAAAATAATGTGAAAACAATCAATAGAATTAATAATATAAAGTTGATATTAAGTATTTTCCCATTTCCAGAAGCAAAATCAAAAAGTCCGAATACACATAAATCTAAAAATGAATATAAAGAATTAGTGCATATTAAATAAAGCAAAAAAAGAAGCACAGGTACACTAAACCCTAAAATACGTCTCAAAATTTTTTTAGGATATTTTAAATAAAATAAATTAGGTAATAAAAAACAGATACCTACACTTTGTTTAGTAAGAACACTTAGTGCTAATACAAAACCAATGAAATAATCATTAGCTTCCCTTTTCTCCAGCCAAACAATCAATAGAAACATAAAAAATAACAACAAATTATATCCCGGAAAAAAGATAGGTGTAGGAAAAAAGAAAAATAAAATTACTATCCAACTCTTCTCATCTAAAAGATCAAATAAAAAATATGAAAGCATTGTAAAAAGCAGAGCCTGCGTAATATGAAAAATTAATAAATTAGAACCAAACAAATGAAATACTAAAGATATTAAAAACGGATATAGAGGTGTAACAACTATATTAAAATCTTTATATGGAACAAGGCTACTATAAATATTATGACTAAATCCATAGCTCCATATCTCATCCAAATCCGTAGGAGAAATAATTAAATTCCATATTAATATTATCGAAAATAAAATTATATATTTTAAAATAAACTTATATCTTTTCATTATATTCCTCACCTCTACTGTTTATAATACACATTATATTCATTAACACTTTCAATAAAATTAGAACTTTTTATTATATATTCAACAATTTCAGAGTCAAATTGTGTCAAACTATTAGAAAAATCTTTGCTGTACTTATAATCATTCATATTAACTATAAAATAAACGTCATTCATTTTTTTTATCCTTTTAATCATTTTCTTAGTTCCATTATAACCATAATTACCACGATTTAAAATAGTAAAATAATTAGTCCTTTCCTCATTAATTATCTTCATCCAAATATCACCACAATTAGATATAAAAAACGTATTACCCTTAGCCCTATACTTTTTATAAACACCATTAGCAAGCATTACACTATTTTTAGATCCCTTAGAATTTACAAAATAATTAAAATTATTAATATTATGATATCTTTCAAGCCCCAATTCCATTTGATTCCAATTAATATAAAAAATAATATTTAATCCTATTATTAAAAAAGATAATAGTAATGATATATTTCTAATATACTTACCAGACAAAATACTTTTTCCAGAAATTATCAATAAGCTAAAAAATAATACATATACAAAAAAATGATATATAGAAAAATTAGGAATCATAATAAAGAAAGAGAAAACAACATACCAATTTAGAATTTTTTTGCGATTCCTTGTTAACACAAATAAAGAAACAAAAAACAAGATAAGTGACAAAGGAAAATAAACTATATGAATAACAGTATTTTTAGAGGCAAAATCAAAAAGACCAAATACACATAAATCTAAAAAAGAATACAAACTATGAGTAATCAATAAATATATAAAAAAGATAATACAAGGAATAGTTAGACCAACAAATCTTTTTAAGATTTTCTTTTTATTTTTAAAATAATAAATAATACTAGGAAAAAGCAAAAATATCCCTACTGTATATTTGGTAAGTAAAGTTAATCCTAAAAAAAATCCTATTAAGTAATCACTTTTCTTTTTTTCTTCTAAATATAATACTATGGTAGTTAGAAAAAATAAAAAATAATTATAAGTAGGAGAAAAGGATACAAAAATAGGAAAACACATAATAGGAAGTAACATCCAAGCCCTATTATCATACATTTTATATAAAAAATAAAAATTTACAGTAATTAATATAGCCTGCTCTATTAAAAAAACTATATTATTATGAGAAATAAAAATTAAACCTAAAGACATTATAAAATTATAAAAAGGCGGAATAATCATAGTAAAATCAAGATAAGGCAATTCCCCCTTAGCCATAGAATAGCTGAATCCATAATTCCAAATAGCATCCCAACTATTTGTATACATACCAAAAAAGACCATAACAAACAAAGTAAAAACAAAAACAAAAATGTATTTTAAATTACTTCTAACTAAACTCATACAACCACACACCCTCTCTTTTTAATAAACTTCATCATATTACTCCTTATAATATATATCATAATTTCCAATCGTTTTTATATTTTTAAACTGCCTAACCTCATTACTCAACTCTTTAATATATTGTTGACAATCATCAGTATTATTATATAAACTTTTATCAATAACAAATATTGCATCGCTGATTTTTCTTAATCTATTTAAAATTTTATTAACTCCATCATACCCGTAGTTGCCATAATTAGGCAAATCAAAGTAATCAATTTCTTTATCATTGATAATTTTGTAAAAATAGTTCTCTGATCCCCTTAAAAGGTAAATAACATTACAATCTTTATTATCTAAGTATTCATTCAGTTCGAAAACATTATTAATATAACGTCTAGATGTAATAGTAATCTCAAAGTTATGATAACTTGTAATAACCATATCTTTCAAAAAGATTTTCTCAACACCAAACCATATAAAAGCCAAAGAAATTATAAATAGAATTGCTTGTTTGCAAATATGCTCCCTTTTTAAATTATAATCACCTAAAAAAACATATATGAACACCAATAAAAATAAAGAAACATGATAATAATCAACAATAGGAACAACAACAATAGAAAAACATAAGGCATAATAATAAATTATATTATGTTTGTTTTTTAATGTTTTCGCAAATAAAAATAGAAAAGAAAATATAAATAATAACAGATAAAACACATCAATAGAATGATTATAATCACCAAAATCAAAAAGACCTAAAAAACACAAATCTATAAAATTATATAAACTATGTGAAACTATTAAGTATATAACCAAAATAAATACAGGGATAATATACCCCACTAACCTTTTAGCAAACCTAACCCTATCCTTAATTAAATAATAAAAGCAAGGAACAAATAAACTAAGTCCAATTGTTTGTTTTGAACAAAATATTAATCCTAAAATAAAACCTATCAAATAATCACTTTTCTTGTTTTGCTCCAAATAAATCAAAATAACAAACAGGAAAAAAGCTAAAAAATTATATCCGGGAAACAAAGTACTAACCATAGCTACAGGATAAGGAATACAAAGACAAACCAAGAATAGCCAAGCTTTTTCACCAAGCAATTTAAATAAAAAATAAAACATTATAGTCAAAAGTATGGCCTGTTCTAAATAATAAATAATAATAGATTTAGAAAACAAAAGTCCAATTGAATACAAAAAAGGTGCAAAGGGAGTAACAACCATATTAAAGTCTCTATAAGGTACCTCGCCGATACTTATAGCATAACTAAAACCAAAATTAACATAAGTGTCATTTTTGCTTAATGTATAAAAATAAACAAGTCCGAAAAAGAAAAAGAAAAACAACATTATATATTTAGTATAATAAAAGATTTTCTTATTAGTCATCATATAATTACTCCTTAATCTGAAAATGATTCCCATTATCTAAATATAAAATTCCTTTTTTATCTTCCAATTGACTTAAAACATCATTATAATAATTTATCATTTTAAATTTAGTTAATGTTAAATAAACCATATTCCCATCATCCATATAAAGTAAAAATCGATCTTTATCATAATCATTCGGTTGATATTCAATATCAGAAATTTTTCCTAAAATATCACTATTTATATTTTTCATCCCCTTAACAAAAGATGAATACTTATCATCCGGAACATAATTTATTACTCTAGGAATTCTAAATAAGTCAATTTTTTCATCGACTGAAATTTCCTCTTTGTTTTCAAAAACAATTGTATTTTTACCACTATTGATAAATAAAGCCTTATTCTCTTTTATCTTTATAACAAGAATATGATAAAACTCCCTTTTAACATCCACATCTTCTATATATACTGATTTAAGTAATTTTTTTCTTAGGCTTCTACTAGAAGTCAAATAGAAGCTAGGATAATCTTTTATTCCAGCCATATCAATAATATAATCGTCATTTAGATAATTATTACCTTCAATAATTATATTCTTAGTATTTGTATTTAAAAATAAATAAGTGCTAAAAACTAGTCCTCCTAAAAACAGAAGTACTAGTAATAACGTAAATACCTTAAGTTTTCTTTTTTTGACGATTTTTTTTGCCATACATTACTCCCAATTTACAAATTCTTGCTCTACTTTTAAATCCACTTTATATTCATCTTTTACTCTGCTATGTACATAATCTATCAATTCTTTTATATCTCTACTACTAGCATTATCCTTATTAACAATAAAATTAGCATGTTTGCGGCTAACCATAGCGCCACCTTTTTTTAATCCCTTAAGGCCAAGTTTTTCAATCATCTCACCAGCAAACATTCCATCAGGATTCCTAAAAACACTTCCCGCTGATGGATATTCAAGAGGTTGTGATAAAACCCTTCTTTTTCTTCTGTCCTTAATTACTGATTCTATTGCGCTTCTTTCACCCCTTTTTAGTCGAATAACTACCTCTAAACAAATATAGTCTGGATGTTTTTTTAAAAAAGAAGTCCTATAATGAAAATCCATTTCTTTATTCTCTAGAGTAATGATTTTAAAGTCAGGTGTTAAAACTTTAACCTCTTGAACAATATAACCCATATCACTTTTATAAGCACCTGCATTCATAAAAACAGCTCCTCCAACCGTTCCCGGAATACCAGATGCAAACTCAAGTCCTGTAAGTCCTTTTTTCGCAGCCATTAAAGAAAGCTTAACTAAAGAAAATCCAGCTCCTACTCTAACCTTATTATTAAAAAATTCAACATGATCAAGTTCACTTAGCTTAATCAAAATCCCTTCATAAACCTTATCACTAAAAAGTAAATTAGATCCATTTCCTAAAATCTTATATTTAATGGAATGCTTCTTAAGAATCTTAATTGTTCTTACTAAACTATCAATATCTTTAGGATAAACAATACCTCTTGCAAGTCCTCCTGCCCTATAAGTAGTATATTTACTTAAAAAAACATCAGTCTCAATTTTACCAACATTACTTTTCTCTAATTCTTTAATTGTATCTTTCATAACTACTTCACCCAATTAACTTTCTAATTTCATCATATATCTTTGTTGCAGAATCTAAAACACCAAACTTCATAGAACTATTCTTCATTTTACTATACAAAACCTTATTGTTTATCATCTCATCAATAGAGGCAATAACTATATCACTATCAAAACTATTTTCTTCTATAATCTTACAAGCTCCAACATCCTCTAATTCCTTAGCATTTAAAAATTGATGATTATGTGTAACATAAGGAGAAGGAACCAAAATAGAAGGAAGCCCTATTGCCGTAATTTCTGCAATCGTAGAAGCTCCAGCACGAGAAATCATTAAATCAGTATCCTTCATCAAATGAATAAGATTATCTAAAAAAGGAACAAGCCTAACATTGGAAGGAACTGAAACATTTTCATACTCTTTATAATAAGCCTTACCAGTAATAATTAAAACTTGATAATTTTTACCCTTAAATTTAGGAATCATATCCTTTATTTTTCTAGTCATTGTAGTAGACCCTAAAGACCCCATAACAAAGACTACAAGCTTCTTATCCTTTTTAAATCCAAAATTCTCTTTTGACACCTTTTTAATTGCAACAATCTCTTCACTTCTAGGATTACCCGTATAAACAACCTTTTCTTTAGGAAAATATTTTTTGCTGTTAGGAAAAGACAAACAAATTTTATTAACAAAGTTCGCTAAAAACTTATTAGACACTCCAGGAATTGAATTTTGTTCATGAATAATTGTCTTATATTTTAATTTATGAGCAGCATAAAGCACTGGAGCTGTGATATAACCACCCGCACCAATAACAATGTCCGGATTAAAATCCTTTATTATTTTTTTTGCTTTAGAATATGCTTTTCCTACTTTAACTAAAATACTAAAATTAGCTAAAATATTACGACGATTGAACCCTGCCATTTCTAATCCAACAAAGTCAATTCCAAGTTTTGGAACAATATCTTTTTCCATTCTATCGCTTGTTCCAATATATAATATCTCACTATTTTTTTCTTTTTCCTTAATTTTATTTACAATGGCAAGAGCTGGATAAATATGACCACCAGTTCCCCCCGCTACAACAATTACTCTCATTTTTTCATCCCCTCAAAAAGGCACTATATCATTTTATTATATGAAAATAAATAAAAATGTAGACCTATTATAAATAAGATCTTAGCACTTAAATATTTTAATCTTTATTAACCTTATTAAAATTATAACCCAAACAGAAAAATAAGTAAATAAACATAGGCAACTAAATTGAAAAAAAATAATTTGTATGATAAACTATTCTAACAAGAAAAGAGGTGCTTACTATGAGTAGTGTTGGAATTATCGCTGAATACAATCCATTTCATAATGGCCACTTATACCATATAAACAAAATCAAGGAAAAATATCCAAACGATACTATAATATTAATAATGAGTGGTAATTTCACACAACGTGGTGATACTTCAATTATTGATAAATGGAAAAAAACAAATATCGCCTTAAAAGCTGGAGTTGATTTAATTATAGAACTACCCTATCCCTTTGCTACACAAAGTGCAGACTACTTTAGTTATGGCGCAATTACCTTACTTGAAAAACTAAAAGTAGAAAAATTTGTATTCGGAAGCGAAAGTGACAACCTAGAGGATATAAAATGTATCGCTAGTGAACAACTAAGTAATCCTGAGTTTGATAATCTAGTAAAAATATACTCCAAATTAGGAAAAAACTATCCAACTGCTCTATCACTTGCTTTACAAGATCTAACAGGAAAAACTATAAAAGAACCAAATGACTTACTTGCAATAAGTTATATAAAAACAATTATAAAAAACAATTATAAAATAGAACCAATTCCCATAAAAAGAACCAACAATTACCACAACAAAGATTTGGAAACATCCATTTCTAGTGCTACAGCAATCAGAAATGCCATAAAAGAAAAGATAGATATTAAAAATCAGGTACCAAATTATGTACTCCCTTATTTAACTAATTTTCATTTTATAGAAGACTACTTTCCCCTATTAAAATATAAAATTATTACAGAAAATGATCTATCAATATATCATACAGTTGATGAAGGGCTTGATAAAGTTTTAAAAAAAGAAATAATAAGTGCTAAAACATATCAAGAATTTATTGAAAAAATAAAAAGTAAGCGTTATACTTACAATAAAATCTCTAGAATGCTAATACATATTCTATGTAACTTCACTAAAGAAAAATCCAAAAATTTTAAAGATATCACCTATATTAGAATACTAGGATTTAATAACAAAGGAAGAAAATATTTAAATAAAATAAAAAAAGAAGTAGACCTTCCAATAATTAGTAAAATAAATAAAAATAAAGAGGAAATGTTAGAGTACGAATTAGAAACAACAAAAATATATGCCCTAAGTCTAACCCCAGAAAAACAAATAGAATTAATAGAATCAGAATATAAAAATCACATATATCAAGGAGGAAATAAAAATGATTAAACAAAAGAAAACTGGACAACTAATAATTGTATCAGCACCAAGTGGTAGTGGAAAAGATAGCATTATACAAGGACTTATGAAAAAAGATAGTAATAATAAATGGATATCAGTATCCGCAACGTCTCGCCCAAAAAGAGGAAAAGAACAAGAGGGTGTTGATTACTACTTTCTATCAAAAGAGGAATTTGAACAAAAAATAGAAGAAAACTTCTTCTTAGAATACGCTGAATATGCAGGAGCTTACTATGGGACTCCTAAAAAATATATAAAAGAAAAACTAGATCAAGGAATAGATGTAATATTGATAATAGAAATTCAAGGTGCTAAAAAAGTAAAAGAACTCCTACCAGAATCTCTTTTAATATTTATCATGCCACCATCCTTAAAAACACTAGTAAAAAGACTTAAAAAAAGAGGAACTGATTCTAATGAAAAAATTATTGAAAGATTTCATACAGCCTACAGAGAAATAAATGAAGTCACAAAATATAACTACGTTGTAGTAAATGACGACCTAGACGAAGCAATTGATAAAGTTGAAGCTATAATTAAAGCGGAAAAATGTCGAGTAGATCGTATCGAAGAAGTATACCTTGATACAAAAGAAGAAGAAATTCACGAACTTCTAATGAAGGAAGACAAAGAATTTATAAATGAAAGTATTTCAGAAAAAATTAATTAAATAAAAATCTACCAGCTTAGCTGGTAGTCTTTCATAAGCCCTATAAGGGCTC
>CAOJYR010000015.1 GCA_948465965.1 uncultured Mycoplasmatota bacterium
CGCTAAAGCTTTTTTGGAACCCCCAGTAGAACTGGGGGTTTTCTTTACACAAAAAAAAGAAGAAACTATTTCTTCTTTCCTAATTTATTACTAATATCTGTAAGCAAAGCTATAATATGTCCTATTGCAAAAAAGAATAAACATACTAAAAAACTTATAAACCAAAAGAATATCATTAACGAAAAATTAAATTCCGTAGTAGTACAAACAGAATAAAAATTAGAACTATTACCACACACAGGAAATAAATTTCCTAAAATAATTCCTACACAAAAACAAACAAAATAAGTAATAACTGAAAATTTTTGATAACCATTTAATTTATAATTTTCAACCTCTTTTGTAATATTGTTTAATTTAGGAAGATCTTTTCGTGCCTTCTCTATCTCTTCAAACATATTCATATTATTCATCCCCCTTCTTTTTAGTTCCTTTATTCCTTTTATTATTAGTTTTATCCACCTTAGCATCGTCCAATTTTTCTTTAATTTCATCAATTACTTCACTAGATTTTTCCTCTATTACTTCTTTAATATCATGAACTACTTCCTCTATATTTTCCTTAACTGACCCTAAATCATTATTCGTACAAGTCTTATTTTCTTTGCCATCTAAAAACACACCATATAAATAAATATATCTAGCAAAAAGAATAATATAAAGACAGTCCAAAATAGCCAAAACTGTACCATCAAAGGATGTTGTAAAAATCAAATTAAGTGCCAGCAAAGTAACATCTAAAATAGTAACAATATAAAAATAAGAATCATTTTTCACCTCATTAAAAGGTGATTTTTCAAGTTTAAAATCTTTCCATATTCTAGTACCTCTAAAGAATAGATGAACTAAATATATTAAAAGCACGAAATGAAGAGCCAAATTAACAAAAGATGTTAAAGAAAACGACTGAAAAACTGTAAGTAGTGATGTAATACTTGTAAGTAAATATAACACAATTAAAAATAAATTTAAAAAATTAAAATACTTTTTACCAGTATAAGTTTTTAAGGCTACAAAATAAACTAAAGTTATTAAATATATACTATTATGATTTACAATGTTCTTTAAAATAACAATAGTACTTAGATTACTGTTAACTGCAAAAGACTGACTTAAAATAATTATAACAGCAATAAGTCCTATAATTACATTGATAACCATACCCGGATTATCAAACCAACCAACTTCATTTTGTTTTTTATCTATATTCATAAATATCCTCCTATCATAACAATTATATCACAAGAATATTAACTTTTTTATTGAAAAGAAAAATTTCTTTAAAATTTCACAATCCTATGATATAATACCAGTGAATTGGAGGGGATATTATGTCTATACCAACAGTTGCTTTAGTAGGACGACCAAATGTTGGAAAGTCTACTCTATTTAATAAAATAGTAGGTAAAAAGATTTCAATAATTGAAGACTTTCCTGGTGTAACTAGAGATAGAATTTACCAAACAACCACTTATAATAATAAAAAATTCCATTTAGTAGATACAGGGGGAATTGATGCTAGTAAATTAGCGTTTAATGATGAAATTAAAATGCAAGCAGAAATTGCCATAAATGATGCAGATATTGTTGTCTTTATCGTTGATGGAAAAGAAGGGTTAACTAGTAATGATTTAATCGTTAGAGATCTTTTAAGAAAAAGTAAAAAAGAAGTAATTGTCGCTATCAACAAAGTTGATGTAAAAACTGCTAAAGATAATATTTATGATTTTTATGAACTTGGATTTGATGAATATATTCCCATTAGTAGTATTCATAATACCGGTTATATAGAATTAATGAATGCTATAACAAAAAACTTTAAAGAATATGAAGAAGAAGAAGATAATAGATTAAAATTTTCATTTATTGGACGCCCTAATGTTGGTAAAAGCAGTTTAATGAATGCCCTACTAAACGAAGAACGCGTCGTAGTATCAGATGTAGCAGGTACAACAAGAGACTCAATTGACTCAGTTTTAAAATACCATAATGAAGAATATATACTTATTGATACTGCTGGAATGAGAAAAAAGGGAAAAGTATTTGAATCAGTCGAGAAATATAGCTTATTTCGTTCCCTAAAATCAATAGATAGAAGCGATATCTGCTTAGTAGTAATAAACGCCGAAGAAGGAATTACAGAACACGATAAACATATCGCTGGATATGCAATAGAACGTGGAAAAGGATTAATTTTTGTTGTAAATAAATGGGACACAGTAAAAGACAAAACAATCAATGAATACGAAAAATTAATGCGCGCAGAATTTCAATTCGCAACCTATGCTCCTATTATCTTCGTATCTGCCCTAACCAAAAAAAGACTTCATACTCTAATGCCAGCAGTAATCAAAGTTGGAGAAAATATAAAAAGAGAAATACCAACTAGTATTTTAAATAATGTAATATTAGATGCTTATCAGTTAAATATTCCCCCATCATATAAAGGGAAACGATTAAAAATTTACTTTTCATCGCAAACAGGGACAAAGCCACCCAAATTTACTCTACGTGTAAATAATAAGGGATTAATTCACTTCTCCTATGAAAGATATCTAGAAAATAAACTTAGAGAAAATTTTGAACTTACAGGAACACCTATAGTATTACAGTTCAAAAATAGAAATGGTGATGAATAATGCTACTAAATGGAAATAATTTTAATAATAACCAAAATAATTTTGGAAATAATAATTTAAATCATAATAATGGTTTTATAAAAACAAACTTTAAAAGAAATGATCCATACGAAAATATTAACAATAACAACAAAAGCAATAACCGGCTTGGATTCAATGAAGAATTATCAACTTATAAACATACAAATCCAACAAATGATATAGACATGTATGATAAATCAATCGCCATGCTCCATGAAAGATATGAAAACAATTTAATATCTTTAGATGAATTCCAAAAAAAATGTGCGCAAATTGGAAAGAAAAAAAGAGCTGCTTTAGAAAATAGAAATAAATATTAAACAAAATAAAATCTCCAACATATAATTATATAGGAGGTTTTTATGTTTGGAGATAACTTTTTTAAACGTGTAGAAAATAAAACAAATGTGGATAAAAATACCATTATGTCACTTGCTAAAAAATTACAAAATTCCAATATGAAAGACGAAAAAAACTTAAGGGAAATAGTAAAAGAAATTAGTACAATGACAGGAAAAGAAGTATCAAAAGAAAAAGAAGATAAAATTGTAAATGCAATTATAAAAGACAATATTCCTAAAGATATTGATAAAATGTTCTAAAAAATCTAACTAAGGTTAGTTTTTTTATTTTTATACTAATAAAATGAGTAAATATACAAATTATAATAAGTATTTAATACTATTTTATACCTATTTATGATAAACTATTATTAGCTTAGGAGGATAAATTATGTATTGTAATAAATGTGGAAAAAAATTAATAGATGGAACTAAATTTTGTACAAATTGTGGAACAAAACTAAAAAATGGCCATGAAGATCAATTTAATTATAGTTATAACTACAATAGTAGTGATGATGATTATAAAAAAGCATACATTGGGAATAACTACGATAAAATAAAAGATGGAAAATTCTCTATCCCAGCATTTATCTTTGGAGGTTACTACTTCTTATATAGAAAGTTATGGTTATATGCCTTTATACTAATTATTACAAATTTTGTTATCACATTTTTTATTAAAGAATACAGTTCTGTAATAATTATTGTCTTATATATTTTAGTGGGAATAAAATTTAATAGTTTCTATTTACAAAAAGTTGATCAAAATATTGAAAAAATAAAACAACAAAATATAGATAAAACAAGTAATGAATTATTAAATGAATGTAGAAAAAAAGGTGGCGTTAGCCCAGCTGCAGTCATCATCGTATTTCTTATAATATTTACAATAGGATTTATTATAGGACTAACGACAACTGTAAATGAAATTTTCCAAAACATTAAAGATATTCCCTTCGAAGAAAAATATAAAAATAATAGTAATGATACCTACATAGAAGAATTAACATATCAAATACCAGAAGGATTTATAAAAACCAACTACAACACAAAAGACTACAAAAGTTATACCTATAATACAGGTAGTGATTTCTGTTCCATAAGAATGGAATACAATGAATTTACAAATCTATACAAGACAAAAGAAGAATACTTAAAATCACATATATATACAAATCAAAACGACGAAGTAAGCAATATAACAGAAGAAACAATAAATAATACAGTCTGGGGTCTTATAAAAGTAACTACCTCTAACAGTAAAGAATATAACTATGCCACTATCTACAATAACAAAATTTATAATATAGAATATAAAGTATATTCTAACGATAACGAGTTATGTAGCAAAAAGTATTTAGAATTAATAAATAGTCTGTCATTTACAAAAAATAATAATAGTGTATAACAGAATAAATTTCACATCGAGTAGAGAAATTTGTTCTTTTTTTTTATCTAAATACATAAGGTTTTACTGTATAAGGAGAATGTGTATATGGATAAACAAGAAATTATTAAAAATATAGCGCAAAGAAGTGGAGGAGATATTTATCTAGGTGTAGTTGGAGCTGTACGTACTGGAAAATCAACCTTTATTAAAAAAATGGTAGAAACTCTAGTAGTACCAAATATTGAAGATGAATATGAACGAAAAAGAGCTCTAGATGAAATCCCCCAAAGTGCTGCTGGAAAAACAATTATGACTACAGAACCAAAATTTGTTCCTAATAATACTGCAAATATTAAAATTGATGATTTTACATGCAATATTAGATTAATCGATTGTGTTGGTTATATGATAGATAAAGCAATAGGCGCAACAGATGAAAATGGTCCACGTATGGTAAAAACTCCATGGTATAACGAAGAAATACCATTTATAGAAGCAGCGGAGATTGGTACTGAAAAAGTAATTAAAGACCATTCAACAATAGGTATCGTTGTAACAACAGATGGCTCTATTGGAGAATTTGAAAGAAATGATTATCTGGAAGCTGAATCTAGAGTAATAAATGAACTAAAAAATATTGGTAAACCATTCATTGTACTTTTAAACACCACTCATCCAACTTTACCTGAAACAATACGTCTAGCTGAATCGCTAAAAGAAGAACACAATGTACCAGTAATGCCAATCAGTATTGAAGCCATGAATGAAAAAGATATGTACGATATTTTAAGAGAGGCTTTATATGAATTCCCAGTATTAGAAGTAAAAGTCAATATGCCAGAATGGATTGCTATACTAAATCACGATCATAAAGTAAAAGAAAGTTATATAGAGTCAATTAAAGAAAGTGTAATAGAAATTGACAAATTAAGAGATATAGATAGCATAACCAGTCACTTCCTGGCAAACGACATGATAGAAAAGGCATACCTTTCGGATGTTGATCCATCTACTGGAATAATTACAATAACCCTAACAGCACCAGCTGACTTATATAACAAAACACTTACTGATATAATAAAAATTGATGTAAAAAACAAAGCAGATTTACTAGCACTATTTCAGGACTTTAATATCGCCAAAAAAGAATATGATCAAATTAAATATGCCTTAAAAATGGTAAAACAAACTGGCTATGGAGTCGCAACACCTTCAATCGAAGATATGAAACTAGATAAACCAGAAATCATAAAACAAGGTCCTCGCTATGGTGTTAAATTAAAAGCAGTTGCCCCATCTATTCACATGATAAGAGTTGACGTTGAATCCACCTTCGAACCAATTATAGGAAGTGAGGTACAAAGTAAAGAATTAATTGATTACATAATGCAAGGTAAAGATAAAGGCCCGAACGACATCTGGAAAAGCGAGATATTTGGACGTAGTCTAGATTCAATAGTACAAGAAGGAATTCAATCAAAAATAAACCTAATGCCAGATAATATCAGATTTAAACTACAAACAACCCTTTCTAAAGTAGTGAATAAAGGCTCAAACAATATGATAGCTATAGTAATATAAGATATATAAAAACACTGAAAATAATGTGAACCCTTTTAAAAACATCAATAAAAAAGTAATATATAATAATCCATAGATAAACTTGTGGATTATTATTTTGTTTTATCCCAAAACATAATAAAAATACACCTCCCTTTGAAAGTGTATTATACTATTCTTTATTAAAATGCTTTTTATACAATAACTAACTACTTTTTACAATATCCCCATTAGCATTAAATTGATAAATAGAGTCCGCTGCAAAGATAACTTTTGACTTTCCTAATGATTTTAATGTATTTAAATCATTCGTCTGAATAGAAGTTATAGTACTAGGAATATATATAGTACTAGCTGCTAAACCATATATAAATGCACCCTGTGTACTTTCAACACCTTCCTCTATTGTTATTACTCCTGTTTTAGCTGTTGGAACATACCACAATGTTTTACCTGTCTTACTATAAAGAATTCCATCAATTGTTTTATATCTTGGATTAGAATCCTTTACCTCAATTTCATATACGCCAGTATACTTATATAGTGCATTACCAAGTTGATTCAAATTATTTCTAACAACATTCAAACTATCAGGAAGCACAATTTTCTTAAGTCTTGTACTTGGATTTGCCAAGTAATCACTCCCAGCTCTACTAAATGCCATTTGATCTAAAATAATTACTCCTTCTGGTATTGTATAAACACTACCTACTTTAGATGCAGGATAACTAATTAATCGAGTAGCATCTTTTGTAAATAAAACCCCATCTATGGCCTTAAAATCATTGTTTCCTTCTTCTACTTTAAACTCTTTAATATATTTAGTTGCAAAATTATAAAAATTATGTGTTCCCTCAGTCTCGCTAGCACCTATCATCTTTACTGATCTAGGTATAGTTAAACTTGTATTTTTAAAACTCTCACAATGACTAAAGGCATGATCCTCTATAACTTCCAAAGTATTTGGTAAAGTTAGGTTCCCATTAAATCCAACACAATTATTAAATGCTGCATATTTTATCTCTGTTACCCCCTCAGGTATAGTTAAATCACCTATTAATTTTCGACATTCAATAAATGCATATTTCCCTATAGATTTTAATGTATTTGGAAGAGTTAATGTCCCATTTAGATTACCGCAATAATAGAAAGAAGAATCTCCAATAGATGTTACTCCTTCTGGAATAACAACTTCACCAATCAAATTATTACATCCATAAAATGTATAATCTTCTATAACTTTTAGTGAATTAGATAATACCAATTTACCATTAAATCCACTACACCCTTGAAATGCACCAACCCCGACATATATAACACTATTAGGAATAATAATATCTCCAACTAAGCCTGTACAATTACCAAATGCCTGTTTTTCTATTGTTTTTAATGAATCAGATAACACCAATTTACCATTAAACCCACTACAATTTGCAAACGCCGATTTTCCTATGGACACAACATTATTTGGAATAACTAAATCGCCTTTTAACCTAGTACAATTACCAAATGCAGCCGTACCAATTGATTTTAAACTGTCTGGTAAAACTAATCCACCATTAAGTCGATTGCAACCAGTAAAAGCACCAGCACCAATCGTATCAACACCTTCAGGAATGATTAAATTTCCCGTTAAAGAACTACATCCATTAAATGCACCAATTTCTATTTTTCTTAGCCCAGCTTCAAAACATAAACTTTTAATAGTTGTATTTGTAGTAGTCTTCTCACCAAAAATATTATAACGCTCTGCAGCTTTTGTTGCCCCTCCAGCGTTTGGATTCCCAACTGAATAAACCCTATATCCGTCATATATAGCTGGTATAGTTAAGGCTGTCTTCTTTCCCATATATCTCGTTAACTGAATCTCTCCACTATCTAAAACAATATATTTAAACTCACCATCTACACCTATTTTTTCTTCTTCGTTACTACTAATATTTTTAATAGATACTGTAACATTTTTTGTTTTTCCATCTATATCCTTAAGTGTAACAACTTCTTCTTCATTTGAAATATATTCTTTCGTCAATATCTTCCTATCATTTGATAAAGTCCAACCATCAACTGGTTCTAATTCCTTATTAGATGTTATAGTAACAGTCACTGCTTTATAAGTTAATGAATCAGTACTATAATTTAGTTCTACCTCTAAATCCTTTATACTAGGACTAGGATTCAAAATAGAACTAGAATCATTATAATTTTCGTTATCTGTTTTTGTATCATTAGTGTTAGTAGTAACATAACGTCTATCATCCCTACTATAATCTCTTCGATAAGCATAAGTATACTCCAAGTCTATTTCTGGTTTAACCACCTGAAAGGTTCCTTCATTTATATACCCATCAGTAACAGAATAATTAGAATCAGAAGAATCTTCCTCTTCTTCATCAAATTTTTTCTCAGTATAACTACCAGTTTTATCACTTGTATGACTATCACCTTTTTCTACTTTGAACATAGTACAAGAAATGGGTATTAAAAGTAGTAATAATAACAAAATTACCAATACCAATTTCTTACTATTATTGCTCTTTTCTTTCTTACTCATACTGCACACTCCTTATTTTACCCTTATAAATTATAACAAATTCCTCAAAAAAAGACAATAAAAAGCAAAAAAGTTAACTTCAAACAAATGAAAAACTTTCCACAAAAACTGTGGAAAGTTACTTTATTTTGCTCACCAATAAGTTATACTGATTTAACAAATCATTCGTTCTAAATTGAATTTCTTTATCCCTTAACTCCCAATTATCCTTATTATTTTTTAAGAAAGTAATTACTTCTAATTCCACATCTAGTATATAATTAAAATCATCTCTAGAATGAGTAAATAGTTCCTTATTATTATTTAAATAAGTAATCATTTCATCCGTATTTAATAAATCATCACATAAATTACTATAATATTTACTCAAACCTTTTTTCTTTACCAAATTAATTAGATAAGTATCTGAGCTATTAGATATTAATGCATCCATCTTCTTATTTATAGTGTTTTTAACTTCTGTTATATATTGAATACTATTATCAAACAAAGGACCATCAGTTTCATAATTATCATAGGATAAAATAGATTTAACTTTTTTATTATTCATTATATTAGAAACTTCTAGGTAAGTATCATTTTGATCTTTTATATAGCCCTTAACCTCTTTTTCTATAATAGAATATTTAAATGAAGTTTTTATATCATATTTATACCTCGAAGAACTAATATCAACCTTATATATTTTATTAATTTCACTATATAAAATATGTTTTTGAACAAACACATTAATAACAAAATATCCACTCAATAAACAAAAAAGAATAACTATTATAAAAATAATAAAATTTTTCCTATTAAAAGTCATAAAATTCACCTGAGCTAATTATACACAAAATAACAAATTTATACAACAGTAGCATTATCTAGGATATCTAAGACCATATCCCCATATATAAAACTACCAAACTCTACTATATTTAAAATATTAGGTACTAATGAAGCATCACAATAAAACCGATTATTATAATAATATTTATCTACACGATCGGGTAAAATATAGTAGTTTTCTGTCTCAAAATAAATTTTTTCATCCATATAAACAATAACTCGTAAATCAACAGTATTAGATAGTTCAATATCTTCTAGTCGATTAATATCCAAAAACAATCCTACTTTTTTATTCACAAATACTTTAACCTTATAAAAACCTCTTAAATTAAGTCTCTTCTTATATTTAATAATGAAATCCTTAACAGCAAAAATAATGTCCTCTTTTGATGCAAGATCAGTATCATTTAAATACCCACTATTTATAAAAATAAAAATATTCTTTTTATCAGCAATTTCTATCTTCATATATTCACCTATTCTAATATATGAAAAAAACCTAAATTGTTTCATCAACAATTAGGTCCTCAATCTTTTTCAATACTTCTTTTACACCAAGTTTAGTAACACTAGAGAAAACTACCAAATCATCTCCAACTACCAAATCTAAAGTATCAAGTATATCCTTTAAATTTTTCTGTTTCTTACTTCCTCCAACCTTATCAGCTTTAGTCGCAATAACTGTAACAGGAAGATTATAGTACTTCAAAAAGTTATACATAATCAAATCATCCTCAGTAGGCTTATGCCTAAAGTCTATTAACAGAAAAACACGTTTTAAAACATCCCTTTTTTCCAAGTATTCTTCGATCATCATTCCAAACTTTGCCTGTGTTTTTTTATCAACTGCGGCATAACCATAACCAGGAACATCAATTAAATAGAAAGAATCATTAACCGAATAAAAATTAAGTGTCTGCGTTTTTCCAGGACGCGATGAAGTATAAGCTAAATTTTTCCTTGATAATATAGAATTAATAAAACTACTTTTACCTACATTACTTCTTCCTACTAATAAAAATTCTGGTTTACCCAAATCAGGGTATTGACTACGTCTTGTCGCAATGATTTCTAAGTTAGCATCTTTAATAACCATATTTACTCCTCCTTATTATCTTCATTATATTCCAAAAGAAGTTGATCTAAATCACTCATTAATTGCATAGCTTCATCAAATGTTTTAACCCTTGCGCCTGATGCAAACATATGTCCCCCACCATTATATTTCTCAGCAACCTTATTAACAGCAGGTCCACGTGAACGAATAGAAACCCTTACTTGATTATTTCTTATATCTTCAGTTATGGTTGCCCATACTAAAACTTCATGAATAAAGTTAAAATTATTAACCATATTACCAGCCGATGCACTATCCACTCCAAATTGATTAATAACCTCGTCAGTAATTTTTACATAACCTAAACCATTGTCAGTAACTTCCATATTAGAAGCAATATAACCTTCCAATCGAACTTCACAAAGAGGCCTTAAATAAAGCTTCTGGTACAGCTCACCTATATCAAACCTATATGCATCTAAAAACTTAGAAACAAGCATAAAAGTATTCGTCGTGCAACTATTAAATAAAAATCGATTAGAGTCAGATACTAACCCCATAAAAAGTGTTTCCGCTATTGTCCTATTACATCCCAACTTAGTATTTAAAATAAGCTCCATAATAATCTCACAGGCTGAACTAGCTGTATCTTCAATAAGTTCCAAATCACAGTACTTTTCAATAAAAGGGTGATGATCTATTTTTATCTTATAAGAAAACATAGAAAAATCAACTGAATCAACACGTTTTTTATCAGGAGTATCAGTAACAATAAGTAATGCATCATCTACTGGCTCTATTTTATCTAACTTACCAATATGAACAAACTTAGCACTACCAGTACCAATTGCATACACTTTCTTTTCAGGAAAAGTGAGTCTTATGGAGTCTCTAAGTGCTAATTGACTTGCTAAAGCATCTGGATCAACACCCACATGTCTAGCAATTACAATCGTATCATACTTCTTTATCTCTTTATATATCTTTTTATACATGATCCATTTCCTATCCATTGATTAAATTAAGTGTATCCCTTGCTATCATTAATTCTTCATCTGTTGGTATAACATAAACATCTACACTAGAATCATCCGTACTAATTTTAATAGTCTCACCACATTTATTATTAAGTTCCAAATCAATTTTTATTCCAAGACAAGCCAATTCCTCACAAACAAGTCTTCTAATCAAAACACCATTTTCTCCAACTCCTGCTGTGAAAACTATAATATCAGCACCACCTAAAAGTACATAATATTGAGCAATATAATCAACAATACGACGAACATATTTATTACGAGCAGTTATAGCCTTTTCATCACCCTCATCACAACGAGCCAAGATATCTCGCATATCACTACTAAACTCACTCATTCCCAATAAACCACTTTGTTTATTTAAATCATCAATAATCTCAGAAGCATTTTTCCCCTCTTTTTCCATAACATAAGGAATAATAGAAGAATCAATATCTCCAGAGCGGGTTCCCATCATAACACCTGGAAGTGGTGTAAATCCCATAGTTGTGTCTACACATTTACCATCCTTAATTGCAGTAATAGAAGCACCACTACCAATATGACAACTAATAAGTCTATACTGATCCTTACCTAAGATATCTTTAACTACACCAGCTATATAGCGATGACTAGTTCCATGAAAACCATACTTACGAACACCATATTCACTATACCATTTATAAGGTACTGGATATAAATAAGTTGCCTTTTCCATAGTTTGATGGAAAGTAGTATCAAACACACCTACCATAGGTACATCTGGTAAAACTTCTTTAAAAGCATTTACCCCTAATATATTAGCTGGAATATGTAATGGAGCAAATTCCTTGAACTCCTCTAAATCTTGCATAACCTCATCTGTAATAATAACGGATTCTTTATACTTTTCCTTACCATGAGCTAAGCGATGTCCAACACCTTCAATTTCATCTAAAGACTTAATTATTTCTAAATCAATAAGTTTATCTAGCAATACCTTAACAGCATCTGTGTGATTATTAAGCTCAATTTCTTGTTGTACCTTCTCACCATTAAACTTAATAGTATAAAAACTTCCCTCTATACCAATACGTTCAAAATATCCACTAGCAATAACACTCTCATCATTCATATTAAATAAACTAAACTTTAACGAACTACTTCCTGCATTGATCGATATTATTTTCATAATTTTTAACCTCACTCTCAAAATCTATTAATATTATACTACAAAAATAAAAATATTCAAAGAAAAAGACAAAAGCCTTTATTAGAAATAATAAATACTATAATGTCTTTCTCTTAATCTTAATTCACTCAAAAAATTACCTAGAATAATACATTGTCTAGCTGCATCATAAATTATTCACATAACTCATACGTATCACGTGCTATCATTAATTCTTCATCAGTCGCTAAAACGTAAACTGGTATAGAAGAATCTTCCATAGTAATAATTCCTTCTTTTCCTTTACGAACAATAGTCTCTTTATTCTTCTCTTCATCTAATTTAATCCCCAGTGGATAAAGTTTTTTAAGTACCTCACCACGAATAATATCATCGTTTTCTCCACCACCTGCAGTAAAGCAAATAGCATCAACTTTTCCACCTAATTTAACATAGTATTTAGCAATATAATCAACAATTTTATCCGTATACATATTTATGGCAAGAGAAGCCTTAACTTCTTTAGCTTCAAAGGCACGATCTATATCACGTAAATCACTCATTCCAGCAATACCCTGAAGTCCACTATTTTTATTTAACTTATTATCAATCCAGTCTAAAGTTCTTTCTTCTTTTTTCATAATATAATTAATGATAGAATAATCAATATCTCCAGAACGTGTTCCCATCATAATACCAGCATTAGGAGTGAATCCCATAGAAGTATCAATACAAATTCCCTCTTTAATAGCCGAAATACTAGCTCCACTACCTATATGACAAACAATTAAACTAGCCTTCTTATCTAACATATGATTCATCTTTTCTGATATAAACTTATGACTTAATCCATGAAAACCATATTTACGAACATCATATTTAACATACCACTCATAAGGAACAGGATACAAATAAGTAGCTTCATCCATCGTTTGATGAAAAGCAGTATCAAAACAAGCAACCATCTTTGCATTAGGAATACTTTCTTTAAAAGCATAAATTCCCTTTAAGGCAGCAGGGTTATGAAGTGGTGCTAAATCAGAAATAGATTCTATTTCTAATAAAACACGATCAGTAATAAAAACACTTCTAGAATATTTATTCCCACCATGCACAACTCGATGTCCAACAGCCTCAATCTCATCTAAACTAGAAACAACATGATTTTCAAGTAATTGTTTTAATAAAAGATCAACTGCATCCTTATGATCCTTTAAAGATATAAGTGCACCCTGTTTTTCATCACCTATACGGATACTGTAACTAGATCCTTCTAAACCAATACGTTCATACATTCCTTTCATGATCAATGACTCTTCTGGCATCTCATATAATCTAAATTTTAATGTAGAACTACCAGCATTAATTGACAATAATTTCATATCTATCCCTCACTTTATAACGATAGAGTAACAAAGTAAAAAAGAAAAGTCAAGAAATTCTTGACCTTATAAACAATACATTTAAACACCTTGTATATTAACATTAGCAGTAGAATTAACACCTAATATAAATTCTTTAGCAACTTCATCTTTTACTATAATATCCATTGGTGAATAAGCTGAATAAAACATATTAGTAGTTGTAGTAACATTCGAAAAAGTCATATTTGCTATATTCAAATTCGTTAATTTAGAACATCCATAAAACATCCACATCATATTGGTTACTTTCGATGTATCAAAACTACTTATATTAAGTTTTTCAAGAGCCATATAAACCTCTGCCCCAGTTTCCCTTGATGCAAACATATAAGACATATCTGTCACATTTGATGTATTAAAATGTCCCAAATCCAATTCTGTCAAACTTCTACAAGCAAGAAACATTCTTGACATATTTACTACATTAGTAGTATCTAAAGGTGTTAAATCTAGATGAGTTAAGCTAAGCCCAGAAAACATGCCTGACATATTTGTAACATTACTAGTATTTAAAGGTGTTAAATCCAAACTAGTTAAACCAATAAGCCCAGAAAACATACCTGACATATTTGTAACACCACTAGTATCAAAGGATGTTAAATCCAAACTAGTTAAACTACTATAATTTTTAAACATACTAGACATATTCTTAACTTTTGAGGTATTAAAATGTTTTAGGTCTAAAGTTGCTAATTTCTTATTTCCATAAAACATTCCAGACATATCAACAACATTTGATGTATCAAAACTGCTTATATTAAGTTTTTCAAGTACCATACTAGCTTCCGCTGCAGTATCTCTTGAGGCAAACATATAAGACATATTTGTAACATTTGAAGTATTAAAATTAGATAAATCCAGTTCAGATAAACTTCTACATCCGCAAAACATTCTTGACATATTTACTACATTATTCGTAACAAGATTACTTATATTTAAATTCATTAATTTATTACAATTATAAAATAGATAAGACATATCCGTCACATTAGTTGTATCTAAAGGCGTTGCATCTAGACTAGTTAAATTAGAAAGTCCGGAAAACATACTAGACATATTTGTAACACCACTAGTATCAAAAGATGTTAAATCCAAACTAGTTAAACTACTATAATTTTTAAACATACTAGACATATTCTTAACTTTTGAGGTATTAAAATGTTTTAGGTCTAAAGTTGCTAATTTCTTATTTCCATAAAACATTCCAGACATATCAACAACATTTGATGTATCAAAACTGCTTATATTAAGTTTTTCAAGTACCATACTAGCTTCCGCTGCAGTATCTCTTGAGGCAAACATATAAGACATATTTGTAACATTTGAAGTATTAAAATTAGATAAATCCAGTTCAGATAAACTTCTACATCCGCAAAACATTCTTGACATATTTACCACATTATTTGTACTAAACTTATTCATATCTAGATTTAATAATTTATAATTATTATAAAACATATAAGACATGTTTATTACACCTGAAGTATCAAAAAAATCTCCAAACTCTATAAATTGTAAATTAGTAAAACCATAAAAAGCATAAGAAGAATTGGGATTCGCTTTTACTCCGCCTCTTCCTATTATATATAATTCATATAAGTCATCACTATCCTCATCCAATATATAGGCAACAACTGATGTATCCTTGGCAGCTGAGGCATCCCAGGAATCAACTACATTGTCTGGTACTACACTACTATCCTTAAATTCTATACTTTCTATTTTATTTCTAGCTAAAGTTTTATTAAAAATCGTTGTGGTATTGCGTCCATTTGTTGCAAGGATTGGTTCTTTATACCCTACTACTTTCACTCTTCCACGTAATTCTAAAGAGGAAGTTAAGAAACTATAACCAATTGACATAAATAAAAGTATAACAAAAACAGATACATATAATATCTTTTTCTGGCTATTTTGATAATTTAAATGTAATCTTCTCATACTCTCACTTCCTTTATTGTTATATATATAATATATCCCAATAAAAATAATTTTGTCAAATGAACAAAAACAAAAAGATAGGAACTAAATCCTATCTTTTAAGCTATACTTATTTATTATTATAGCTTCCACTTACTTGATTAAGTCCATTTTGAACTAAACGTCTAGTAATTTCACCACCAACACTTCCGTTAGCACGACTAGTAGCATCTGGTCCTAAATTAACACCAAATTCATTAGCTATTTCATATTTCATCTTATCGATAGCTTGTTTAGCTCCTGGAACATTCATTTTCATTGATCCACTTAATTTGTTGTTCATTGTGTTTCACCTCCTACATTCATAGGTTGTGAAATTTTTAATAATTAATACATACTTTTTACTGGAAATTTATAACAAATTTTTAAATTTATTAAAAGCATCTTCAGTAATTCTTATTGTATCCAAACCTGTAACAGCATCATCTACCATTTTTTTATAATCAAATTTTTCCTCTTCGATTATGGCTTGATCAATTTTTGGGTTAATCACAGGATGTTTAGGAACAAAAACGGTACAACAATCCTCATATGGTAAAATACTCGTCTCATATGTATCAATTTTTTTTGCAATATCAATAATCTCCAATTTATCTAGACAAGCAACAGGACGAATAACAGGCATATTCGTAACACTATTAATAACTTTCATACTAGTTAGGGTTTGCGATGCGACCTGTCCAATCGACTCACCATTAATAATAGCAAATCCTTTATGTGTATTACAAATCTTTTCCATAATACGATACATCATTCTACGCATAATAGTAATACAATAATTAGGACTACAATTTTTATAAATTTCTTCTTGAATTGGAGTAAAATTAACAATATGTAGATTAATATTCCCTCCATATAAAGCTAATTTTTTTGTCAAAGTAATAACCTTATTTCGTGCATCTAAACTCGTATGAGGAATAGCCTCAAAATAAACAGCATCAAGTTTTACACCACGTTTCATAGCCAAATATCCAGCAACAGGAGAATCAATCCCACCACTTAGCATTAACATACCCTTCGGTTGTGTTCCAACTGGATATCCACCACTACCTTTATAACTGTTTAAATAGATATAACTATTTTTCTCTCTAATTTCCACTTTGACTAAAACATCAGGATTATGAACATCAACATGAATATCATCAATATTTTTTAAAATGACCCCGCCTAAAATACGACTCATTTCTTGACTTCCTAGTTCAAAAGACTTATCACTTCTTTTAGATTCAACTTTAAAAGTTTTAAAAGAAATACTTTTCATAATATTGACAATTTCTGCTTTTATATCATCCATATTAGTATTTACAATATAAGCAATATGATACGTATGTATACCAAATACTTTATCAATATTTTTCTTGATATCATCAAGATCACTATCATTAAATTCTATATACATACGAGCTCTATCTTTATGAATTTTAACATCAAATTTTTTTAATTTTTCTTTAATATTATTATACAAAGTATTTATAAAAAAATTACGATTCCCCTTTTTAGTTGTAAGTTCACCATATTTTATAAGAATAATTCTATTCATACTAACACCTCAATCACTGGAGATATTTTATCAAAAAAAAATATATAAATCAATAAATCTATATATTTTAATAATCATAATTATTCATCATAGACCGAAAGTAACTTCTTATAAATATCTGCATCTACTATTGAAGTAGTCTTTATAGAAACATCCAAAGATTTTTTATATTCACCCTTATAAAACAACTCTTCTGCATCAAACAACCCAGAATCAACTTCGTCATAATAAGCCCTATATCGATTTCCATAAACAATAGCCATCTCGGCAAGTTGTGCAGTCTTTATCATCTCGTTAGTAGTATTATAAAGTTTTAAAACCAAATCCCGTGCAGTATCTACCCTAGTATTTAATGTTTTAATAACTATAGGTTTTTTCTCTAATTCTTTAATTACCTCAACTATAGCCTCATTAGCCTCAGATAACTGTACAAAATAATTATCTGTAATAATAGGTAATTTATAACTACGCATTTTCTCTTTACATTTCTTTAAAAAAGCTTGTATTTCATCTAACTGCTCGCGTGCTCTAACTTCATCATCATACATATTTCCTAAAGATTTTAAAGCTTGATCAAGATCTTCTTCCATCTCCTTAAGACGAACAGTTAAATCCTCAACCTCCTTATGTAAAATAGAATAAGGCGTTGAATTAGCCTCCACTTTTGAAAGTAACTTTTTATAATCATCATTAATAACAACCAAAATCTTTTTTACTTCGTGTATAATTTCAATATCCTTTTCATTTAAATCATACATACTTTTAATATCATCTAATTGGTTATAAATATCTTTAACTACAATATTTGTTTTCTCAAGCTTTTTAGAAAAATCCTTTTCTATTTCTTCATAAACCTTTCTAGAAAGACGCTCTTTCTCAAAATCAACAAATAATGAATCAAAATAATCAAGCATTGTCTTAAGCTCAAACATACAATCCTCTAAGTTTAAAACCTTAACCTTATCAAGAACATTACCAATATTTTTCTTTGACTCTTCTAAATTATAATCTATATTTAAGTAATCAAGCGGATAACCTAAATTTGTCATTTCCTCAAACGTATCTTTAATTTCCTTCATACGATTAGGAATAATCTGCTTAGCCATCAAAAGTAAATCAGGAACTTCCTTAACCACAATACTCATATGATCAATCATAGTATCAAGTGCTTTAACAATATGGACAACTTCACTATACTCATTTTTATCCATAACTTTCTCAAAATCTAAAAATCTTTTTTCTATATTTTCAAGTTGTAAAGATATAGCATCTTGCATGTCATCATACATCTGCTTATGATCACTAAATTCACGAGAAAGTTCACGATACTTAGTTTTTAGTTTAATAACAATAGCCCTGTATTTCTCCTCACTTAATGTGATTTCTTTAATTTCACCTAATAAATGATCAGCAGCCTCTTTAGCCTTATAAATCTCCATTTCAGTTTTTGCAAGTCTATAGCTACAAGTTTTATAATCTTTCTTCTCTATATAAATATCTAAATCAATTAGCATATCATCAATCTGAATTAATTGATTCTCTTTTATACTTGTAAACTTCTCTTGCCAATTATTATATTTTTCTTCCATCTTATCATTTTTTATAATTGGTTCTACCTTGGAAAGTTCAAGTAATACAGGAGTAGAGGCAACCATATTCTTTTGAATCTCTAAACTTTGAACTTTCTTTCTATAACTGTTAGCAGTAATCTTTCTAATAAAGTGAAGTAAAACAATAATAAGTATTATTGAAATAACAACAAAAGAGCCAATAATTAAAAACTGTCCATGCATACTATCACCTCTATCATAAGACTACTTTTATTTTAACATAAATAGCAAACAAATTTCTACAAATTTAGAAAAATATACAAAAAATACCAATTAAAGTTTTAATTAATATTGAAATTACTATACAATTATAATAATATTAACTCCTTTCATAAAAAACCTAATTACATATTCTTAAACAAAAACCCTTCTTTAATAAAAAGCTTGACTTATAAGGACTTTTCGCATATAATTAATACTGCAATTCACTTGAAACAGCGAATTTAGAATATTTTAATGTGTTTTTCAAGTTATATAATTGAGTAACTATTGCTGTTTACGCGAAAAAATAAGAAAAACTCCCTAAAGTATGACTAAATTACTACAGTGAAATGTATAATTTATAGAAAGGAGAATTATTTATGGCAAGATATACTGGATCTAGTTATAAACAAGCTCGTCGTGTTGGATTTTCTATTTCAGAAACAGGTAAAGAATTAGCTCGTCGTCCATATGGACCTGGTCAACATGGTAATGCACGTAAAGGTAAATTATCAGATTATGGAGTACAATTAAAGGAAAAACAAAAAGTACGTTTCATGTATGGACTTAATGAAAGACAATTTAAAAACACATTTAAGAAAGCTGAAAAAATCAAGGGTGTTAAAGGTACTAACTTCTTAAGACTACTTGAGTCCCGCCTAGATAACTTAGTTTATCGTATCGGTTTTGCATCTACTCGTCGTGGAGCTAGACAACTTGTTAACCATGGACATGTAACTGTAAATGGTAAAAAAGTTGATATTCCTTCATATCAAGTAAAAGTTGGAGATGTTATTTCTCTAAAAGAAGACGATAAGAACTTAAAAGTAGTTGCAGAAAGCTTATCTAAAGTAACTAAAAGAGTTGATTTCATTACATATGATGAAGGAAAGATGGAAGGAACTTTCGTAAGACTTCCTGAAAGAAATGAACTTAATGCTGAAATTAATGAAGCATTAATCGTTGAATTCTATAACAAGTAATAACAAAAAAATAAAGACTAAACAAATAGTCTTTATTTTTTTATCTCTATTTCTTCATAAAAACAATTATCAATTGCAATATCTAACAAATTCCCCTTTAATTCATGTTTAAGCAATAAATGATGTAATACTCTAAATGTAGCCCCATGTGTAACTAACAAAATATCTTCTCCATCATGTTTATCTAAAATATAATCTAGAAAAAGACGACAACGTTTAAACATATCCTGAATAGATTCTATCCCCAAATCAGAACAATTCTTATCATAATCCCAATATTTTATAAAATCATACAAATGATTAGGTTTCCCATCTAATTGACCAAAATCACGCTCAATAAGTCTTTCATCAGGTATCATTTCCACTCGATCACCAATTAAGATCATTGCTGTTTCAACACACCTAATTAAAGGAGAGGTATAGCAAATATCAAAATGCTTCGCTCTAAATTCATCTCTAAGCCTTTGACACTGCCTTCTTCCAGTATCGTTAAGTAAATTATTTTTTCGCCCCTGAATAAGATCCTTATAATTATCTTCTGTTTGACCATGTCTAACTAAAGTTACTTTCATTATTATTTAACCTCCAAGACTTTTAGAGCATCACTATATGTAATAAATTTACTTAAATAGCCATCCTCATTATAAGAAGAATATCCACTAACTAAATAATTATTATCAACTAATTTAACTGTAGTAAAATAGTCATCCTGTTCATCCCCATACTCTAAAACAGAAACCTTTTTTAAATTTGATTTATATTTACCAATTAAGCCATTATACATAAGTCCCTTTTTATTAGTAGATGCTTTTTTATTATAAATAGCTGTAGTACCAATAACAACTATATCGTTATTAGCATCCCGAATTACTTCATTAAATCTTTCTATACCATTAGACTCATAAGTAACTTCTCCAATATAACTACAATTTAAATCATATTTAACTATCAATGCAACAGTAGCACTATCGTTAGCATCAATGCTTTTAGATCCCGTTATAATTAATTCATCATCTAAAAGAACAACACCTGAAAATCCTAAAGTATCAGTATCACTATATTTTGTAGTAATTAAGTGATTACCAAACATATCATATTTAGATACAATGCCTATTTTACTATCATCTTTACCAACTGCATAAATATAACTATCATCTACAACCAAATTATTATAAATAGCTGTCCTACTACTACCATAATTACTTTTCCAAACAAGTTTACCCTCTTTATCATATTTCAATAAAAATGCCCCACCTTCTTCAGATGTACCTAAAGTCATATCACTATAAATACTTTGACCAGTAACAATATAACCATCATCTACAACCAAGACATTCGTAAACTTTGAGTTGTCCAAAATCTGAAATTCCTTTTCAAATAATACTTTCCCCAAAGAATCATATTTAACAAGTAATGCAGTCCTAAAGGAATTACGATGCTCAAATTTACTACTTTCAAAACTTCCAACTGCGACTATATCTTCACCATCGCTAGCAACACCAAAATAAGCACCATTATATCCCTTATTAAATACCTTTTCCCAAACCTTTTCCTTCTTCTGATTATATTTAGTTATTTTCGCCTTTTCAAAATGTTTATCATTATCATTATTGCTACCAACTGCTATATAAGAATCATCTAAATAAACAAAATCATTAATGCCATCAAAATAATTATATTCATCTTGCCTAAGATAGTTTAAATAAATAAAATAACCTATTTCCAACAATAAAATTACAATACAAACAAAAGAAATAACCTTTAAAATTTTTAATATCATCCTGTTCATAACATCACCTAAACTTCCACTATATATTTTAATTTTAACAAAAATAATTACCTTTTAAAAGGCAAACAAAAAGAAAACATCAATTTCCTTATTCTTAATTGTAAATTAACATTTCCTATTTAAAAGTACCTATATAATGTTTTTTCTTTCCACGACGTATAACTACATATTTTTGTTCTATCGCAACATTTTTAGTAACAACAAATTCCAAATCTGCCACTTTTTCTCCATTTAAACTAATAGAATTATTCTTAATAAATTCACGGGCTTCTCTTTTACTAGAACATGCACCAGAAGAAACTAATAAATCAACAAGTAAAATATCTTCACTTAGTTCAAATGGTTCAATCCCCTTAAAAGCATCCTCAATTTGTTTAACAGTCAAACTTTTAATATCACCACTAAATAATGACTCACTAATTTTTTCAGCTTCTGCATAAGATTCTTTTCCATGCAAATCTGTAATAATCTCACGCGCAAGTGCTTTATGCGCTTCTCTTAAGTGAGGATTTTCTGTATTGGACTTTTCCAATGCTTCTATTTCATCTTTAGTTAAGAAAGTAAATATTTTTAAATAATCAATAACCATTTCATCATCAACATTAATTAAATATTGATACAACTCATAGCTAGAGGTTTTTTTCTCATCTAACCATAATGCATTTCCTTCACTTTTTCCAAATTTACGCCCATATTTATCCAAAACCAAAGGCATTGTAAAAGCATATGCATCCTTCCCCGTCTTTTTCTTAATCAAATCAAGACCAGTAGTAATATTACCCCATTGATCAGATCCTTCAGCTTGCATTATACAACCCTTATTTTCATATAACCATAAAAAATCATACCCTTGTATTAATGTATATGTAAATTCGGCAAAAGTTATACCAGAATCGAGTCTTCTTCTAATAATATCTTTATCAAGCATATAGTTAATATTAATATACTTTCCAACATCCCTTAAAAAATCAGTTACTTCATAACCCTTAAACCAATCATAGTTATTAACAACTTCAGCCTTTCCATCAAAAATCTCACTTACCTGCTTCTTTATTCCCTCTAAATTTTTATTAAGTTGTTCTTTAGAAATAATCTCACGTTCAGCAGTAGGTCTAGGGTCCCCAATAAGACCAGTAGCACCACCACATAAAAGAATAGGATGATGCCCAGCCCTAGCAAGCCTTTTTGCAGTAATTAAAGACGAATAATGTCCTAAATGCAAACTATCTGCAGTAGGATCTGTTCCCCAATAAAAAGTAATATTACCACTATTAATCTTATCTTCTAAATCCTCTCCAGCCATATCTTTAATAAGGCCTCTCCATTTTAATTCTTCAAATAATGTCATTTTCTAATCCTCCTTAAATTTTAATATTTTTAATTTTCCTTTTTCTTCTACTTTCTTCTTTTTTTCATAAATTAGACTTTCAGGAATCTTATACTTATTAGCCAAATATAAAACTTTATCGGCATTCAAACCTCTTAAAAAATTACTCGAAAAACTAACATCTGGCATCAACAAATCAAGCGTCTTTAAATAAGCTACTCTATCATGCATAGTTTCATTAAACACAACATAATCAGGCTGTTTATCACCATAAAGATTAATATAAGATAATAAATAAGCTACTAAAAACCTCTGAAAAGTAAACTTTAAATTTATATTAACAAAAATTTCAAAAAATCCATTTCTTTTGCCATATCCAGCATATACAGCATCAGTCATTGGAGCCTGATAAACATCAACACCACACTCTTTAGCTATTTTCACAATATCTGGAACCTCAGCAACATCTAAATATTTAACAAATATTCTAGGATCTTTAATACGTCCTTTCAACCAAATCACCTCCAAATTATAATCGTTTAGTTATCTTCGATTATCTTCTAATTTTAAATCATATATTTCATTTAGATTATATCCATAGTCTAAATAGACCTTTTCCACATCTTTAGTAACAATTTGGTCAAGGTTAAATCCAAGTTTTGATACAATATTATATACAGCATCCTCACTTTTACCCTCGATTTCTAAATAATCTGGAATAAAAGGCCATGAATCAATATCAATCTCCACTCCATCTAAAACATATTGAACTCTTCTAACTTACTAATAATTTTTTTCTTATCAATATCTAATATTCCAACTTCATATTCTGTATGCATATATCCTCCTAAGACAAAAAAACTACCCTCCCATAAGGACGAATAGTTCGCGGTACCACCTTAATTTATAAGTATGACTTATACACTCAAATATCTTAACGCGATAAACGATTTTTCTCCTAATAATGTAATTCATAAATAATTATCTCCTAGTTTTCACCAACCACTAAGTCTCTAAAAGTAATAATTACTTACTACTAAGTTATTAATCACCAAAAATTACATAACTAGTATAACATAAATTTCAAAAAAAAGAAGACTATTTAGTCTCTTTTTCTAATTTTTTTACAACATCTTTAGTAACTTCAATTGCCTTTTGCTTAACTTCTTCTGCTGCATCTTTCAAAACTGGAGTACCTTTTTCAATCGCTAAGTCAACTAACTCTTGAACCTTCTCCTTGATAACTTCTGTTTTTTCTTTAGCAATCTTTAAAACTTTTTCTCCATCCAAATCACTTAACTCTTTTTTGATTTCTTCTACTTTTTTATCAAACTCATCTTTTACTTCATCAATATCAATATTCTTAATTTGTTTAACTAAATCATCCAATTTAGCTTTCAATTCAGCTCTTGTTTCACTACCCTTCTTTGGTGCAAACAAAACTCCAAGTCCTGCACCAATAGTAGCTCCAGCTATAAACTTTCCTAACCCTGGTTTTTTACATTTACTCATAATCATCCTCCTCTTTATTTTTCTTTTTATTAAATATCTTAGAAACAAATGTAATAATTCCACTAACCATTTTATCACTAATCATAGATAATCCATAAGAGGTTTTATTAATAGCATGAAAAACCCCATTCAAAGAATTTACCTTTTCTTCAATATTATCAACTACTTTATCAACCTTATCTAAAATGTAAATTAGTTTTATTCCTAAAATAATTAATACTATTAATAATATGATACCAAATGTATATAATAATACTGGTAAAACAACATTTAATGCTTCCATAACAAATCCTTTCTATTCCCTACTTTTCTTCTTCATACATTGAATCAATCAAATCAAACAAATTATCATCTGCATCTATATCTATTGTTGTATCATTATCATTTACTGGTATTTCTTTATTTTCTTCTTTTTCTACTTTTATTTCTTCGTTTTCTAAATCGTCATAATGCTCTTTACTTCTTCTGCCAGTCGCCTTTTCTTTACTTAGATCTTTATAATCTATATTATATTCTAACCCCAAATCCTGAAAATATTCCTCTGCATCACCCATAGTAACTTCATGTACTTGAGGTTTTTTAGTATCAGAACTTAAATCAACTAACAAATTAGAATCATCTTCATATACACTTGCATCTTCTTCTAAATGATTAGGCTCTTCCTGAATTTCTCTAGCAATATCATCACTTAATGTACCATATGCTTTATTACGGACATCATCAACACTCAAATTTTCACGAGCATAACTACTAGTAAGCCTAACCTCTTTTTTAGTAACGATTTCTTCCTTTTTATAATTTTTATCTAACACTCCATAAATAGGTGAAATGATTGGAGAGGGTTTGAAGTTTTTCTTTTCTTCTTTTTTCTCATAAGTTCCATATTCATGGACATTAATTTTATTATCATCATCTATACCATACAAATTTTTTTCCTTTTTTCCCTGATAAAGATGATCAACTGGCATTTCATTACGTTTATAATCAGATTCAATAACTCTAACTATTTCAGGCTCTGATTTTGGCCTTTGAATATAAGGATCTTCCTCCACCTTGAAATCCCTATCATCCATCATTGGAAATTTAAATTCACTATTTTCTTGCCGAGTTTCTAATGGCTCAACATCAAAATCATGATCAATTGATTCTGCATCATTTCTATTATCTATATGAACTTCTTTCACCTTATCTTGTTTATCTGGTAAAACAATTTTCTTTGCTATAGGTTTACTTTCCTTATTAACCTTAACCTCTTTCTTTGGTTTCTCACGTTTTGCTTTTACCTTTGGTTTTTCCTCAACCTCTACATATTCTTCTTCAAAAAGAGCGTTCTTTATTTTATCAAACACACCCATAAGTTCACCTCTTTAACCTATTCTTCATCAATATCAAATATATCTTCATCCGATGAATTTTTTTGATTATTATCATATTCTTCCACATAATCTAAAAAATCCTCATTATCAGAATTAGAATCAAAAATATTAAATGTCTCTTCTTTATAATCTAAAACATTCTCTCCTACTAAACTTTCTAAAACTTTATCATTATACTTAACAGATTTAACTAAATAACAAATATTACTAATTGCATCAACCAAATGTTCTTTAGAAACATAAGCCTCTACTTTCGTATAGTTAAACACAAATTCAACAAAATATTTATTATTAACTTCATTAATCTCAATATACCCTGTTTTCTTATTATAATCTAATTTCTCAGAATAAAAAGCCCTCTTATTTACCTTATAACTATTCTCTACTTTATGATAATAACTAATAACATCAACATATAAATAGTAATTATTATCATATTTATCTTTTAGTAAAGCATTATAATTATCTTTATTAATAAATTTAAGACCTCGAGGAACATAATACTTATAACCTTCAAAATTAACATTATACAGTTTAGTATTATCAGATAAAATTGCATCAATATTCTTAGATATTGAAGTATTACTTAATGTCTTAATACTACATCCTGATACTAAAAGTACCAAAATAGAGAGTAAAATAACTATTCTTTTCATAATTCACCTACTCTTATTACATTATATCAAATTTTTATTAAATGTAAAAATATTTTACTATTATTTACTAATTTGGACACTTTTAACAGCCTTCACACTATAAATAGCCATACCCTTTTGTGAAAATCTATCTTCATACTCCGTTGTAATAAAATCACCAAAATCATCCACATCTTTATGTAAATCTAAACTTATGTCCCTTAAAATATATCCATTTTCACTAAAACTTTCCAAAGAATACGTAAATAAATCAGAATTATCTGTTCTCATAAAAATCTCTTTATTATCTTTAAATATATTTTCATACTTATCTAAAAACACTTTACTAGAAAGTCTACGTAAATGATGTCGCATCTTAGGCCAAGGATCAGAAAAATTTAGATAAATTCTAGAAATTTCATTTTTAAACACCTTATCTATATCTAATGCATCCATTCGAATAATTAATAAATTTTGAAGATCATCATCGATTTTCGGTAAACACTTCGCAACTACACTATCAAACTTCTCTATACCAATAAAATTTATATTAGGATATTTTCTAGCATTCTCACGAATAAATTTACCCTTACCCATACCAATTTCTATATATATTGGATTACTATTTCCAAATAAACTAGACCACTTACCACAATAATCAAAATAATCTTTAACTAAAAACTTTGAATTATTTAAAATTTCCTCTTTATTTTTTACATTTCTAAGCCTCATGATTTCACCTACTTTTTTATATACCTTATTATTTATATTTTTATATTTTAAATCATTATTAATATAATCAATTGCAGCCTTATTAGTTCTTCCAATATAATAGCAATTCCTAAGATATTCTAACTCTTCTCCACTAATATTAATATCTACAACCATCTTCTCATCTACAACATCTACTTCCTTTTCGAATTGAAGTATAGTAGAAAGAGGAAAGTTAATAACCTCATCTCTTATTACACCAAATCCAGCCTCTATCTCAGGATTACCTATCTCTATTGAATCAAAAGAAACAGAAGTAATATCTTTTTTTCCTACTTTCCTTTCATCCTTAATATAATTATTTTCACCTAAGTACTCTTTAAAATAATTAGCAATATCTTTTAAATCAATAATTCCTTTATTCTTTAAAATATTCTTTAATAGGATATAAAGCTTTGGATAGTAATTAACTTCTGCAATATATTCACAAGTTCTATTGCCGCCATATCTATTTTCATTTGATGAAGTATCAGATACATGGTAATCTAATACATCATATCTTTTCCCATCATTATATTTTAAAGTATATGGCATAGAAAAAACACTACTACATGTATCCTGATCGCAAATTATAATATCTCTATATGAATACTTATCCTTTATAGAATTAATATACTCTTCTACCCACCATTCATAAGAAAAATTGTAAATCTTTAATTTATTCTCAGAAAAAATTGGAAAATAAGTCTTTTTATCGCCATCATCAGAAAAATTATTCAACATAACTATTGCCATATTTATTCCTCCATACAATTATTTTATCACATCCATACTTTATTTGCATATAATAAAACGACAAGTAAAGGAGAATTATATGAATAACTTTCCATTCCCATATATGCCAAATTCATACCAACAAAATAATCCATACCAACAATATACAAATATAGAAGCTGAAATAATGAAACTGCGACAAGAAATAAAAATTCTCAAAGAAAAAGTAGCGTTCTTAGAAAAAAAAGAAAAAAATGATTATTTAAAAAAAGAAGATGGTTTATATATGATTTGAACACGAATTTGTGTTCTTTTTTTGTTGAAAAATCCTATTTATGGTATACTAGTAAAAGAAGGTGATAATTATATGCATAAACTAATTTCTTTAGAAAAAGATAAATATGATGAATACGTAAAAAATCATAAAACAAAGTCACATTTTTTACAATCTGTAGCGTGGGGCGAACTATGTAAAGTTAAAAAAAATTTAACGCCATATTATTTAGGTTTAGTAGATGAGGATAATAATATTTTAGCCTCTGCTTTATTATTACAAAAGCATCTTCCCATGAACTATTGTTATCTATATTCTCCACGTGGTTTTGTAATGGACTATCAAGATAAAAAGTTAGTAAATGAAATGACGAAAAAAATAGTAAAATTTGCAAAAAGTAAAAGAGCAATTTTTGTAAAAATGGATCCTGATATAATTATAAAAGACAACAATTATTTAAATGAAGAAATACCTCTAGAATATGATCCAAAAAGTATATTTAAAACTATAAAAGAACTAGGCTGGAAACACTTAGGATTTACAAAAAATTTTGAAACAACACAACCTAGATACTCATTTAGAATAAATTTAAAACAACCTATTGAAGAAATAGAAAGTCATTTTTCTAAAACCACAAAACAACGTATTTCAAAAGCAATAAAGTTAAATACTATTGTAGAAATAGGTACCCAAAAAGATATAAAAGAATTTTATCACCTAATGACATTAACTGAAACAAGAAAAGATTTTATATCATATAATGAAGATTATTATGAAACGTTATACGAAATATTCAATGGAACTGAATCTAGCAAAGCAACTCTTTTCTTAGGAAAAGTTGACTTAAATAAAACCATTAAAAGTATTGAAGAAAACTTAAAAAATGTAAATAATCAAATTTCAATTCTTCCAATTGATAATTTAAGCAAAAGCGCAAAAAACAAACTAAAAGAGTTAACAAGACAAAAGGAAAATTATACAAAAGAAATTAAGAAATTTAAAGATTATAAAAAAGAATATGGCAACAGATTAACTTTAAGCGCCCATATGATCATTGAATATGGAGACAAAGCCTGGGTTCTATATGCTGGAAATCATAATATTTTAACCGAAACTTATGTAAATTATAATACCTACTTTGAACACCTAAAATATTGTAAAGAAAGAAACCTAAATATTTATGATCAATTCGGGACAATAGGAGACTTATCTAAAGATAATCCTCGTCTTGGCCTTCATGAATTCAAAAAGAAATTTGGTGGAGACTATGTTGAATTTATTGGAGAATTTGACTACATTATAAATAAACCATTATACTTTATCTTTACAAAATTAGTGCCAATCTATAGAAATATAATAAAAAAGCGTAGTAAAAAGGAGCTAAAAAATGAAGTTAATAGAACTAAGTAAAGAAGAATTTAAAAGATTTGCAGATAAAAATCCCGAAATTACTTTTCATCAAACAAAAGAGTGGGCCCAACTAAAAAAAAGAAATGGATGGACAGCATACTATGTAGGATTAAAAGAAAAAAAAGAAGTAAAAGCAGCAGCTCTTCTTTTAGGAAAACAACTACCAATAATAAAGAAAGTGATGTTTTACTCCCCACGTGGATTCTTAATTGATTATAGTAACCAAAAACTGTTAAAAGAATTTACAGAGGAAATTAAAAAATTCGCAAAAGAAAAAAAGGGAATCTTTATAAAAATTGATCCCTATGTAGAATATAGAGAAAGAGATTTAAACGGCGAATTAATCAAAGATGGTATCAATAACAGTAGATGCCATGAAAATCTACTCTCTTTAAGATATAAACATTTTGGTTTTAATATTATGCAAGATACCCTTCAACCAAGATGGATGCATGTCATTGAAACAAAAGATAAATCACTTGATGATATCATGAAAGATATGGAATCAAAAACAAGACAAATAATTAGAAAAAATGAACGCTGTGGAATTCATACTAGAGAAATCAAAAGAGACGAAATAAAAATATTTAAAGATATAATGAAACACACGAGCGATAGACGAGAATTTATTGATAGACCACTATCTTACTACGAAAATATGTGGGATTCTCTTCATGAATCGGGAATACTAAAAATAAAAATTGCCGAAATCGACTTTACTGAGTATGAAAAAAATACAAATGAAGAATTATCTGAAATAGAAAAAAATCTAAAGGACAGAATCTATAAAAAAGAAAAAAATATTTTAAAAATGAATGATAAAAAATATGAACAAAGTAACAAAAAAGATCAGGAAAGTATCAAAAGATTAAATAAACAACTAGAAAAAATTAAAGAATATAAAAAAGAGTATGGTAATAAAACAATCCTTGGAGGAATACTTTTCCTAATCTATGGAAATGAAGTACTATCCTTACTTGGTGGAAGCCTTGCCAAACTAATGCAATTCCAATCAGCCTATACACTTCACTTTGAAGGAATAAAATATGCTGTAGAAAATAATTATGAAAGATATAACTTTTATGGAATTACCGGAGACTTTAGAAAAGAAAACCCATTATATGGATTATATCTATTTAAGAAAAGTTTTGGAGGACACGTTGTAGAGCTACTTGGTGAATACGACTTAATTATAAATAAATTTTGGTATAAAACATACAATCTAGCCTTTGGATTATATCATAAAATTAAAAATTTAAAGAAAAACAACTAACTTAAATTTAAGTAATTGTAATATAAAAACAAAAAAAGTAACTAATAATTACTTTTTTCTTTTTATATAATTTCCAATTCTTTTACCAAAAATATTTTGAATTGTCCTACTCTTATAAGTATAAATAAAGTATACGAAAGCCCCAATAATAAAATAAATAAAAATAATAAATAGATTAACAAGACGCACTTCAGAATAAATTGGTATTGCAAATTTAACGAAATATAAGACTATAACCATTAAAACTGAAGCACACAAAATATCAAAAAAATTCTTAATTACATTTTCATAATTAACACCATACTTTTTATGTAAAACAACTAAACAAATAATAAGAGAAACAAAATATCCAATAATCGTTGCAGTAATAGTTCCATAATATGAAGGAAGACCTAATTTATAAAAAGCACTAATTAGATTAGTATTAAATAATATCTTTAATAATACCCCTGATAACAGACTAACAATAAGAGCTTTATAATCCTTAAAAACCTGAACTACAGAAATCATAGCAGTAAAAAGAGCAGTAAATAATCCAACAAAGATTGAATAAGATAAAACATTAGCACCATAAACACTAGAACCATAGAATAAATTCCAAATAGGTCTAGCTAAAAAACTAATACCAATACACATAGGCAATGTTAAAAATAAAATAACATTTAAAGTCTGATTAACTTTTTTATTAATATCCTTTTTGTCACCCTTTACATAACTTGTAGTCAAATTAGGAATTAAGCTAACAATAACACCTGTAGAAACAGCCAAAATAATCATATTAAATTTAGCACCCCAGGTAGAAAGCATACTCATTACAATTTCTGCATTTTCAACAGAGAAATCAGCATAATTAACTAATCCTTTAACCACTGTCACCATATCAACACAACTATATATAGATTTAAAAATATCAATCATTATAAATGGCACTGCATAAAATATAATTTTTTTTAAAATTTGTTTATCCGTAACAATAGGTTCATTAACTGGTCGAATTTTTTCATTAAATTTGCCCCTATTTTTAAATCTCTTCTCAACCAAATATAGATAAGAAACAATCGCTCCAGCAGTAGCACCAAAAACAGCTACTCCAACTGCACTAGTAAGAGGTAATTTAAACACCTTTAATGTCAAATAACTTCCCAAAACAATAACAAAAACTCTAACTAGCTGTTCTATAACTTGTGAAATAGAAGGAGGCGTCATAAATCGATGACCATCAAAATAACCTCTATAAATACTTAAAACAGGTACAATTAATATAGCTGTAGAAATAACACGAATAACAAAGCTTACATCCTCTATTGTATTCCCTCCAGTTAAATCTCCTAGTATTAGTTTAGCTATTATAGGTGCAAATAACATAAGTATTAAAAAACAAATAAAACCTAAAAACAAGGCCAGTTTCTTACCAATAATAAAAGCACGTTTTTTTGCATTGTAATATCCTAGTGTTTGATATTCACTAACAATATTACTAATAGCTAAAGGAATACCTGCAGAAGATAAAGATATAAAAAATAAATAAATCGTATAAGCATATCCATATAAAGCTCCACCTGAATCTCCAATAACCGCATGAAAAGGAATAACATATAATATACCCAAAATCTTCGTGATAACAACTCCAAGAGTCGCAATAAATGCCCCCTTTAAAAATCCACTCTTCTTCATAGATTCGTCTTTCCTCATATTAACTTCTCCTTATATTATCTATATCATACCATATTTTACCACAAAGAAAAAAGGAATTTCCCCTTCCTTTCATCATAAATAACATTACGTGTATACAATCATAGCAGAAAAACAAAATACTTGTTCTTCACTAAATATACTTACACTTACCTGATACTTAATATCAATAACCTCTCCAGTCATCTCAGATAAAAACTCATTAACTTCATCTTCTAAATCCTTTTCATCCTCAAAGTCAAAAATTTTAACTTTCATAATATCACCAAAATAAGTATAAAATTTTTTATCCACAAAAATTGTTGAAATTTATATTTTAAATTATTCTACTTAAGAATTTAAAGCATCTTTAACTTTTACCTTTCCTTGCACCTTTTTCTTATATACTATATCTGCATTCTTAACTCTGTCATTAATATCAAGCTCAATAATAGAATCACATACTTTATAACGATAAAAAGCCTTAATATCCGAATAATTCCCTTCATTATTTGCCAAATTCATAGCCTTATGATAATCAGTGCGTTCATTCGCCTTTATATAAATAGGTGGCAATCCAGCATCTTCTAATAACTTATTAATGAATCCCCTAATTGTGCGACCATTTCCATCTCCAAAAGGATGTACTTTAATTAGTTTACATTTAAGTTCTACACACCTATCCAAATAATATAATAACATATCAACATCCCCAGAACCTTTTACAGTAGATGCACATTTTCTTAAAGATTGTACCTCTTTATCCAATTCATTAAGTTTAGGGCGAATCATGGACCATTCAGATAATTCTGTCCCTGTACCAGGAAGATAAACATCCCAATTTCTAAAATCACCAGCACATTCAGAATAATCTGCATAAGAGAATAACTGTTTATGTAAATCCTTCAGTGTATATACATCAAACATATACTCAATATCCTCAGAGTGAATATATTCATACATTCTTTGAAAGCCTTTAATTTCTATTTGCCCATGGATATCTTGATCATTAACACCTTCTAATTTACTTTCATTTAAAACGTATCTAGAAACAAAAGCCTTTTTCATCTCATCGAAAACAATCTCGCTAGGATTTAATTCATAATACATTTTAATTAATTTTGTAGGAATTGAAGCATCAGCACTATAAAGTTTATGATTATTCTTACGATATTTATAACCCAGAAATGCTTCTTGAATCATAAAAGCCAAATCAATACCATAATTATCTAATTGTTCTAATAATTTTTCTTTTTCACTCATAGTACTTCCCCCTAACTAACATATCGTATTAACAGAATTCTCATATTACTAAAAAAGTTTTTGTTTATACTTCCTTTTTTGATAAGTTGAACCAGCATTTCCTCCAGTAGTATAATTCACTTTTATCTGTGATAAGAAATTATATAATTCAGTAATTTCTTTTACACTATATTTCCTCTTTTCCGGTAATATCTCTTCTTTTTTATAAGGAGAATATCCACATAATTCTTCTTCTAATATTTTTGACCCACTAATAGCATCATAATATCCATATACACGTGCCATTCCATAAGAATCCCTAATATATTCATCCTTATCTTTCATTACTAAAAAATAAAATTTTTGAGTTTTTGGATTAGCCATTACCTCTAACTCTTCATAACTAAATTCTGTTTGTTCTGTTATTTCAATAAATGGAGCAATTCTATTTAATACTCTCGCATCCTCTTCCGTTATTTGAATAGATTCAGAAATTTCACTCGATGAGGTGGTATTATTTTTGCCTTTTGGAAAAGTAAAATTTACTTTAGCATTATTCATTTCATGATATATTTTACTAAGTTCTTTTCTTGTATACTGTTTACCTTCTTCTAATATTTTTGACTTATCTAATTGCTTATAACCCCTTAACTCATAAGAGCTAACCTCTTGTCCATTTATCAAATCCTCATACTTTCTTTCTCTACGATAATAATCGGCTCCAAGTGACTTTAAAAAATAAAATTGACCTGTCTCCTCATTATATCCAATCTCTATATCTTGGTAACCTACTGGTCCCAATTCCTCTATCACAATCCTCTTCATTTTATATATCCCCCTTCATTTGCAGTGTATTATACCAAAAATCACCTCTTATGTCAATACTTATTATTTTTATCTGTAATCATTTTGTGATAATGTCATGTTATATCATTTTTTGAAAATGTCAGTAAA
>CAOJYR010000016.1 GCA_948465965.1 uncultured Mycoplasmatota bacterium
TTATTGTATCAAAAAACCGCACCGAGTGGTGCGGTTGAAATTTCAATTTAGGAAACTGTTAAATCAATTTTAACAGTTTTCTTTGTTATTTTGCTCTAATTTTAATGCTAGTTCTTTAATTTTTCTAAAACGATGATTCAGACCAGACTTAGATATCTCTTTTCCTGTTTCAATAGAGATTATTTTACTCAATTCTTTTAAAGAGGCTTCTGGATATTTTTTTCGGTATTCTAAAGCTTCTTTTGTTTTATCATCCAATAAACTTATTCCCATATTTTTTTCAATTATATCAATATACTCTAATTGTATTGTGGCTGTTTGTACTACTTTGTCAATGTTTGCCTGTTCACAATTATTAAGTCTATTGGCTTGATTTTTCTTTTCTCTATAGATTCTCACATTTTCAAAATACATTACTGCATTATTTGCACCTAGTATTTTTAAATAGTCACTAATTTTTTCTGCCTCTTTTATATATAACATATATCCTTTATCTCTAGTTAATAGTTTTATGTTTAAGTCAAATAAATTTAAAAGTTTTTGAACAAATACTGCTTCTTGAGGTTTATTTATTAATAACTCCATATGATATCTAGAGGTTTTTGGATCATTTATACTTCCACAACATAGGAACACGCCTCTAAGATAAGCTCTTATTTCTTCGTTGGAGCCCACTAAATATTCTGGTGGAGTCTCAAGATAATTACCATTTTCATCAACAAAGCATAAATCTTTTAATATTAAATCTCTTTTTTCTATTATTGATAATAAATATAAATCTTTTTTACTAAAATTTAGACTATCCTTGATTTCAACTTTTAAGTCTATTTCATAAATATCTTTAAAGGATTCTCTAATTCTTTTTGCAATTATTTCGTTTTCTGTTGTTAAATGTAAAACGTTGTTATTTATATAACCATTATTTCTAATAAAACCTGATAGTTCAGCTATTGTTTCCGATCTGGCTCTAGATATTTTTGCGATTTCTTCTTTTATTCTTGTAGTATATGACATTTTTATTTCCTCAATAGATAGTTAAATATTAGGGCGCTTAGTTTTATACTGTTATGTCTTAATGTATTGTCTTCTACTAAAATTAAGTCGTCCTCTATTAGTTCAACACTTAACTTATTTATATTTTCATAATCTATTTCTACAGGGTCTTTTTGTTCTTTAGTTTCATATTTTTTCGCAATGTTTTTATCAATTTTTGAATTACTAGCAATAACGACATCTATTTTTTTCTGATCTAGATATTTATTTAGTAATTGTATATGGTCACTTACTGTAAAATTGTCTGTTTCCCCTGGCTGAGTTACTGCGTTGCATAAATACATAATTGGAGATTTTGTTTTATTTAGAGCCTCTTTTACCTCTTTACAAATAATATTAGGAAGAATACTTGTATAAAGACTACCCATACTAAAAATAATTAAATCTGCTTCTTCTATAGAGTTTATTACTTCTGGTAATACTTTGGGTTCATCTTTATAATATATTCTTTCAAATTGATGATGTGCTTTTGTAATTTGTTCTTCACCTTCTATAACATTCCCATCCTTATCTAGGCCCATTAAAGTAAGAGATGAATCTTCTGAGATTGGTAAAACTTTATGTTTTACATCTAAAAGTTTACTTAAACAAGAAATCGCTTCTTTTAGTGATCCTGTAATATCTAACATAGAAGTTAGGATTAAGTTACCTACTGCATGTCCATCTAAATCACTTGATGTATTAAATCTATACTCCATCATCTTTTTGATTGGATCATCTATTTCTGATAAGGAAGTTATTACCTTTCTAATATCTCCTACTGCAGGAGTATTAAATTCTTTTCTTAGTTTTCCAGTAGAGCGTCCATTATCTGAAACAGTAATCACCGCGGTGATATCAACAGGAAACTTCTTTAATCCTCTTAGTAAGTAGGAAAGGCCTGTTCCTCCTCCTAAAATAACTATTTTTTTATACATAAAATCACTCCCTAATATTTAATAATATCACTTTACTTCTCATTATATAATGCTCTTTCTTTTTTATGATAGATAAATAATATTAATCCTGCCATAACAAAGATAGCTGAGACAACTTGGGCCATTTTCAGACTACCTATCATTAAGGAATCGGTACGCATTCCTTCAATAATAAATCTAATTGTTCCATACCAAATTAGATAGAATCCGGTTAATTGCCCTTTTTTTAAATATTTATATTTTCTTATCATCAACATAGCAATAAATCCAAATAGACACCATATTGATTCGTAAAAAAAGGTAGGTTGTCTATATGCACCCATTATATACATCCCATTTATCACAAAATTTGGCACTCCAAGTGCCTTTAGGTTACTCACTGTCGTTATTGTACCATATGCTTCACTATTAAAGAAATTGCCCCATCTTCCAACCGCTTGGGCAATAATCACACCTACTACAATTATATCCAACATTTTTATTGCATCTACATTATGTTTTTTAGAATAAATTATTGTAACAACTAAACCGGCTAGTAATCCCCCATGAATGGCAAGCCCTCCATTCCAAATTTTAAACATTTCTATTGGACTTGATAAATAGTATGGAATATTAAATAGAACATAATAAATTCTCGCTCCTATTATTCCAAATACTATTGCGTTAAATGTTAAATTTAATAAAAATTCTTCATCTATATTTTGCTTTTTTGCCTCTTTACAGATTATTATACTCGCTAGGACTATGCCTAAAAATATAAATAATGAATACCAATAAATTTGTATTGGTCCTAAATCTAGCGCTACTCTATCCATGGTGCTTTACCCTTTTTATTATTTTATTTATTATCTGTTCCATAATAAAGTTCATTATTGATAAAAGAATTGCGACAAATAAGGCTATATAGATATTATGAAGTTGAAAGTGACTCCCTAAAATCCAGTCTACCAACTTTAAAATAAATAGATTTATAAATGGATAAAATAATCCTAAGGTTAGTCCTGTTATAGGAATAGTCAGACTAACTAATAAAGGTTTAATTGTTTTATTTAGGATGTAAATTATTAGTACAATGATGGATGAATAGATAATAAGATTTTCTTCATCAATATAAATGGTTTTAAAAAAGCTAGTTACAAATATGAAAACTATTATGTACCCTAGCATATATAAAAGCCATTCTATTATCCTATTTATCCTTATTTTCTCTTTTTCTTTTACAATTAGATGCATTTTCTCACCTCTAAAGGATTTTCTTTAAAAACTGTCCAGTATATGATTCTTTTACTTTAGCTACCTCTTCTGGTGTTCCTGTGGCAACAATTTCTCCTCCACCGTCTCCGCCTTCTGGTCCTAAATCTATGATATGATCTGCTACTTTTATAACGTCTAAGTTGTGTTCAATTACTACTACAGTATCTTTATTATCTACTATTTTCTCCAAAATTGCAAGTAAACGTTTAATATCGTCAGTATGCAATCCTGTTGTTGGTTCATCCAGTACAAAAAGTGTTTTTCCTGTGGCTTTCTTTTGTAATTCTTTAGCAAGTTTTACACGTTCTGCTTCTCCTCCTGATAATGTTGGAGCGCTTTGACCTAGTTTAATATATCCTAGACCTACATCCTCTAACACTTGCAGTTTATTCTTTATTTTTGGAACATTTTCAAAAAATTTTAAGGCTTCTGTTACACGCATATCTAGTACTTCAGCTATATTTTTATCTTTATATTTTATGTTAAGTGTTTCTCTGTTATACCTTGTTCCATGACATACTTCACATGGAACATATACGTCTGGTAAGAAGTGCATCTCTATTTTTTTCACACCATCTCCACGACAAGCCTCACATCTTCCACCTTTAACATTAAATGAGAAACGATTTTTTTCAAAGCCATACATTTTTGCTTCTTTTGTAGTTGTGAAAAGGGTTCTGATGTCATCAAACACTCCAGTATATGTTGCTGGATTACTTCTTGGTGTTCTACCAATTGGATTTTGAGATATTGCTACTAATTTGTCAATATTTTCTATGCCTAGTATCTTTTTAAACTTCCCTGGTTTCTCTTTTGATCTATAAAGTTTACCTGAAATTTCTTTACAAAGAATTTCATTAATTAAACTACTTTTACCACTTCCTGATACTCCAGTTATACAAGTAAATGTTCCTAATGGAATATTTACGTCTATATCCTTTAAATTGTTTTCACAAGCACCTTTAATCTTTAAATATTTTTTATTACCTTTTCTTCTTATTTTAGGAACTTCAATGCATTTTTTACCACTCAAATACTGACCAGTTAAGCTTTTTTCATTATTCATTACTTCTTTTGGTGTTCCTTCAGCAACAATTTTTCCACCTTGATCTCCTGCTTTGGGTCCGACATCTACTAAGTAGTCTGCCGCTAGCATTGTATCTGTATCATGTTCAACTACTATTAAAGTGTTTCCTAAATCTCTCATATCTAACATTGATTTTATTAGTCTGTCATTATCTCTTTGATGAAGTCCAATACTTGGTTCATCTAATACATATAAAACTCCTGTTAAGTGTGATCCTATTTGCGTAGCGAGACGAATGCGTTGTGCTTCTCCACCTGACAGGGTTCCTGCACTTCTACTTAATGTTAAATATTCTAATCCTACGTTAGCAAGGAAATTCAATCTATCTTGTACTTCTTTGATTACTAGTTTAGCAATTTCTCTCTTTTCTTCTGATAACTTTAGATTATTAAAGAATGGAATTAGGTTTTTAATACTCATCTGTGTTACTTCATAGATATTCTTATCTCCTAATTTTACTGCCAATACATCATCTTTCAGTCTCGCTCCATGACAGGTCTCGCAGGTGTGCTCTATCATATAACGTTCTAACCATTCTCTAACCCAAGCAGAACTTGTTTCTATATAACGTCTTTCTAAGTTATTAATAATTCCCTCATAGAAGTCTCTACTGTTATATTTATTACCACTTTTTGATTGGTATTGAAAATGTATTATTTCGTCTGATCCATAAAGAATGACTGCTTGTTGGCGTTTGGTTAGACTTTTCCAAGGTTTTGTCATACTTATTTTATAATGCTTACATAAACATTCTAACTTTTTATAATCGATTCCCTCTGTGTCATCTGTTAGAGTTTTTATACAACCTTCAGCAATCGATAATGTTTTATCTGGTATTAATAAATCTTCATCTATTTGGAGCTTCATACCTAGTCCTTTACAATCTGGACAAGCTCCATATGGTGCATTAAAACTAAAAAGACGTGGTTCTAATTCTGGAAGAGAGAATTCACAGTATGGACAAGCAAATGACTCGGACATAACGATTTCTTTTTTATTTTCTCCTAATATTTCAATAACTACTTTTCCTTCAGATAATTTTGTTGCAGCCTCTATCGCTTCAAATAATCTGCTCCTAGAGTCTTCTTTTAGAACGATTCTATCAATTACAACATCTATCTTATCTTTTTTATTTTTTTCTAGAGTTATTTCTTCACTTAGGTCTAACATTTCTCCATTAACACGAACACGAATATAACCTTCTTTTCTCAACTCTTCCAATAATTCTTTATGTGTTCCTTTTTCTCCATGTACAACTGGTGACATTATGATTAGTTTTGTACCCATTGGATACTCTAAAATTTTATCAGTCATTTCTTCTATGCTTTGAGATGCTATTGGAATATTATGATTCGGGCAATATGGTGTTCCTGCTCTTGCGAATATTAATCTAAGATAATCATATATTTCTGTTACTGTTCCGACTGTGGATCTTGGGTTATTATTAGTTGTTTTTTGATCAATACTAATTGCTGGAGACAATCCCTCTATACTATCTACATCTGGTTTTTCAGATCCTCCTAGAAATTGTCTAGCATAAGCAGAAAGACTTTCTACATATCTTCTTTGCCCTTCTGCATAGATTGTATCGAAGGCTAGACTACTCTTTCCACTACCTGATACGCCTGTCATAACAATAAGTTTGTTTTTTGGTAGTTCTATATTTACATTCTTTAAATTATTTTCTCTTGCACCTTTTATAACTATTTTATCCATATACACTTCACCTGCAAGCTATTATAACACACTTTTGTTATTTTTTATATTATTTCATAGAAAAAAGATTGGTACTATTTGGTACTAATCTTATACTATTTTCCTCTTCCTTTTCCTGGTTCATTATAGAAACCATCTCTATCAAACCTATTCGATATACCCGTTGTTCCAAAATATGAATTATTTCTTTCACGATCATTAGTTTCTATTGCGTGACCACGAGTATTTTCATCAAACATCTCATTTAAATCCTCGTTTATGAAGTCTTTACTTCTTACATCCATCATTTCTATTATTCCGATTTCAAAGTCTCTTCGAGCTCGTCGTCCATACTTTTGCTGAATTTCTTCTGCTTTACCTTTTTGAACATCATAAAATTCATTCGCCATCTTTTTACCATATTCATAAAAATCAATTTTTTCTTGTCCCATATGTACCCTCCATATTAATTTTATCATTCATTTTTAGTTATCTTATTAAATTTTAATTGAATTGCACATATTTTACATAATTTTACGAAAGATTTATTGTCTTCGCATCATGTTCACTAGTTATCTATAAAATGAATTTTTATTTCTAAATTACCATTTCCATCTATATATTCTAATTCGTAGTCATATTTTTTATTATAGCAATCAATATCTACATCATAAATTTCTTTTAAATTAGCTGTTTTTCCTTTAAAACTTGTCCATTCTTCAAGGGATGGTAGTTCAATTTCAATATATTCTACACTAAAACCACTATTCGTAAAATTAATTGAATTTAATTTTTGCAAGGTATTTTCGTCATCTATTACTCCCAGTGCATAATCAAAATATAAATAGTCATCTGTCCAATTCATACCAAGGCCAATTATATTTTCTTTACTCGTATATGGAGAAATATAATCCCAAAATGCCCCTATAAATTGTTCCTGTTCCCAGTCAATACATCTTACTCTTATCTTATATCCCTTATATTTCATAACTTTTACCACATTCCTTGACAAATTCTTCAAAAATAGGATTCATATCATCCATTAACTCTGGATGCCATTTTATACCCATTACAAATCTCTTATTTTCCAATTCCACTGCTTCTACAGTATTGTCAACAGGACATCTCGCAACTATTTTATACTCTTTTATTTCTTCTTCTGTAGTAACATAGGTATGGATACTATTAACCATTACCTGGTTTGTTTTCAATATTTTGAATAATTTAGACTTATTTTCGACGCTAACTTTATGAGCAAGTTTTGATCCAAATTGGTTATGAAACATATTATTATCTATATGAATTCTACCACCAAGTGCTCTTATTAAATTATTAAATCCTGAACATATACCAAGAATTGGAATATCTTTTTCTATACAAATTTTTGCGATTTCTTCTTCATACTTATTACTTACTAATCCTCCTTGTAATACTACACCATCTAATTTATTAATAATAGTTTCCAAATCTTCCTTTTCTGCTTTAGATAAATTATAGTTGTCCGCCTCATCATCAAGTTTAAAATTTATCTTCTGGTCTGTAGGTAGTATGGCAATAACTAGGGCATTATTTTTTATAAGAATATGTCTGATGTCATCTACTATCTCTATATAGTGCCACATATCTGTTTCTATTGATGGTTTACCAACCACTCCAATTATGGGTTTATTCACAAATAATCACTCCTTAAAAACATTATATCATAACATCAAGCCTTAAATTTCAATTTGAAGCTGCATTTTTGACATAATTTTTCACATGGTTTATTATCTTGAAAAGATTTTTGTAATCTTTTATATTTTTCGCTATTCATGATTTCGTCTAATGAGTTTTCAAATATATTTCCTAATGGAACGCATCCATTTGCATCTAAGCAACAAGGTACCACTGTTCCATCTACTAGTATTGCGATATGGGTTTTTAGTGCATGGCAAAATCCCATTGTATCTTTATTGTTTGCATTTATATTTGGCCACTCAAATTCGTTATCTTTATCCACATAAATTGTGGAAGAAATTCCTACGTTATTTTCTGTTTGTAATTTTTCCACTATTTCTTTTGATAAATTATAGTATTTAGATAGTTTTTCCACTGTTCCTGTGGATTTTTTATCTAACTTTCCATTACTTAGTGTCCATAATCTATAAATAACCACAATGTCTGGGGATAATTTTTCTACATTTTTGAAAATATTATCTAAATAATTAGGATCATTATTTTCTGAATGAAGAGAAAAGTTTATTTTATGAAGAGCTCTTTTATTCTTTATCTTATCAACTACCTTTGGAAATAGGGTTCCATTCGTTGTAAGATTTACTTTTAGGTTGTATTTTTCTGCTAAGTCTAAAATTCCAACTATATTAGGATGAAGTAGTGGTTCTCCTTTTACGTGTAGATAGATATAATTTGTATAATCCTTTATTTTTTCTAAAATTGTTTCAAATTCATCTATACTCATGAATTTTCTCTTCCTTTTTACTTCACTACAAAAACTACAATTTAAGTTGCAGTTATTTGTTATTTCAATATATATTTTTCTAAATTTTTTCTTCACAGTTTACTCCTATATTTCTATTGTGCTTTCATTTCAAATAGAATATCACGTAATTCCATAGCACGTTCAAAGTCTAAGTTTTTAGCAGCTTCACGCATTTCAGTCTCAATTGTTTCAATATTTTTGGCAATTTCTTTTTTCGTTAACTTTTTGATCTTTTTATCTTTTGTATCATCAATATTACTTACTACTTCCCTTATTTCTTTCTTTATGGTGGTTGGTGTAATATTATGTTTTCTATTATATTCTTCCTGGATTTTTCTTCTTCTTGCAGTTTCTTCGATTGCATATTGCATAGAATCAGTTATCTTATCACCATACATAATAACATGTCCTTTGGCATTTCTTGCACAACGTCCGATTGTTTGAACAAGACTTCTAGAGCTTCTTAGGAATCCTTCTTTATCAGCATCAAGTATAGCAATTAATGATACCTCTGGAATATCAAGTCCTTCTCTTAATAAGTTTATTCCAACAATACAGTCATATTTTCCAGCTCTTAAATCATGTATTATTTTTAACCTTTCAAGAGACTTTATTTCTGAATGAAGGTAGGCTACCTTTATATCTAATTCTTTTAAATAATTTGTTAATTCTTCGCTCATTCTAATTGTTAGAGTAGTTATTAATACTCTTTCATCTTTTTCTATTCTATCTCTTATTTCTCCTACTAAGTCATCAATTTGTCCTTCGGACGCTCTCACTTCAATTGTTGGGTCTAAAAGACCTGTAGGACGAATGATTTGTTCTACATATTCTCCCTTTGTATGTTCAAGTTCTAAATCTCCTGGTGTTGCGGATACATAGATTACCTGATTTATTTTTTTCTCGAACTCATCATATTTTAATGGTCTATTGTCTAAGGCACTAGGTAATCTAAATCCATATTCTACAAGATTCATTTTACGAGCTCTATCTCCATTATACATTCCTCTAACTTGTGGTAGTGTTACATGGGATTCATCAACTACTAGTAAATAGTCTTTTCCAAAGAAGTCCATTAACGTAGTAGGTGTTTGTCCTTTTTTTCGTCCAGCCATTGGTGCAGAATAATTTTCTATACCTGTACAAAATCCTGTTTCTTCTAACATTTCAAGGTCGTATCTTGTTCTTTGTTCTAGGCGTTCTGCGGCTAATAATTTATTATCAGCTTTAAGTTCTTCTAAACGTTCTTTAAGCTCATTTTTTATCCTAATAATTGCCTCTTTTAATTTTTCATCACTTACTACGAAATGGCTTGCTGGAAATAAACTGATTGTTTTTTTATTTGTTATAACTGTCCCTGTTAGGGAATCTATTTCACTAATGCGATCAATTTCATCTCCAAAAAATTCTATTCTATATCCTTTAGAGTTCTCATAAGCGGGAATTACTTCTAAGATATCTCCTCTTACTCTAAAGGTTCCACGCTTAAAATCTAAATCATTTCTTTCATAAAGCATTTCAACTAGTTTTGTTAAAATATTATTTCTTTGGACTTGATCCCCCACACTTAGCGTTAACATCTTATTTTTATATTCTTCCACTTCACCAATACCATAGATACAAGAAACACTGGCTACTATTATTGTATCACTATATGATAAGAGATTACTTGTTGCGGCATGACGCATTTCATCTATTTCATCATTTATTGAAGAGTCTTTTTCTATATATGTATCAGTAGATGGAACATAAGCTTCGGGTTGGTAATAATCATAGTAGGAAATGAACAGGGACACATGACTTTTGGGAAATAATTCACAAAGCTCAGAGTAAAGTTGCCCTGCAAGGGTTTTGTTATGGGCTAAAACGAGTGTTGGCTTATTCACTTTTTCTATTACGTTAGCAATTGTGAATGTTTTTCCAGTACCTGTTGCACCTAATAATACTTGTTCTTTTTTACCCTCTTTAATTCCCTGAACTAGTTTTTCTATAGCTTGTGGTTGATCTCCACTTGGTTTATACTTTGAAATAAGTTCGAACATTTTTGCATCCTCCGTTCATTATTATAATAATTTTTGCCAATGATAATTTTTAATTTATTTACTTTAAATATCACCTATAAGTTTATTTTTATCATCTTTTTCTAGCTCTTTTAATGACTTTTTAGGCGTTGGTAAATCTTCTGGCATTGTTCCACCAAGTCTTTTAATAGTATTCCTAACTTCTTGTCCTACTTCATAATGAGTTTCTTTAGCTTTTCTTTCACCTTGTATATTATCTCTTTTTAATTTTTGTTCGGTTTGAGAAATTCTAAATAGATTTGCAATTAATTCATCACTACCCATATTGTCCAAAATATCTTCTCTATATCTTAATTCTTTTCTTTTAGCAATATCATCTGCCGTTTCACCATTATATAATCCTTTATACCCAGCATTATGAAACTCTCCAAAATTTTTAACACCCGCTTTTCTAGCTGCTTGATTTAAAGAATAATTTCCTTTTTTAGTCAAACTTCTTTGATAAAATCTTTTTTCATCCTCAGTTAACAAGGAATATTCCTTTTCGGTTAATTCTTGGCGTCTTGTCTGAATTGCAAAATAAGTTTGGCCTAAAGCAACAACTTCTTTTCTAGGATCTGAGTTTTGCACTATTAAATAGCAAGCATATCTTGACAACTTATAATCTTCTATATTTCTTGAAGTTTTTGAACCTATATTGACCATTTTGCCGGCGTCGGTAAAATGATCATAAACCATTTTGTTACTTAATTCACAGGCTGATTTTGCTTTCTCTATTACACTAGCAAAATTACTCCATTTTGAATATTCAAGTGTACTCATTAATTCACGGGCGAGCCAATATTCATTACCATATCCATCAATATGCTTAATACTTTCAAATATTGTTTCATTATATTCTTTAATTTCGTTCATTTTATTAATTCCCCCTTCTAACAAGATTATAACATAACTTTTACCATTTTTTTAAAGCTTATATAATCTATTATTAGAAGAACTTTAGAGAAAAGTTTTAATTTTTCTTAGGATTATGATTGATTTTTATTTAGCTTATATTTTCATTTTAATTTTCCTACTGGAAATTTAATGTTGGTTATATTAATATTCTTAAAAACAAACAAGTTAATGAGTTTATAAGTATTATGAAAAAGAAAAATACTAATATATGATTACTATTAGTATGCTTTAATTATGAATATAGTATTGAAGTTATTGTTTCGATTTTTTATACACACGCTCTTCCTTACTTTTACTGTCTAAAACAGGAAAGATATGGAAGGGACTTTTTTTATCATCTGTATATATGAACGCTGTATCTTTATACCAGAAGCATTCATAATTAATTCTAGTTTTTTGTCTAGAAATTAATCTATATACTTGTCTGTTTGCCCTAGTAGCTACAACAATATCCCAATTATCCATACACATTTCATTACAACATAAACAATATTTTTCTAAATCTCTACAAAATGAATTCTCATAAATCCCTTGTGGTAATAGATCCCAAAATTCTAAACCTAAATCATTAAGTGCAAAAATACTTAGTAATTCTTCTTCATGCAGCAACCTAGCTTTTTCATCAAATTTTTTTATATACCTTTCAATCTCTTCTTTTTTTCTCCATCCATCAGGAAGATCATTATAGCGTGGAATCCAAAATGGTTCTGGTATCTCATTTTTAGTTACTTTATTTTTTCCTAATGTTGGATATTCAAAGTCCTGTTCTGATAAAAGGGACGTATCGATGTATGCAATTTCAGTACCTTGATCATTCGTTGCATACCATAATCCATAATCAGCAAGGCGTAAATTTTTATACCCTTTTGGAATATACTTCGGTTTTTCTAGTTTGTATGGGGTTATAACATAGTTTGGTCTATTATCTCCCCATTCGTAGTTTATTCCGCTTATTTGAAAGTTCTTTGGAATGGGTAATTTATATATAGGTTCATTATTTCCTTTATTTTTTAACACAATTGTGTTATCTACTAATTCACTATATATTAAATCTGAATTATAATTAAAGTTAATTGCTGACATACGATTTTCTCCTTTGTGATTATTTAAATATTCTTAGGGATACTATTAATAAATTTATAATCTTGGCATTCTAAATGGAGCATCAAGTGTTTTCATCTTTGCCATACTTTTTGCTGTTATAAAATCTATTTGCTCTTTCATTTCTTTCGTTTTTTCCTTATTATTTAAATACCAATTTAACATGACTTCTCTGAAATTATCTAGTTTAATCATATCTCTTATATCCTCAATGTTATGTATTTTTCTTCCTTTAAGAATATCATCTGCTATCATCCTATTATAAATCATATCAAGATTATATCCTGTTATACTTGCTAAAAGACTAGATTGTATTGCTTCTTTTAATTCAGGCTCTAGCCAATAGGAAAAATCTACATTATCATACTTACTCTCAATTTCTAAACATTCTAAGTAGAGAGGTAGCATGTCTGGAGTATCTCTCCAAATATCAACATTTATATAATCATATTCAGATAAATCTTCATTTTTAAGGTAGGCAATCGCATTTCCTTTAATGATATTTACTTTATCTTTGTGTTCAAATTGAGGTAGGATTTCTTCAGTAAATAATGCTATAACATCTTCATTTAATTCTACAATATCAATGGAGGTAATACTATCTTTTAAGGATAACATATATGCAGCATATCCCATTCCTAATCCACACAACAATACATTTCCAGATGCTTCGTTAATAAATGGAGCAAAGCTTTTTATTTCAAAAGGCTCTACAGTCATCCAACTTACTGCAGTATCCCCTTCTACAATTCCCGGGAATCTTAAATTATCTTCACAATAGAAAAATGTATTTGTTTGTTCAAATGTATCTATATCTCTACTTTTTTCTAGGTATTTCGTTACTAATTCTCTTTTTATTATTCTTCTTTTATTTAGGGAAAAGTTATTTTTTTGTGCTCTTGGTATAGAGATATTTTGAAGATAAGCATTATTCATGACTTCTTGTTTTTCTATTTTGACTAATTTTAGGTTATTATCCTTTATAGCATTTTTGAATTTATAAAAGTCACTAACGGTAATCATTCCACTATCAACCATACCATCAAATTTTAATATAAGTGACTCTTTCATTAATTGATCTATTATTGCTTCTTTTACTTTATTTAAATTACTTTTATTTTTTGCCATATGATCGCACCCCTTTAAACGTGCTTTATTATATCATAAATTGGCTCTTTTGTAAATCAATATCTTTTTTGGCACAATAATGATATTATCACCTAGGGAATATATCTTAGTAATTTCTAGCCTTCTTATATCTTCTAAGGCAGATTGGGTGAGTTCTAATAATGCATGTGAGTCTGTAAAAATTGCAATTTTTATTTGTGATTGGTTTTAATTATTCGTATATAATACTACACCTTTAAAATTTTATTCTTTTATCATTGCCTATACTAATATCTAAATAGTCACCTTGTATATCTATATCATTTCTTATTTTTAAATCGGGAATATGATTAGTCATTCTATAAAATAAATTAATTAGGTTTTCTGTTTTTAGTTTACTAATTACATCTTGTTTATCAACAATATGATTATACCATTTTAGGCTATGTTTATATTCCTTTAATCTATATTTTTTTCTAGATTCACTTAAATATTTTAAGTCCTCCAGCGCGTCACTATTCCATTTTTTAGGAAAGTTTTCTTTTTCTCTTTCACTCAATAATTCATGATAGCGATAGGATAGAACCTGTAGTATTGGAACTTTTATTTTTGTAATGTTGTGCTCTTTTAAGAGATTTATGAATAAAAGCATTGAATATACTTGATTGGGATGTACATTGGATTATCTATTCCTTTATTTAGTTGGTATAGCATTCTTTCTACTTTATTTATTTTTGTTGAATTACAATCATTTTGAATTCCATATATGTAACAGGTATTATCATCTGCTATATCATAATGAATATGTGGTAGAGAGTGAATATTTCCCTCTTTATCCTTGATTTTAAAACTCATGTTTCTACTAGTTTCATCCCAGGTTGTATTTAAATTACTTTTTATATAAACATCGTAGTCATAAAGATTAGTATACTTTTGTTCAAACTTATAGCTATCAAACTTATCATTCTTAATAAATTGCAGTTGTCTATTTAAAAATTTCTCTACATTGTTAAAATCTGTTACACCCATACGAAGCCATATCCTACGCATAACTAGGATTGCAAGAGCTCGTGCGCTATAATGATCTCCATATACATTATATAGGCGTACTAAATTATTCGTAATATCTGTTAAATAATTAAAAAAGTCATACTCATCCTTTACTATGATTGTCGGAACAGACTCATCTGCATTATTTTCCGGTCTTAATCTTTCTATATCTTCCTCGTGAATATTTGGTGTCCAGCCATCTTTTATGGTAAATGGGTGTTTCATTACAGTTTCGAACAAATCAAATGCTTCATTTGGAAAGATAATATTGAAATTTGGCGTTTCTGTTTCTTTTTTTATTTCAAAACTTGTATGGTTTACAAACAGCTCAACAATTTCTTTAAATGTTACTTTATTATCGTTCAATATAATTCATTCCTTATCTTAATTTTTAGGTCTACTTTAATCCTTATTATTATAATATCTTTTCTTTACCTTTTTCCAAATATGACTTGCACTTTCAAGGGGGTTCTTCTGTTCTTATGGTCATATCTTCCTTTTTTATTGTCTTTATAGATTGTGAATAGTCTACATTCATTTATCCTGTTATTCTTTAACAAAATATTTATATACTTTATTATTCCCTATTTCTCTTATTGTTGGTTTATCATAGAAGTCATCTAAATCAAATTCTTTAAGTAATTTTTCTCTACTTGTACTTGTTGTATATAAACTTACTAATACTCCTATGGTATCTAGTTCACAGTTATCTGTTTTAAGTATGAATTCTAAGTCTCTATTTTTTCTTTTTTTGATTTCTATTTTGAAGTTATCTTTCGATTCATGTTCCCATACTCCATCGTTATTAACAGAGATAGTAACATTACCAATTTCTCCCTCATGTGTTCTTTCTTGTAATTCATCTAATGATTTAATTCCTTCTAGATCAATTTTTGCTTCTATTGCTCCACTTACTACATTCTCGCCAAATAAGGCAGGATAAAATTCTGTTGTTATTATTAGTGTAATAATATTTTTTTCTTTATACATTCTTTGTCTTATATTTACTTCAGTAAATTTCTCTTTAAATTCTATATCATTTATTTTTAACATATTAACACTCCTCTTTTAATTAGCTATGTACTATAGTCAGTACTTTTTTATTTATAATACTACATTAAAACTTATATGGCAAGACTTGATAGTTTTGGTATAATATATATAAGGAGAAATATTATGGATATTAGAAGTCTTAATGATGAAGAAGTTGATGCTGCTTTAGAATTCTCTTTTCATCAACTAATTGATACTACTCAATTCTTTAAATTTAAGGATTATTATGATTTGGCATTAAAAAAATATAAAGAATTGGCAAGAAATTATCATCAAGAGAATAACACTCTATTTATTGGATACTATTTAGAGGATAAATTGGTTGGATTATTAGAGATTAACGATTGCTATATTAACCAGATTGCAGTAGATAGGAATTTTAGAAATCAGGGAATAGGGTATAATTTATTTTTTTTTGCTATTCGTAATAAAAAAGATGGTGAGATCGTTTGTTTAGATGCAGCAATGAATATTGTCCATTATTATGAAAAATGGGGATTTGTAATAAATGGAGAGTTGAATAAGAAAACGAATTCTATTAAGATGAAATATACAGTTTCTAATAAAAATAAAAGCTATTGGTAGAAAGTTATATACCATTAGCTTTTCATTTATACTTTTTCATTAAATAAATCTATGTAATATTTATTATTTTTTATTAATTGTTTATGGTTAGCTATACCCACAACTCTACCATTTTCTAGAACTACTAATTTATCTGCTTTTTTCATTAAATCTTTATTATGTGTAATTATGATGATTGTGTGATCTTTTTTTAATTCTTTTAAAAGATCTATTATTTGTTTTGTTGTTTTTGGATCAAGGGATGAGGTTACTTCATCTAAAAGAATTATTTCTGCTTTAGTAAGAAGGGTTCTAGCAAGCGATAACAACTGTTTTTGTCCACCACTAATATTTGTGGCATCTTCTTTCAAAATAGTATTATAACCCTTTGGGAGGGACATAATAAATTTATGGATGCCCACTCTTTTGCAGGCTTTTATTTGATTGTCTTTGTTACTATCTACTAGAGATAAATTATCTTTTATACTCATATTAAATATAAATGTTTTTTGATTTACTATGGATACATTAGAGCTATGGACTTCTTTTTTATAGTTATAAATATTTATATTATCTATTAATATTTCACCTTTATCTGGTTTATATAATCTAAGTAGTAAATTAAATAGGGTTGTTTTTCCAGCACCTGTATGACCGACTATAGTAGTTATTTCCTGGGGTTCAGCTTTGAAAGAAACGTTATTTAAGGTTTGATTATCTTTATACTTAAAACAGACATTTTTAAATTCTAGTCTTCCGATAATATCATCATTATCTTCGAATCCTCTTATACTTAACGACTTATAATTTATAATATCGCTTATTCTATACATTGAAATTGCTTCTTCTTTGATACTCATATTATTATTCATAATTGTTGATGCTGTTTCTTTTACTTTTTCATAATAAGATATAAGTAACAAAAATACTGTTAATGTTATTTTGTTATTTATCATTAGTATAGTCAAGAATATATACATTAAAATTTTTCCAAGTTGAATTATTCCTGATCCTACTGTTTGTTTTAGAAAATAACTTTTTCTCTTATTAAAATAGCTTTTCTCCCAAGAAGCTCTATAGTTTTTAAATTTATTATTCAACTTGCTTGATAAATTTAGGCTCTTTACATCTTTTAATCCGTGTAAGAGTTCAGATAATAGTCCTGTTAATTTATCAGCATAATATCTTTGCTTTTTAAAATAGAATGCGTTTTTAGTATTACAAATATTTGCAAAATAACAGTAGACTATGTTTATTAATATAACATATATGCCTATTAGCATACTTTGCTTTATAAAAACTATAATAATTATCACTAATTTTATACAATTATTTATATTTGATATTAAAAATGATGGGAGTTCCGCTATATTTATTAAATCCATATTACAGGTATTTACTATTTTTCCAGAAGTTAATTTATTATTATATTCTTCATCAAAGTTATAAATACTATTTATTACTCTTTTATGTAAATTAACATAACATTTCTTAAAATAACTAGCATAGTAAAAATAGTCTCCATATAAAAATATATTATGTATTAAATATAATAAAGCGAGTAGACCTATCATTATAAAGGTTTCATTATATAAACTATTGGTTAAATTTTCAATTATTGTTGCGGCTACTAAGGGTATTAATAGACTACTAATCTCTGTTAGGATATCAAAAATAATAAATAAAATTAGGTTTTTATCTTTTATACTAATTAGGTTAGAATAATCTTTCATTATTTTAAAATTTTCTTTTATCATATACATCACATTATCATTATAAAATGATTTTATTTTTTGTTTTTGATAATTTGAATATTGGATTTGTTAAAAGTCTATTTTATTGACACATAAATATAACAGTGATCTTTTTCATACAATTCAAAATCATCATTTGGACATAAACTATAATTTGTGGAAGGAAACCATCTGCGATAAATATTTTCTTGTATCTTTACAATATCTTTTTGTTCTCTAGAATTTAATTGAAATACAGCATATTTCCCGCCCTTTATTGTATGTGTTTCTAAATTTTCATCTTTATGTTTAGATCCTACAAAATAGTGATATGTATCCTCTACTTTTGTAGAAATTCCATACATACCATGTTCCTCGAACTTTTTATGGTAACCATTTTTTCTCATTTTGAAATAAAGTTTTCTTATCAAATATAAGTAATTTTGTCTATCTTCTGATGATACAGAAAAACAATATATTTTTATTGGTTCTATACTTTTTATTTCATAATCAAAGTCTAGATCTATAGAATTATTTTTATCAAATTCTATTATAGGGAAAATTTTATGTTTTTTTGTGCTTGTTCTGCACGCCTTTGGAGTTATTCCAAAAAGATTTTTAAATGCTCTTGTGAATGAGGCTTGTGAGTTATATTGGTATTTTATGGCAATATCTATTATTTTTGTATTTGTGGTATTTAATTCTTCAAAAGCCTTACTCAGTCTTCTTTTTTTAATGTATTCAGTCAAAGTCATATTGGTTAAAAATGTAAATATTCTTTGTAGAATAAAATCATTAACACCTATTATTTTTCCTAATTCTTTATAATCTATATTGGTGTCTAGATGGTTTTCAATATATTCTATCATTTTATTTAAACTTTCTATATACATCTTATTCACTCCTATTAAAGTCTCGTTTTAAGTTTGCTTTCATTTTTATTTTACTTTTACTTTATTTTTATCTAATCTTTTTGTAAGTTCATTTTTTAAGGTCATTGCGACTTCCAAAACTTCTTCTTGTATTAATTTGCTAATCATATCTAAATCAATGTCCTTTTTAGGCGTGTTTTTTTCAGATTGCTCTTTGGCTTTTATTGGATTGTTTTCTTTGTAAAGGGCAATTCCTGCTTCAAAATCATTACTATTAAATGGTTTTATAAAATTATTATCTTTTAGGTTTATTGGATTTTTCTTCAAGTCATTAATAAATAGTTCTAATCTTTCTAAGAAGTCTAGTGTTACATTTTCATATCTTTTTACAATAATATTTAAATTTTCTCGAAGAGGATAAAATTTAGAAGTTAGCCCTGATTCTTCAACCATATGGATAAGCAATTTATCTATCTCATCTAACACTTCAGTATCTGTCAATCTAATGATAAATTCATTAAATGTTTTTTTGTGTTCCTCTAAATCATCTAAAAACATAAACATAGTGGAAAACTCATGATCAATAGGTGGGGCTAGGCTAGTTAGTTCTTTATCCTTTGAAATAAAATTGACATTTTCATAATGGAAGTTTTGATCTGCTCTTAAAACAGAAAATAGTATCTGTTTTGCCAGATTCTCTCCTAGATTTCTATTTTCTTTTATTAATTTTGAGTCAAATATATTTGTATAATCATATATCTTCATACAATAGTTTTTATATTCATTTATATCTACTTCTGAGTCAGGATTGTCTCTAAAGTGTTCAAACAAATTAACTAGTTTTTCATCCTTGTTTATAATTGAGGGAACTATAGTTCCTTCATTATGATACTTTGGTACATATTCATCATAATGACTACATATGGCTAATCTATATACTGGGGCTTTTTTATCAAAATACTCTTGAATGATATTTGACCAAAATAGCTCACTATAGGCAAAGAATGGTGTTGAATAAGGTTTTGTTTTAGAAAGTGGTTTAAATATTTCTTCTTTACCATCTTTTAAAAATACAGGAAAGAATTTTTGACTTTTAATTTTTCCTTGTGCTTCTACTTCTAAGTTTCTATTTCTTTTATTATAGTTATAGTATTCTACTTTATAGTTAAAGTTCATCGTTATCACTTTCCTTATATATAAATTTATTATGGTAAGAGCTGTTTTTGTTATTTATTATAATACATTTAACTTATATAAGTAAATTAAAGGAGAGTTTTTCTTGATTTTTTTCAATTTTATGTTATGATAATGTTCATTTTAGGGGTGTGATGTTGTGAAAAGAGAATTTATTAAAAATATTATTATTAATGATGAACTATTTGAGTTAAAAGGTGATCCTATTGGTAGAGGTGAGTTATCTGGTGTTACATATAGATTAAGGAGGGATAATTTAGATTTAGCAGTTAAATTATATTATCACGAACATCCTTTTGGAGATGATGACAGTTGGTATCCTGATATTCACACTTTGGAATATTTTACTGAAATATCTCATGATGTTTATCCTATTCTTTTGAGCCATTATAAAGTAGAAGATGAAAATCATAATTATGTGGGATGTGCCTCTCCTTTTATAGAAGAGACTAGAGGTCCTACGGGGGATGCTATATGGAATCTGCCAAGGGACTCATTCTTTACTTATTTTTATAAAATATTTGGACAAATTCCTAAGTTAAGTAAGGCAGGAGTAGTTTTAGATGATTGGAATATAAACAATATACGTTTAGGAAACCCAGTTAGTTATGAGGAGGGTATATACTGTTTTGATGATAGTAATTATTTTCTTTCTGATGATGTTAGTAGTAATAATTTAATTGATAATGAATTAATCGAAAATATTTTGTGTGATTATATTGAAGATAAATATTCTTACGATCTGCAGTCTAAGGTTTTGGAGGGGTTAAAAAGTAAAAGGAATTATATAGACTTTTTGGAAAAAAATAGTTTAGGCTATGCAACTATTGGTGAATTCTTAAATGATTATACTTCATGTTTAAAGAAAAAATATTATTAAAAAAAGAACTGTTAATTTTGTATAACAATTCTTTTTAATTATCTAGTATTCCAACTTGATGGAAAACTTACATAGTTTGCTGGGTTGACTGTGCTTCTTTGATATGTTGCCCAAGTACAACCTCCTCCTGCTGACTTCCAATCACAAGTTGTTACTTCTAGGTGAAGGTGGGGACCAGTTGACCATCCAGTATTTCCCATATTACCTATTTGAGTATTTACTGTGACATTCTGACCAACATTTACACTCCAACTGCTTAAATGGGCATATGTTGAATAAATAATCCTACCTCCAACATAGTGTCTAATTTTTATTACTAAGGCTCCATATACATCATAGTATTTCGCACTAACTTGTCCAGCCATGATTGGATATATTGGGATTGTTTTGTTACTACTAGATAGATCAATTCCCATGTGGGCTGTTCCTTTATATCCTTGTGTTACATAACCATATCCCATAGGTCTACATCGTCCATCAGCACATGATGATCCCGCTCCAACATCAGGGATAGATCCACCCGAATTACTTGGAGGAATAAGACTTGCATAATATCTAGCAGTACAGCTATCAACGGATTCATTTGTTCCACAGCCCATTCTTTGTAAATCTTTTATTTGTTGTTTTGCTGATTTAATTTGTTCTTCTAGACTAGGCATAGCTGCTTTTAGTGAGGCTGAATCTGCATTGATTCTTTCCTTTTCTGTTTCTAAATCTTTTTGAAGCTTATTTAACTCTGTTTTCTTCTTGGCAAGTTCTTTTTGTTTCAATTCATTCTTTTTAATTAGGGCATCTAACTCTTTCATTATTTTATCATTGTACTCTGTAAGTTGTTCTACTATAGACATTCTATAGATCATATCAGTAATATTTGTGGCACCAAAGGCATACTCAAGATAAGTATTTTCGCCATTAGATATTTGATAATATTCCATTATCTTTTTACTTTCTTCGCTTTTCTCTTTGATTTCTTCATTACTCTTATCTATTTCTTGTTGTAAAGATTCTACTTCCTGTTCAGTCTTTGTAATTTGAGATTGAATATCAGCTATTTTTTTCTTTATTTCTTCTACTTCAGCATCATTTTTGGCAACCTTATCTTTTTTTGCCTGAAGTTCTGCAGTATATTTTGCTACTTCATCTTCAAATTGTTTAATTGTCTTAGCACTTGTATCTATAGGTAGTATTATGTAAGATACTGTAAGTGATAATATAATTAAACTGGTTAGTACTTTTTTAGTATTCATTATATTTTTAAATACTTTCTAACGGCACTGGCACTACCAACCATACCTACTAATATACCAATTATAATTACAATTATAGATGTTGAATATATGAATGGTTCTGGCTTTATTAACTGAATTAACTCTGAGAATAAATATCCATCAAAATGTTTATAGAAAGCTAAATATCCATATGTTGTAAATATTACTGGAATCACTGATCCAAGTAAACCTAAGATCATTCCTTCTATAATAAATGGTGTTTTTATAGTGAAGTTACTTGCTCCGACTAAACGCATGATGCTAATCTCTCTTTTTCTGGCTGAAATCGTTAATTTAATTGTATTGATAATTAAAAATACTGTAACGATTACTAGAGCTATTACAACTCCATAGGTTACTTTTTCGACAGAGGAAAAGGCACTAATTAATTTATCTACCATTCCCTCTCCATATCTAACTACTGATACCTTATCTATCTTTTTTATATTATCCGCTGTTCTAGCTATTTTTTCCACATTTTTTACCTTTACTTGAAAAGTATCTTTTAGAGGGCTTTCGTCTTCATTCCATCCCTCTAAAACAGTATTAAATACTTCTGATTCTTTTTGCATTTGTTCTTTTACTTCTTGTTTTGATTGAAAATCATATTTATCTATATTGGATGTTTTATCTAATGCACTTTTTACTTCTTCTATATCCTCTTCTGTTGCATCAGTATCTAAAAATACAACTATAGTTAGATCTTTTTCTATTTCCTTAGTAAAGTTTTGAACATTGAATGATGCCATTATAGCAATCGCAACAATTATTAAAGTTATAGTTATACAAGAAATAGAGGCTAGGGATAAACTAAAATTTCTTATTACGCTTTTGAAAGAATCTCTTATACTTCTTCCTAACATTCTAAACAGCTTCATTATCGTAAGTTCCTTTCTGTTTAAAGTTTACTAGGTGTCCATCTTTTAAAGTAATTACTTGTTTTTTCATTTTGTTAACAATGTCTTTATCATGTGTTGCCATTATTATTGTTGTACCACGTGATTTATTAATATCTTCTAAAACCTTCATTATTTCCATACTTCTTTCAGGATCTAGGTTTCCTGTTGGTTCATCACATAACAGTAGTTTTGGATCATTCACAATCGCTCGTGCAATGGCTACACGTTGTTGTTCTCCTCCTGATAATTGATCTGGATAATTATGAACCTTATTTTTTAACCCTACTTCTTCTAGCGCTTTTAAAACTTTTATTCTCGTAATATCTTTTTTGGCTCCTATTACTTCCATAGCAAATGCTACATTTTCATAAACTGTTAATTTGGGAAGTAATCTATAATCTTGAAAAACGATTCCTAATTTTCGTCTTAATTTATAAACTTTTTTATTTCTCAATTTGGCTACATCAAGACCTCCAACTATTATTTGTCCCTTTGTTGGTTTTTCTTCTCGATATAGCATTTTTATTAAAGTGCTTTTTCCACTTCCTGAACCACCGATTACAAAGACAAATGAGCCTTTTTTTATAGCAAGGTTTAGATCATATATAGCTGTAACACCGTTTCTATATTTTTTTTCAACATTTTTAATTCTAATTAAATCCATTTCTACCTCCACTAGTATAAATTATTATACCACAAAATTCGACATAAAAAAAGCAAGAATAACAAAGTTAGTCTTCCAATTAATGGTCCTTTACAAAATTAAGCGCTTATTTTATTCTGGATCGTTTTGATTATTATATCTTTTTATTTCCTCTATGGTTAATCCTGTACACTCTGCTATTGTACTTATATCAATATTTTTGTTTAACATAGATTTAGCCATTTCCTTTTTTTCTTGCTCTATTCCATCAGCTACTCCGTTACGATATCCTTCATTTTTTGCGGAGTTTTCCATCTTCTTTTGTACAATACTTGCATCATATAGTGCTCCAAAATATTTATCTTGACTTAATTTTTCTAATTCATCCACTATACTTAAGGCCTCCTTATCGTTGACTGCGAATGCTCTCATTTCTTCATAACTTTCACATGTAAACATTGCTAGATAATTTTCTAATAAATTTTCTTTATTGTAACATGTTTCTTTACAATTTCCTAGATATATTTCATAATCCTTTATTCCCTCTATTAGTAAATCGTGTTTTTTATCTACAAATTCGTATAAGGATAGTTTTATATCTTTATTATCTTTTGAATATCCATTATTAAAATTAATTTGAGTAACATAAATATTTTTATAATCTTCTCCAGATATATAGGGATTTCCTGCGAGTCTATATAAGTAAGTATGATTTTTTATAGAACTATATTCTGTAGGGTTTTGGTTCACTTCTATATTAACGATATAATTATCTTTTTTTAGTACTATATCTAATCTATAATCTTTATTGCTATTACCTGTATTTAATTCGTTATCTACTAATACGTAATCACTTAAATCAATATTTGTTTTTAAGAATATTACTTTCTCTAACCATTTTCTATGTCTATCACTCTTCCATAAATATTTAAAAGTAGTATCGTTTAATAATGATACAAATTGTCTCTTTTTATTATTTCCTTCTGCCATTATCTTCCTCCTAATAATTTGTCTCATTCGAATAAGTAGATAAACTATAACAAAAGAGAATAAGAATAACAAATCACACTTTTTATGGATTCAAAAGGAAAAAGTTAAGAAAACATTATGTTCCCTTAACTAATTTATTAAATTCATATACTGAATGATATTAAATTTAAAAGATTTATATAAATTTAATTTTTTCATTTATTTAATTTAATTGATTTCCACAATTAGTACAGAATTTTCCACCTGATGATGGTGTCCCACAGTTAGAACAGAATTTTGTTCCAGTCTGTTGCGATTGTGTTTCAGTTCCTACAATAGTTGGTTGTTCTTCCAATGTTTCAGGTTGAGTAGTTGTTGACTGCGTATTTTGTGCATATGGATCATAGTTTTGTGTGGCCCCTTGCATTGTTTGGTTATTCATAGCATTTGTTGCTACTCCTCCCATCATTCCACCTGATGCCATATTCATCATACCAATACCCATGAAACCATTAGCGGCACCTCCTGCATTGCTTGCAGCATCTTGAACAGCTTGTGCATAAGCTCCTGTAAGCGTTCCTTGTTGCATAAATGAGTTAGACGATAATTCATAGTTATCAATTTTCTTATTTGATTCATCATCTAGTGTTACTGATTCTACAACAAACCCTACAATGCTAAGTCCTCTATCACGAATAGGTTGATCAAATACCTTTTCATCCATAATTTTTTTGATTTCATCTGTTGCGCTTGGTAATTCTAATACTGGTGTTTTATGAGCTGAATTTCCAAGTTCATTTAAAACGTTTTGGAATGAACCAATTACCTCAGAACGCATTTGTTCTATAAGGTTATCTTTTCTATATTCATCGGCTGTTCCAGCTACTTTTGTCATAAATGTTGCTGGATCAGAAATTTTGAATGTATATTTACCAAAACATTTTACTTCTACTCTCAATGGACTCATGCTTCCAGTCATTTGGTTTGGAATTGGATGAGACCAATCTTGAAATGGAATTGGAGCTGGTGTTCCAAATTTATTATCCATAATTTCTTTTGCGTTTAAGTAAAATACTGCTTGCTCTTTACTTGTTCCACCATTATAAACAAAACGATTCCACATTTCTTTAAATACTGGTCCGAATTGTCCAGCAAAAAATGAAGGGGATGTTGACTGGTCGAATGTATAAATTCCTTCTTCTGCTGTTGCATCTAAAATCTTTCCACTTTCAAAAATAATTGCTATTTGTCCAGGAGAAACCTGAATTGCACTATCCTTTGAAATAATTCCATTAGGAGTAGATACCTTTTTCATTAAAATATCTTGTCCTAAATCGTCACACTTAATATAATCTTTCCATTGATCATGTAATGTAGTTCCTACTGCACTTGCAGCTGCTTTAATTAATCCCATTTGATTACCTCTTTTCTTATCTTTATTTTATTTTTAAAAACTATGTCCACCACCACCATGACTTGATCCACTACTTCCTGAATGTGTTGATGAACCTCCTGATCTACTTGATCTGCTTGATGATTCATGCTCTATTTTTGTTTTTACAGTATTACTACTAATAAATAGATCACCAATATTTTTTATATTTACGCTTTCTTTATTTAGATATTCCCTAGCGGTAGTTGCTTTTCTTACCATTTTATTTTTATATATTAAAACACCAATAATTATAGTGGTTATAATTGATCCACTGAACATTGACATTAATATATCATGGACTATGAAATTTTCTTCTTGACTCGTATTATTATTAGGGAGTCCATCAAATGCATAATTACTAATTTTTTCAATATATCTTGATGTACCTTCATAATAATTTTCACTACTCATGTATGTATATACTGTATCAAGCGCTTGATTAATTCTATTGTCGTTATACATCTTTATAGCGCTTCCTGTTGTAGACATATAGATTTCCCTATTATCCATATCTATTAGAAATAATACTCCACCACTTTGATCGAAATCATTATAGTCGTAAAAGTCATCTGCATATTCCTGTGGGGTTTTATTATTTTCACTTATAGTTACTACCGCTAAATCCATACTATGATTATTAATATATTCTTTTATGTTTGCATATAACTTCTCTTCCTCTGTTTCTGTAAATAAATCGGCAAAGTCATACACTTTTTCTTCTGCATCTACTGCTGGGGTTGTTAGTATCTTTTGCTTGTTAGCTTCTGTTACTTCTATCCAATCTGCTACTAAGTAGTTTTCTTCACTTCTTTCTTTCGTATTAGTACTTGCATATACTGGAATTGTATTAATAATTAGACAAAGTATCACCAATAAACTTATTTTATAAATTCTCTTCATCATTTATCACCCTATTCCCCTTATTATCACAAATACTATTAGTGTTGTTATAATAAATAATAATAATGATATAATTATTGTCTTTTTAATATCAATTGGTATATTTCCCACTATTTCTCCAGTTTGTCCATTCATTGCGAATATATATTTTTTGTTGTTATAATTTATGTTTACCATCCATACTGGAAGTAAGATATAATCTTCCTTTACTTTAGAGATGTTTAAGTTTTTAGTAGCAACATTTTTGTTTTGGTGAGCTACAGATTCTTTCATAACATCAATTGCTGAATTCATTGCTCTAGTATTTGCTCTTTCTATCGCAATATTGCTTTCCACATCATATTTTTCAGCTAAAAATCCTGATAAATAAGCATGATCATAATCTACTAAATCCTTAAATTCAAATGGTTCTAGTGAGTCCATTAGATCATCATCAAACCTTGAAGATCCATCTACTAGAACTCTCTCAAAATTCATACTACCACTTCGTTTAGATAAATAAGTATCGATTTTTGTATATCTATAATTATAGTCACTCCATGTGGTAATATCTGTAGCATTAAAATCAATCGTCCCATCAACTTTTAAATCGTATGTCCAGAATGGAATATATACACCAGAAATTTTTTCAATGTTTTTAGTATCGTTAAAAAGTTTAGGCATTAGAGGTCTTCCTTTGGATAAAGCTTTAAAAGCCTCTATGGCATCTTCCTTTACTTTTTTGAAAGGAATAATCTTACTAGGGGCAAGACCTTCTGTAATTCTATCCTTTAGTATTGCAGTGCTTCCGCAATATACACAAAATGTTGACGTTGTTTGCTCATCAGCCATTACTTCTGCGCCACAATTTTTACACCTATAAACATCTAATCCATCTATTGTTTTTTCTGGTTTTTCTACTTGATTTTCTTTTTTATTATTGGCCTCTTTACTACTAGCATTATTATATTTTTGCATCTGTTCTAGAGTAAACTTACTTCCACAATATTCACAATCCCACATTTGATTTTTAGGATTAAAAGTAATTTTAGCACCACATGCTGGACATTTATTGTCCAATGCTTCCACTGATTATCACTTCCCATCATAAAATGATTATATCATAAAGATAGTCATTTTTATCATTAATTTATAAATTTAATATCTAACTATATTATTACAGGTCCATACCCTTTTAACAAGATCAATTACTTTTGTTCCACAGTATTCACAATTTCTATTTCTTAGCGACCTTATTGGTGAGCCACAATTAGGACAATTTAATCCTAAAATCTTTTTATCAGCTGCTACTTTGGAACTATCTATTATATATATAAATTCCAACTTAAATCTATCTTGTACTTTCTTTTTAATACTATTATCTTTTTGATAAAAATATTCTAGGCTAGAACCAAAATAGATTGTTGCAATACCATTATAATTTTCATACTTACTAACTACTGTTTTATGAAATTTAATTGAATCATAGCTAATGGTACTTCCTTTTAAATCTTCTATTTTACTATCTACAAAAGCTTTTATTTTAGCATTTTTTATATTTTGACTTGTTTTTTTCTCTATTGCATTAAGACTATCTAAAATAATCTTTTCACTCATTCTTTTTAATTCATTTATGTTTATATCAGGAAAATCTTCTTTTATTTTTTCTAAATAAATACTGTCCATACTTGATAAAGATTTAGGTAATTCTTCATCTTCTAATTGTGCTTTTTCAAATGCTTCCTTTAATGAACTGATTCCATGACTGTTAAGAGCTTTTTTAACTTTTATTTTTATAAATATATAGCAAAAAACAACAAATAGTATTAATATTATTACACCTATTAAAAATGCCATCTTATCACTCCTTTTAGTATAGTTTATCATAATTTATTCCAATAAAAAAAGAGTAATTACTCTAAATTTATTTTCCACCTTCTACTTGATATGCATCTGTTACGACAAAAAAGGCTTTGTTATCTATCAATTTAATCCCTTCTGTTACTTTAAAATATTCACGAGAAGGTATTACTGCTAAAAGCACTTTTCTTTTTTTCTCTAGGAATGCTCCCTTAACATCAAATGTTGTAACGCTATGTTTCATTATATTTATTATATAATCTTTTACCTTCTTTTCTTCTGATGTAATGATATAGAAGGCTTTGTTATTGGAAATTCCTAATAAAACCTTGTCAATTACGATGCTACTGATATATAGAAGTATTGTTGCATACATAACCATTGTCCACCCGAAGAAGAAACCTCCTGTTAAAACTATAATAGAGTTAATTATGAAGGAACTTTGGGAAATGGGTATTTTAAAATATTTATAGAGAATTTGACTAATGACTTGCAATCCACCATTACTGTAACCTGTTTTATACATTAAACCATTTGAAAATCCAATTAATACTCCACAAAAAATAGTAATTAGAAACATATCACTCGTATCAATAGAAATCGTTTTTGTTAATAATGATGTCACCTGTACAAATATAGGATATAAAACACATGCGATAAAAGTTCCAATAGTTCTTTCTACACCTAGAAAGATCAAACTAATGATGGCACATGCTATTAAAATTATAGATATCATTACAGAGGGTTCAATTCCATATAAGTGTTTCGTTATTACTGCAATACCATTTGCTCCTCCTGTTACTAAATTAGTTGGCAAAATTAAAAAATTATAAATCAAGGCCGATGCTAGTAGGGAGATAACCATCATTAAAGTTCTTTGAATGATATTTTTCTTCTTTATGGTTGTAAATATCTCTTCTAAGAATTTTTCCATTTACTCACCTCCAAAGACTTCATAGGCATCTGTTACAACGAAGAAAGCGGTGGGATCAATTTCGTGAATGCCTTCTTTTAGGCGATAATAATCCTTAGTTGGTAATACACACATTAAAACAGTTTGTCTTTCTCTGGCATATCCACCTTTGGCATTAAATACTGTTACACCATGATTTAAATATCTTAAAATATATTCTTTTATCTTCACTTCTTCATCTGTGATAATATAGAAGGCTTTACTATCTGATATACCTAGTATTACTCTATCTGACATTAAACTTATCATATATAAAATAATTATCGAATACATCAATCTAGTTGGACCAAATATAAAAGCAGAAGATAATACAATCAATCCATCACTTAATAGAATACTTTTTCCAATGCTCATTTTTAAATATTTTGAGATTATTTGATTCACTATATCTGTTCCACCAGTTGTGAATCCTGCTTTAAAAATCATACCAGATCCGAAGCCAGACATTACGCCCCCGAAAACTGCTGATAAAAGCAATTGATTTGTCTCAATATTAATAATTGTATTAATATTAGCCGTTAGCTTAACAAAGACTGGAAATAGTATAGATCCTAATATTGAGGCCTTGGTTTTTTCTTTGCCTAACATGATGAAGCTAAGTATCATTAGAAGTACATTACCAATTAAAATAATTGTTGAATTTTCTATTTTGAGCAAGTGATTCAAAATAATGGCAATACCACTCACTCCTCCTGAGACTAAATCATTGGGAGCTAAAAAGAGATTATAAGATATGGCTACAATTAGACAACCAATACAGAATTGAATATGTCTTTTAACATTTGACTTAGAATTTACTTTTTTTAATATTTCTAAGTTTTTATTTTTAGAAAATAATCTCATATTATATCTCCTTTTTTAAATTTTCTTCTATAAATAGGTCTATATCCCCATCAAGAACTTTTGTAACATTACTAGTTTCTACATTTGTTCTATGATCCTTAACCATTGAATAAGGATGCATTACATAACTCCTTATTTGGGATCCAAACTCAATATTCATTTGACTACCTTTTATTTTATTTAATTCTTTTTCTTGTTCTTCTATTTTTAATAAAAGAAGCTTGTTTTTTAGTACCTTTAGGGCTTGTTCCTTATTTTGAATTTGGCTTCTTTCATTTTGGCATGTAACAACTATTTTTGTTGGTAAATGTGTTATTCTTACTGCTGAATCTGTAGTATTTACTCCTTGACCTCCAGCACCTGTTGATCTATATACATCTATCTTTAAATCCTTCTCATCTAATTCTATTTCATTATTTTGCTCTATTTCAGGTGTTATATCGATAGAGGCAAATGAAGTATGGCGTCGATTATTTGAATCAAATGGTGAAAGTCGAACTAACCGATGAACACCTTTTTCATTTTTTAAATATCCATAAGCATTATGTCCCTTAACTAAGATGGTTGCCCCTTTAATACCAGCCTCTTCACCATCTTGATAGTCTAATACTTCTATTTTGTATCCCTTTTTCTCACACCACCTAGTATACATTCTATATAGCATTAAAGCCCAATCACATGCCTCTGTTCCACCTGCTCCAGAATGCACTTCTAAAATACAATTATTTTTATCATATGGCCCATTTAAATAAATATTTAGTGATAGTTGCTCTAACTGTGTGGTTATAGTTATTAATTCATCTTCTATCATTTCTGTTAAGTCCATATCTTCTGCTGTTATAGTTAATAATACTTCAATATTAGATGCAATTCTTTTATCTAAATCTAATATTTCAGAGGTTAATTTTTTTAACTCGTTCATTTCAGAAATTACTATTTCGCTATTTTTTTTGTCATCCCAAAAGTTAGGTTTATTTAATTCCTTTTCTAATTCTTTAATTCTTTCTAGCTTATTATCAACGTCAAAGTGACCTCCATATATTTTTTATAGTTGTATTTGCTTGTTCTAATTCTTTTTTTAGTTCTCTTTTTTCCATTCTTTCTTCTCCTTTTTATTTTACCCTATTTTCACTTCATTACTCATTTTCTACGAATAATTTTCCATTTATAAATTACCATATTTTAACTATTTAGACAATGGAAATAATTTAATATTTTGTGAATACTTTTTTGTAAAATGCATATATTATTATTGAGGAAGGTTCACTGTATAATGTGGAGATCCTCTGTAAATAGATTGGAGCCATCAGGCTCCTTTTTTGTTTTATTAATTTTTGTCATTAAAAAAAACAAAATTTTTATTTTGCTTTTTCTAGTCTTTTTATAGATAATTCTTGTATATAATATCCATCTATCACATCTTGTCTTCCACTTAACCATTCATTCTTTGTTATTAGATTCTTCGCAAAGTATAACCCATTCCCATGTCCTTCTCCTTTTGAGGATACTCCCTTTTCATTTCTTTTATCAAAGTTCTTTGCTTTCTTGAATGTATTTGATATTACTATGTTTACTTTGTCTTTTAATTCATATACTTCTACTAATACATTCTTCTTTCTTGTCTCTTTCGCTGCTTCTATCGCATTATCAAAATAAATTCCTATTAATTTACGCAATACTCTCATGTCTTTTTCTGGAAATTGATTTAGTATTGATTTTCTTTCTATACTTACATCTACTGTTAAGTTTATTTTATTCTTTTGGGCTATTGCTGATTTATAATACATCAAACCTTTCATTCCACCTTTTGGTAAGGCCTTTAATTGATGTACTACTTCTCCTTCTATATTGATATTATCTTCTAGTATTTCATCTATCTTATCTTTTACCTTTTTCTCTTTGGTTAAACATCTAAGTACCGCTAATTGATTTTTATACTCATGTCTATTTAACTGTTCTTTCTCTATCCATTCTTCAAAGTTTTGGACATAGACAAATAGGTTATCGTATTCATCACTTAATTGATTGTAATTATTTCTGTTATTTATAAAGATGACAGTTAGGACTGATATTATAATCATAACTATTAGATCACTAGCATACTTATAATTAAAATCAAAATTTTTGTATAAATCATATGCCATGAACCATACTATTATAATTACCAAGATAAAAAATATTATATTAGATATTTTTCTTTTTCTTTTAATATTGGTGTAAAATTGGT
>CAOJYR010000017.1 GCA_948465965.1 uncultured Mycoplasmatota bacterium
ATAAACTATTTTTGAAAAAAAGAAAAGACCATTGACTTTGTCAACAGTCTGAAAAAAGACATAATTCTGTCTTTTTCTTTTCATTTAAATATAAATAATGATATAATGAATTTAGGTGATAAAGATGAAGAAAATATCTATTTTATCTCTTCATATGGGATATGGAGGCATTGAAAAATCAGTTGCCTCATTAGCAAATATTCTTTGTGAAAAATATAAAGTTGAAATAGCCTGTACATATAAGCTATATAAAAAACCAGCCTTTGAATTAGATAAAAGAGTAAAAGTTAAATATCTTGTTAAAGACTATACGCCTAATAAAAAAGAGTTCAAAGAAAAAATAAAAGATAAAAGATTTATATCGGCCTTTTTTGAAGGATTAAAAAGTATAAAAATATTATACCTAAGAAGAAAAACGATGATTGATTATATAAAAGAATGCAAGGCAGACGTAATAATTTCTACAAAAGATATATATGACCGTTGGCTAGGAGATTATGCTAATGAAAAAGTTATCAAAATTGGTTGGGAGCATAATCACCATCACAATAATAAACGTTATGCGTTAAATATTATTAAGTCTTGCTGGAATCTAGATTACTTAGTGCTCGTATCACAGGACTTAAAAAACTTTTATCAAAAAGAAATGTTAAAATCAAAATGTAAATGTATCCATATACCCAATGTAATAGAAAGTATTCCTAGGCGCCTAGCTCCATTAGAAGAAAAAAGACTAATTTCAGTTGGAAGGTTATCACACGAAAAAGGGTATTTAGATCTTTTAAAAATATATAATTTAATCTCTAAAGATTATCCTGAGTGGACCTTAGATATTATAGGCGATGGTCCCGAAAAAGAAAGTTTAAAAAGTTTTATAAAAAAGCATCAATTAGAAACCAAGGTTACACTTCATGGATTCCAAAACAAAGAATACATTGATAGCCTGTTAAATAAGTCATCAATATATGTAATGACATCTTATACAGAATCCTTTGGAATAGTTCTAATAGAGGCTATGTCACATGGCTTACCATGTATCGCATTTTCCTCAGCTGAAGGTGCAAAGGAAATAATTAATAGTGGAAAAAATGGTTATTTAATAAAAAACAGAAATTATAGTGCTATGATAAAGAAAATAGAAGATTTAATAGAAAGTTATGATAGTAGAAAAAAAATCGGAAAGTCTGCTAGATACAGTGTAAAAAAGTATACAAGTGACGTAGTAAAACAAGAATGGTATAATTTGATAGAAAAGAAGTGAAAATATGAAAAAAAATATTTTATTTATTTCATCAACTGGAGGACATTTAAACGAATTGATGCAACTAAGCCCCTTACTAAAAAAATATGATTATCATATAATAACTGAAAAAACAAAATCAACCTTGTCATTAAAAGATAAGCATCCCAATAAAGTAGAGTATTTGGTCTATGGAACAAAAGATCATCCTTTTACATACCCCTTCAAATTAATATATAATTGTTTTAAAAGCCTATACCTGTATATAAAGATTCATCCAGATTATATTGTCACAACAGGAGCACATACTGCAGGACCAATGTGTTGTATTGGAAAAATTCTTGGTAGTAGAATAATCTATATTGAAACATTCGCAAATATAAGTACAAAAACGATAACTGGAAAGATGCTTTATCCAATAGCTGATAAATTCATTGTACAGTGGTCTAGTATGAAAAAATTATACCCTAAAGCTATAGATGGGGGGTGGATTTTTTAATGATTTTAGTAACATTAGGTACACAAGATAAAGGTTTTGAAAGACTTTTAAAAGCAATTGATAAAGAAATAGAAAAAGGAACGATCAAAGAAAAAGTAATTGTTCAAGCAGGATATACAAAATATGAATCAGATCATATGGAAATATTTGACTTGATTAGTCCAGAAGAATTAGATAAATTAGTTGAAAAAAGCAGCCTAATCATTACACATGGTGGAGTAGGATCAATTCTTTCTGCTATTAAAAAAAGAAAAAAAGTAATAGCAGCTCCACGCCTTGCGAAATATAAAGAACATAATAATGATCATCAAAAACAAATAGTTAAAGAATTTGAAAGATTAGGGTATATTTTAGAATTAAGAGATTTTAATAAACTGGATAAGGTAATAGAAAAAAGTAAGTCGTTTAAACCAAAAAAATTTACATCCAACACTAAGAATATGATTCGTTTAATTGATAATTATATTGAAGAGGATAATCACATTTCTTGGTATAATAAATTAAAAGAGATTATCTGGTATGGATTTTTTGGAGTTTTAACAACCATAATTAATATTATTAGTTTTTATTTATTAGACAAAACTGGTCTAAACCTATATATAAGTAATTTGATAGCTTGGATAATATCTGTATTATTTGCTTTTATTACAAATAAATTATTCGTGTTTGAATCAAAATCATTAAAAATAAATATTGTATTAAAAGAAATGGTATCATTCATCTTCTTTAGATTATTATCACTTGGAATAGATATGCTTGGAATGTATGTTTGTATTAGTCTAATGAGCATGGGAAAAATGATTGCAAAAATACTAATGAATATCGTAGTAATCATAGCAAACTATATTTTCAGTAAATTATTTATTTTCAAGAGGGAGGTAAAAGAATGAGCTTATTAACAGTAATTGTTCCCTGCTATAATGAAGAAGAGTCACTTCCAATTTTTTATGAGGAAATAAAAAAAGTTGCAGAAAGCTTTAAAAAAGAAAAGGTAGAGTTTGAATTTTTATTTATAAACGATGGATCAATGGATAAAACCCTTGAAATATTAAGAGGTTTATCAAAGAAAGATAAAAGAGTAAGATATATATCATTCTCTAGAAACTTTGGAAAAGAAGCGGCTATGTATGCTGGGCTTGAAAACGCGAAAGGAGATTATGTAACATTAATGGATGCAGACCTACAAGATCCACCAGCTTTGTTAAAAGAAATGTATGATTTAATTACAAAAGAAGATTATGATTGTGTAGGAACAAGAAGAGTAACAAGAAAGGGAGAACCACCAATAAGAAGTTTCTTTGCTAGATGTTTTTATAAATTAATAAACAAAATCAGCAAAACAGAAATGGTAGATGGAGCAAGAGATTATCGTCTAATGACAAGACAAATGGTAAATTCTATTCTAGAAATGAAAGAGTATAATCGCTATTCAAAAGGATTATTTAGCTTTGTTGGATATAAAACAAAATGGTTAGAGTATGAAAATGTAGAAAGAGTAGCAGGAGAGACAAAATGGAGTTTTTGGAAACTATTAATATATGCGCTAGATGGAATAATAGCATTTTCAACAATGCCATTGATGCTATCAGTTTTAATAGGAATACTATTCTGTGTAATTTCATTTATCGCAATAATTGTAATTATAGTAAAAACAATTGTCTGGGGAGATGCTGTTGGAGGTTGGCCATCAATGGTATGTATTCTATTTTTCCTAAGCGGAATACAACTATTTTGTATGGGAGTCTTAGGAGCTTACTTATCGAAAACGTATTTAGAAACAAAGAAAAGACCAATCTATATCGTGAAAGAAACAGAAAAGTCAAACAAGAACTAATCGAGTTCTTTTTTTTGAAGATATATACATAAGTTAAAAAATCTGCTATATTTATAGAAGAAATAATAGGTGATCATATGAAAAATAAAAAAGTAATAGTAATGCTTATTGCGGGAATATCATTAATACTATCTGGGCTTATCGGTAACTTAGTTATAAGTTTTAAAAAAGATAAGACAGCTACGAATGCAAGAATGATACTAACAAATAAAGAATATGGCAACTTTTTAGAAGCTAGCAATAAATTTAATATGATGCGTGATAATTTATATATGAATGTTTTTTCTGAAATGTATTATGATACGATAAGAGAAAATATCAATGACTATTATGAAAAATTAAAAGAGTATGAATCCTTAGTTGATGATACAACTAAAGCAGTAAAAGAATTAGATAAATATTGTAAGAATGTGTATTATTCAAGTGCTAAAACAAATACTAAATGTAGTGATTATAAAGAGCTATATGAGCAAGTCGTAAATTGTTTTGTATATGATGTAACACAAATTAATGACAATATAAAGTCATATAACAAGCAGCAAGAAAACAAAGAAAATATATTAAGCGAATATCAGCATAATAAAAAATTCATTGACTATAATAAAGATAAAAAATATTTAGGAAAAGATGGAGTATAAAATGAAAGAAGAAATACAAACAGGAAATAAAAAAGCAAAAAAGAAATTAAGTGTAAAAAAGAAACTTATAATTGTAACCTCAAGCATTATAACATTTTTCTTGTGCGTTTTTTTATTCCTATTTTATGGACCTTGGAGTGGTTTTAGAAATTTTTGGATTACAAGTGCTATGACAACGATGTCTCACCAATATTTAGCCACTTTTTTCTATAGTGATGAAACCATTCAAAAAGTGTTAGAAGAAAATAGTATTATAGAGGTAAATGAGTCTACAAATCCCGACCTAATAAAATTTAAAAAATACAGTAATGCCATGACCATTTTTAAAAACAAATATGAAAAAGAAGTCTTAACGAAAGACAAAGGAAATGACTTATATAAAGTAATCAATGTGGCTGGAAAAAGCTATCAAGGATTTTTAGTAGTAGTCTATGATCCTGGAAGAGTGTCATTAGCAACAACAAAATACTTAGGAGAAAAAGGAGAATCAATCTTAGAAATAGTAGAACGAGAAAAAGCAATTATTGCAATCAATGGTGGAGGATTTTATGATCCAAATTGGAACTCTAATGGTGGCATACCTCATGGAACAGTGATTCAAAATGGAAATGTTGTAAGTGAGTTCCAAGATGCTGCCATGGGAGGAGGCTTCATAGGATTTACGAAAGACAATAAATTCGTTTTAGGAAAAATGTCAAAACAAGAGGCCTTAAATATAGGATACCGCGATGCAATAGAATTTGGCCCATTCTTAATTGTAAATGGGAAAAGTTCCTTCGTAAAAGGGAATGGTGGCTGGGGAATAGCTCCAAGAACAGCCATAGGACAAAGACGAGATGGAATTGTTTTAATGTTAGTAATAAATGGTAGAATTCCAACAAGTATTGGTGCAGATATGACAGATTTGACAGAAATAATGGAAAACTATGGTGCATATAATGCCGCCAATTTAGATGGAGGGTCTTCAACTGAATTAGTAATAAAAAACAAAATTATTAATACACCAGTCGCAGGTGGAACGAATGGATTAAGAGATATGTCAACCTTTTGGATTGTCAAATAGTAAAAAAATGTTATAATAAAAGAAAAAGAATCAACAACAATTATAAATAGGAATGTATAAAATTAAAGGAGATGTAACAATGATATATACCTTAGATACAGTAACTACATGTAGTTCACCAATATTAGTCAATATATTAAGTATAATGAAAACAGGCCTTAACATAATCCAAATAGTAGGCCCAATTTTAACCCTTATAGCACTGACTTTAAACTTTTCAAAATTAATGGCCAATCCAGATGACAAAAAATCGAAAAAAGGATTATTTAATTGTTTGATAGCTACAGCAATTTTATTCTTTTTACCATTTGTTATAAATTTAACAATGTCCATAATGGGAGATAATTTTACTGTTAGTAATTGTTGGAACAATGTAGAAGAAGCAAAAAACAATATAGAAAATAATCAAAATAACTATATTTCAAGTTGTAAGTGCCAAAAGAATGCGCTTAATGGTGAGTTAACATGCCCTAAAGGATGTACAAAGTGTCCTAAAAAATGTCCTAAAAAAGCCTCATAGATTCAAAAGAAAAACAAATGAAAATCAGATAAGCTATTTCAAGTCTTAATCTGATTTTTTTCTTGAAAGAATATAGGAACTTTGATATAATTTATAAGAAAGTAGGAATAACCATATGGCAAAGAAAAAGAAAAAAGCAAAAAAGAGTTTAAATAAAAAAGAATTTATCTTTATCCTATTAAGTTTAATAATAGTGATTTGTATAGGTATATATTTTGGTACAAGAAGCTTTTACTACTATAGTAAACAAAATACAAAATTAAAGAAAGAATCAATAACCTTAGCAGGAAACATACTGGCAAATAATAAAGTTACGAAAGAAGAAACTGGCTTACATCAAGATAAAGATGGTTATTACTTTAAAGGAAAAGTGGAAAACAATTATGTCAAGTTTGCTAATAGATACTTTAGAATAATAAGAATAAACAATGACAATACCACTAAATTAATAAGTGAAGACAATGCTTCTATTTTTATGTGGGGAGATGATACAGCTTATAAAAATTCAAATCTTAATATTTGGCTAACAAAGACTGAAAATGAGTATAGTGGTATTTATTATGATACAATTCCTGAGACAAAACAATTTCTAACAAGAACAAAATACAGTGAAGATAATCTATTAGATGAGAAGGTAAAAGAAGGAAAAAAAGAATATCAAGATCATATAACCACACTAACTATTAATGACTATATAAAAGCATCCGGAAAGAATAGTTATTTAAACAATAATAAATATTTTTGGCTTATTGGTCATGACAAAGAGAATATGAACCTTTATGTAGATGAAGATGGTAATGTAGAAAGTGGAGCAAACTACGAATCCTTTGGAATAAGAGCAGTAGTAACTTTAAAAAAGGATATTAAAACTATAAGTGGAGATGGAACTATTGACAACCCATATATTATTGATCAAGAAGGAAAAACAAACTACATAGATCAATACGTAAAACTAGGGAATGATATATGGAAAGTATATCAAGATAAAAATGATATCTTAAAATTATCCTTAAGTGGTTATATACAAGATAAAACGGGTGAATTACTATATAACTATAGTAAAACAACGTCAGAATTTAACCCTCTAGATCGTTATAATGTTGCCTATTATTTAAATAAAAACTATTATAGTAGTCTATCCTATAATACTTTATTAAGTGAGTCAACATTCTATACAGGAGAAGTAAGTAATGAAACAGGTCTAAAATATTTAAATATTTATAATAACAGTATAAATAATAAGGTGGGGCTTTTAAATATATTTGATTATAATACAAATACATTACTAAATGATTATTACTTTATAAATACAACTTCAACTGTAGGAAGCATAGCCTATGTTTATAATAATTTAGGTCTGTTAGAAGAAGAAAAAGTAACCGAAGTAAAACATGTAGTTCCAACAATATCAATTAAGAGAAATTTAATTAAATCAGGTGATGGAACTATAGAAAATCCTTATGTAGTGGAGTAAGAATATGAAGAAGAAATTTAAATTAAAGATAAATAAATTTACAGTTTTAACAGTAGTAATGGATATAGTAGTAGTAATAGGACTAGTGGTAATGAATACAAGTGAGTTTAAAAGTTTTTGGATTCCAACTGCTATGACTACTATGTCACATAAATATTTAGCATATACACTTTATAGTGAAGATACAGTAAATAAAGTAATGAGTGAAAACTATATAGAACAACCAACTGAAAAGATAAATTTAGATGATATTGTTATAGGGGATAACAAAGAAAAAAAGCATTATACCTCAAAATACGAAAAAGAATTATTCACAAGAGATGAGGGGAATGAAGTCTATAAAATAATCCGCTTAGAAGAAAAGAAATATAAAGGATATTTAACAGTAATTTATGATCCTGCAGATGTAGAACTTGCTGTTTCAAAAAAACTTGGCAAAGCTGGAGCCTCAGTGAATACGCTTTGTAAAGAAAATGGTGGACTTGTTGGCGTTAATGGGGGAGGTTTTGAAGATTTAGATGGTTGGGGAAATGGATCTATTCCATATGGCTCAATAATTAAAAATGGAAAGCATATTTGGCAACACTCAGGAGGCAGTGGTCAATTAGTAGGGTTCACCAAAGACAATAAAATGTATTTAACCGATAAACCAGCAGAAGAGGCTATTAAAGATGGTATGGAGGATGCTGTAGAATTTGGCCCTAATTTAATAGTGAATGGTAAAGTAACAAAAATCCATGGTGATGGAGGTTGGGGGACAGCTCCAAGAACAGTTATAGCACAAAGAAAAGATGGAATTGTTCTGTTCTTAATCATAGAAGGACGCCTTCCAGGTTATAGCGTCGGTGCTACTATGAACGATGTAATAGAAGTGCTTCTTAGATATAAGGCCTACAATGCCGCTAATATGGATGGTGGAGCATCTTCAACCATGTCAGTGAATGGCAAACTTTATAATCGTCCATCAGCAGGAAAAGAATATGGGGGAAGAACTGTCTCTAATGCCTGGATTGTAACAAATAAACAAAATAAACAAGTGCCTACTAAATAAGGAGAAAAATTATGAAAAAGAAAACTAAGGTAGTAATAATAATTTTATCAATTTCAGTTATTATGCTTACAATAGGTTCTTTTTTCTTTTATCAACAAAAACAACAAGAAAAAAAGAAAATGGAACAAGAACAAGCACTATTAAAAGAAATTAAATCGCACTATAATAATTATGTAGAAGTAGTTAAAGATACAAAATTATATGAACAAGAAAAAAAGAAATATAAAGAAATTGGAAAGGTTACAAAAGGAGAACAATTAACATTAATACCCGAAAAAATAACAAAAGATACCAAATATTTTAAAATAGAAGGTCTTAATTATTATATAAAATATAAGGATTTAAAAAAGATAGATAGTATAGAAGAAAAAGATCATAGATATAAAAACTATTTACCATTTAATGAAAATGTCCTTACTAAAGAAAAAGTGAATCTGTATCAAAATGATAAAGTAGCTTACACATTAAATAAATCACTAGATCTACCTATTATTAGAAAAGAGGATATAGGAAGCTATGTTGAATATAATGATGAACTGTATCTTATTAAAAATGAGGATATAGAAAAGATCTATCCAAAAGAAAATAATAATTCACAAGCAGCTACCTCTATCGCAACTACTGCCTATCACTTTATTTATTTAAATGGAGACGATAGTTGCAATGAAAGTATCTGTCACAGTGAAAATCAAATTAAGGAACACTTCAACTATTTAAAAGAAAACAATTATTTCACTTTAACCACAAAGGAAATGGAGTGGTTTATAGATAGTAAAGTTAGGCTTCCAGAAAAGAGTATTTTGATAACGATAGATGATGGTTCACGTGCAGAAAATTTTATTCCTTTATTAGAAGAATATAAAATAAATGCTACACTTTTTCTAATAACTGGCTGGTATGAAAAAGAAAAATTTGCATCAAATTATTTAGAAATAGCTTCCCATTCAAATGATTTACATATTCCAGGTAAATGTCCCGGTGGTCAAGGAGGGCCCATCAAATGCTTAGAGAAAGAAACACTACTAGCTGATTTAAAAACGAGTAGAGAAAAACTAGATGGGACCGAAGCATTCTGTTTTCCATTTTATGAGTTTAATAACTATGCTATAGAAATATTAAAAGAAGTGGGATTTAAAACTGCCTATATTGGAGGAATGAAAAAAGTAACCCCAGGTATTAATAAATACACAATTCCAAGAATAAGTCTAAATAGAAATACAACCCTAAATGAATATGCAAACTATATTAAGTAATGGTCCACAATCTATAAAAATGTTATACTTAAAATAGGAGGAATAGTAATGAGAAATAATAAAGGATTTACATTAGTAGAGTTACTAGCGACAATAGCTATAATTGGAATTATGTCAGGTATAGCAGTAATGTCTGTTTCAAGAATATTAAATAATGCAAAACAAAAATACTATAGCTCACTAAGAAGTACTATCATCTCTGCATCTAAAAGTTATTATGGAGATCATAGAACATTACTTCCTGCAAAGAAGAATGAGGGAAGAGAAATACCTATTCAAACTTTAATAAAATATAAGTATTTATCAGAAGTAGTAGACTACAGTAAAAAGAAATGTGATTATAATGACACGAAAATAAAAGTAACAAGAATTTCAGCTGATAAGTATACCTATGAAGTTCAACTTAGCTGTCCAGGTATAAAAGATTAATTTAGGTAGAAAGTAATGATAATAAAGAATAAAAAACATAGTATATTTCTTATAAGGAGTTAACAATAATTTAGTTAATTCTTTTATTATTTGAAAATTTGCTATATAATTATAATAGTAACAGGAGGAAAGACAAATGAAAAAAATAATGGATGGAAATGAAGCTTGTAGTTATGTATCATATAATTTTACTGATGTTGCGGGAATTTACCCAATAACACCAGCATCTCCTATGGCAGAATTAACTGATAAATGGAGTAGTGAGGGCAAGAAAAATTATTTTGGTATTCCAGTAAAAGTTGTAGAGATGGAATCAGAACTAGGTGCAGCTGGAATGGTCCATGGTTCTCTTCAAGCGGGATGTCTAACCACAACTTATACTGCCAGTCAAGGACTTCTTTTAATGATTCCGAACATGTATAAAATTGCTGGAGAATTACTTCCATGTGTTATTAATGTTGCGGCAAGAAGTATAGCAACTCATGCTCTATCAATCTTTGGAGATCATCAAGACATTTATGCTACTCGTGCAACAGGTTTTGCTATGTTAGCTTCTTCATCAGTACAACAAGTAATGGATTTAACAGGAGTAGCTCATCTTGCAGCGATCAAAGGACGTGTCCCATTTCTTAATTTCTTTGATGGATTTAGAACCAGCCATGAATTACAGAAAGTAGAAGCCATCGATACAGATAAATTAAAAGAATTAATTGATGAAAAGGCTCTAACAGAATTTAGAAATAGAGCCTTAAATCCAGATACCCCAGTTATAAGAGGAACAGCACAAAATGAAGATATTTACTTTCAAGCAACAGAAGTTAGAAATGAGTATTATGATAAAGTTCCGGATATTGTAAATGAATATATGCAAGAAATAAATAAAATAACTGGTGAAAATTATGCACCATTTAACTATTATGGAAGTGAAGTAGCAACCAAAGTTATTGTTGCGATGGGATCTGTTTGTGAAACGATAAAAGAAACCGTAGAATATCTAACAAAAGTAAAGAATGAAAAAGTAGGTCTTTTAGAAGTACACCTTTATAGACCATTCAGTAGTAAATATTTTTTAAGAGCACTACCAAAATCAGTGAAGAAAATAGCTGTCCTAGATCGTACAAAAGAACCAGGATCAGCTGGAGAACCATTATTTTTAGACGTTATAAAAACCATCAAAGAAGCAGAAGGAAAAGTATCAGTAATCGGTGGTAGATATGGACTTTCTAGCAAAAATACAACACCAGCCATGATAAAAGGTGTATTTGACTTTTTAGATGGACGTGATGCTCATACAAATTTCACAGTTGGTATAGAAGATGACGTTACGAATCTTTCTATAAAATATGATGAAAACTTCCGCCTACCTAAAGACGATATTGAATTTTTAGTATATGGTTATGGTAGTGATGGAATGGTTAGTGCTTCAAAGGATATCATGAAAATAACTGGAACCTATACAAGAGCCTATGTACAAGGATATTTCCAATATGATTCTAAAAAATCAGGTGGAGTAACTATATCCCATTTAAGATTTGGAAAAAATCCAATAAAATCAGCTTACTATGTTGAAAAGGCCTCTCTAGTAGTTTGTACAAAAGAGTCATATCTAAAGAAGTTAAAGATGTTAGACAGAATAAAAAAGAATGGTATATTCTTGTTAAATACTTCCAAAACAAAAGACCAAATATTAAATGAGATGACAGTTCATGATAAAAAAATTATTGAATCAAGAAAAGTTAAATTCTATATAGTTGATGCAGATAAAATAGCGAAAGAATCTGGAATACCAGGAAAAATAAGTGCAATCATGGAAACATTAATTTTTAAACTAGGAAAAATCATGGACTTTGATTTTACGGTACAAAAAATTAAAGAAAATATTGCTGCTAAATTTTCAAATAAAAGTGGAAATATTATTGATAAGAACAAAAAAGCAATAGATGAATGTCTAAATAGTATGACTCTAGTAAAATTACCAGTAGTAGACTATGTGATTGAACTTCCAAAGAAAAAGAATATGTTTGAAATAATTAGTAGTATGGAAGGAGATAAACTCCCTGTAAGTAGTTTTGTAAAAATGCCAGATGGTACTTTTGAAACTGGAACTACAAAATATGAAAAAAGAAATACATCAGATACAGCACCTTGCTTTATAAGTGAAAATTGCATTTCATGTAATTTATGTTCCTTGGTATGTCCACATGCTGTAATAAGACCATTTCTTTTAAATGAAAAAGAACAAATAGATGCACCAGAGTCAGTATCTAGGAATTTATTACCCGCCAATATAAAAGATGAAAATTTAAAATTCACAATTGGAATTAGTCTACCTGATTGTACTGGTTGTGGACTTTGTGAAGAAATATGTCCTGGTAAAAAAGGTGCTAAAGCTATCATTATGAAGGCAAAAGAATCTCTTGAAAAAGATAAAAAAGAAGAAGAGTATAAATATTTATTTAATGAAGTAAAAGAAAAAGATGTAATGCCAACGAATACAGTAAAAGGAAGCCAATTTAAAACACCAAAATTTGAATTTTCTGGAGCTTGTGCTGGTTGTGGAGAAACACCATACTTAAAACTTTTAACACAATTATTTGGGGATAAAATGGTAATTGCTAACGCTACAGGTTGTTCATCTATCTATGGAGCAAGTGTTCCATCAATGCCATACACAGTTGCCTGGGCTAACTCTTTATTTGAAGATAATGCTGAGTATGGATTTGGTATGAAAATAGCAGATAATACTATAAAAAATAGAATTATAACTTTAATTAACAATAATATCAAAGATGTAAAAAAGAGTGAAAAAGATATTTATAAAGAATATACTAAAAACATAACAGATGAAACTGCTAAGAATTTATTAGAAGTAATTGATGAGACAAAAATACCTGAACTTTTAAAATTGAAAAATTTTATCAAACCGAAGTCAATTTGGATGATAGGTGGAGATGGTTGGGCCTATGATATTGGCTATAATGGAATAGATCATGTTCTAGCAAACAAAGAAAATGTAAATATATTGGTACTAGATACAGAAGTGTATTCAAATACTGGTGGACAAGCCTCGAAATCAACAAGAGTAGGAGCGGTTGCTAAATTTGCATCATCCGGAAAGGAAATAGCAAAAAAAGATCTTGCAAGAATAGCCCTTACTTATCCACATGTTTATGTAGGAACAATCTCATTAGGTGCTAATCCTGCGCAAGCAATTAAAGTATTAAAAGAAGCAGAAAACTATGATGGACCATCAATCATTATTGCTTATGCCCCATGTATTGCACAAGGTATAATTAAAGGAATGAAAAACAGCATTAATGAAGAAAAAATCGCAACACAGTCTGGATATTTCCCAATTTTCCACTACAATCCAACAACAAAGGAATTTAAACTGGATAGTAAAGCGGATTTCTCTAAATATGAGGAATTCTTAACAGGGGAAGATAGGTATAGTGCATTAAAGAAAATATCTAAAAATCATAAACAATTGTTAGATGAAAATAAGGAAAATGCAGAAGAAAGATATGAATTTTATAAATCTCTAGAAGATAGAAAAAACAATTAATATATAAAAAAAGAAGACATCGGCAAATGTCTTCTTTTGATTTTAATCTAAGAGGTTGCACCCCCTGAGGGCAACCTCAAAAAAGAATAAAAAGGGGTTGGCTAGTGTGATACTAGCGACCAATTCGCCTAATACCGAATTGGTAGTTCCTATACTAACCGAAAGTGTCTAATTTGTCAACAAAAAAATGCAAAAAAATTAGGAAAAAATGAAAAAAACAAAAATGGACTATTTTGTTTTGAAAAAAAAGTCAAAATATGATACAATATGCCAAGAAGGAAGTGATATAGTGGCAGAGTTAAAAGATGTTAAAGGTATAGGTCCTAAATCTCTTTCTCTATTAAATAAAATTAATATTTATACAATAGAAGATTTAGTAACACACTATCCATTTAGATATGAAATATTAAAAAGAAATGAATTATCTGAAGTGGGAGATGGAGAAAAAATAATCATTGATGGTCGGGTAGAAAGTATACCTATTTTAATGCGCTTTAAAGCAGGACTAAATAAAATGAACTTTCGCCTAGTAACGCCATCAGGTGTAGTAGGTGTATCTATCTTTAATAGAGCTTTTCTAAAAAATCAATTGACAGTAGGAACTGGCGTTACTGTAATTGGAAAACTAGATAAAACAAAAAATATTATAACTGCCGCTGATATCAAATTAGAAACACTTTCAAATAAAATGAAAATAGAACCTGTATATCATTGTACCAATGGTCTAACCAATAAGAATTTATCTACTTATATTAATATGGCCTTATTAATGCATGGAAAAGAAATTCCAGATTATATTCCAAAAGAATATCTAGAAAAATACAACTTTTCTAATAAAAAAACGTCCCTTAATTTGATTCACAATCCATCAACTGAAGAGAAATTAAAAGAGGTAACTGTAAGATTAAAGTACGAAGAATTATTTGCTTTTATGTTTAAAATTAATTATTTAAAAATACAAAACAAGAAAAAAAATCAAGGCTTAGAACGTCAAATAGATAAAAATATGTTAAATAAATTTATAAAAAATATTCCTTTTAAATTAACAGATGACCAGAAAAAAGCAATTGATGAAATAGTAAATGACTTAGAAGCATCACATAGAATGAATCGTCTTTTGCAAGGAGATGTCGGAAGTGGAAAAACAATAGTTTCATTTGTTGCGATGGTAGCAAATCACTTAAGTGGTTACCAAAGCGCCTTAATGGCTCCAACAGAAATATTGGCTACACAACACTTTAACAATTTAAAAAACTTTCTAAAAGATACTGATGTGAATATTGAATTGTTAACAGGATCAACCTCTAAAAAAGATAAACAGAAAATTTATGAGGATTTAAAAAATGGTAATATAAGTATGATTGTTGGAACACATGCTCTAATTCAAGAGGAAGTTGAATATAATAACTTAGGATTAGTTATCACTGATGAACAACATCGTTTTGGAGTTCATCAGCGTGCTAATTTACAAAACAAAGGAAAAAAACCCGATGTTTTATATATGAGTGCAACACCGATTCCTAGAACCTATGCTTTAACTATTTTTGGTGATATGGATGTATCAACAATCAAGCAAAGACCAAAAGGAAGACAAAAAATAGATACATTTGTTAAAAAAAATAGTGAGATAAAAGACGTTTTAGAAATGATGTATAAGGAATTAAAACAAGACCATCAAGTATATGTTATCGCACCACTAATAGAGGAAAGTGAAAATTCAGATTTAACAACAGTATGTAAGTTAAAAGATCAAATGAAACTAGCCTTTAAGGATAAATATAATATTGATATCGTTCATGGAAAAATGGCAAGTGCCGCGAAAGATATGATTATGAGTAAGTTTAAGGAAAATGAAATTCAAATTTTAATTTCCACAACTGTAATTGAAGTAGGAGTAGATGTTCCTAATGCGACTACAATGGTAATCTTTGATGCTGATCGGTTTGGTCTTTCAACACTTCATCAATTACGAGGACGTGTTGGAAGAGGAACATCAAAATCCCAATGTATCTTAATTAGTGATAGTGATGCTGAAAGACTAAAGATTATGGAACGTGTGGATGATGGATTTGAAATAAGTGAAGAAGATTTTAAACTAAGAGGTCATGGTGATTTATTTGGAACGAAACAAAGTGGGGATATGGCTTTTAAAATAGCTAGTATAAAATCAGATTACAAGATATTACTACAAGCTAAAAAAGATTCTAAAGAATATTTATTAAATAAAGAAACAGATAAAGAGGATTTAAAAAGAAAATTAATTGAATCCATTACAAATGGATAATTAAAAATAAAATAGAATAAAAAGAAGTACGTAGTTATTAAAAATAGTGAATACGTACTTTTTTTGACCATTAATTTGAAAATAAAAAGGAGATAGATGATGACAAAAGAACAAAAAGAAATATTAAAAAAACTGGGTTTTGACAATTCAACAAAAGGGGCAAAATATTTTGTTGATATAGTAGATGATGTAGTAGAAGACTTAATGAATAACAAAGAAGAACAGGAGATTCTAGAAGCAATTCCATCTTACTACATGGAATATGCTCACTTCTTTTATGAGGTTGGTCTAATAAGATTTAAAAAAGAAATAGAAAATTTTCATATGAATAAAACATTAGAAGAAATTGATATAGATTTATATACAGAAATATATGAAGAAATCGAAAATCCTTCAATAGAAGAATCAATACTTGTATTAGGAAAATACCTATTTAAGAACAAAAAGAAAGATCCAAAAGTATTAAAAAAAGTAAACTTATGATACAATAAAATAAACAAGACCAAAAGGAGGATCTATGAAAATTATTTTCCCTGATTATAATAATTGTTTAACAAATTTAAGCAATTCAATATTAAAACATTTTGGGCTAGACATCAACCATCCCACATTAAAAGAGATAGATGAACTATTAAATAATGATTATGAAAATATAATTATTCTAGTTTATGATGGCCTAGGTTCAAAGATAATAGATGAAGTTTTAGATAAGAACAGTATTTTAAAAATGAACAAAATAAAAGATATAACTTCAGTTTTTCCAGCAACTACAACAGCAGCAACAAGTTCTATTCTTAGCGGCCTAAATCCAGTAGAACACGGGTTTTTAGGTTGGCATATGTATTTTAAAGATCTTGATAAAACAGTAGCGCTATTTAAAAATACAGAAAAGGATACAAATAAAGCAATAGAAGATTATAATGTTGCTGGTGAAAAACTAAAATATCAATCTATAATAGAAAAGATTAATAAAGAAACAGAATATAGCGCCTATGGATTATTTCCTTTCGGATTAGGCAGTTATGAAACAAGGGAAAAGTTATACAATCAAATTATTAATTTAACAAAAATAAAAAGTAAAAAATTTATCTATGCCTATGTAGAAGAACCTGACTATAGTCTTCATGAATATTCAATTAAAAATGAAGAAGTAAAAAAATTAATTACAACAATTAATGCTGAAGTAGAAAGCCTAAAAGATGAATTAAAAAACACCCTTCTAATGGTAACAGCAGATCATGGTCATATTGAGTCATCACCAATAATTTTAAAAGAATACCCAGATATATTTAATCTTTTAGAGAGAACAACTTCATTAGAACCACGAGCAGTATCATTTAAAATAAAACAGGATAAGCAAGAAGAATTTAAAAAGTTATTTAATAAATATTTTAGTGAAGATTTCAAGTTATATACAAAGGAAGAGGTAAAAACACAAAAATTATTTGGAGAGGGAAAAGAAAATAAATACTTCAGTGATGCCTTAGGTGACTTTATGGCGATAGGAATAGGAAATAAATATATAAATTATGATGAATATAAAGAAGATAATATAGTATTTAAATCCCATCATGCTGGCTTAACAGAAGAAGAAGTATTAGTACCTCTAATAACCATAAGTCAAAAAGATGATCCAAAAAATGGAATTATAAGAGAAATTGAAGTTAAAGATTACTCAAAATTAAGATTATTAGCAAATAGTTTCCAAAAAATATATTATAAAAACAGAAAAGATATTTTTATAGATGTCGCAACATATACACAAAGCGAGTTTTTTGAACTTAGTCAAAAGAAAAATGATAGTTTATGCTTAGTTTATGAATTTGATAATGAAATTCTAGGACTAATTGAAGCAAAATTCACAAATACTAGTGGACAAAGATTTAATAATTATGAAAGTCTTCTATCAATAGAAAGATTAATAGTAAAAGAGGAATTTAGAAGACAAAAAATTGCGACGAAACTATATGAAGAATTATTAAAATATGCCAAGAAAAGAAGGGTAAATAGAATAATCATAAAGGCTTATAATTTTAATGATGAAGCTATAAAATTTTTAGAAAGTATAAATATGAAAGTACTATCATATGACTACGAAATAAAATTATAAGTGTAAACAAAAAAATAAATTTATCGAAGTGATTGACTTTTTACAAAATATCATTTATTATTAAGATGCGTGATACATATCACGCCGATATCTCTCACGGTGTTTAAATGTGAGAGTATATTCAACCGAACCCCCTGAAATCCTAGCCGAGAGGCTAGGATACTTTATTTTATATGGATTTTAACAATTATTTTAACTTTCAACCACCCATATAACTACCCATATTGGTGGTTTTTAAATAATTTAATTCAATTTAAGTAAGTCTATTTATTGTATTTACAATATCGTTTAGTTTATTTTTGAACCTCTCTATAATAATTATTACATAATTTTATTATATTAGTTAATATATAATTGTACAAAAGTTCAAAAATAAGAAAATTTATTATTTTTAAGTTCAAAATAGTATATAATGAATATACGAGGTGTTTTTGTGGAAGATCAAACTGTTGGTTCGTTAATAACAGAAGCTAGAGAAGAAAAAGAAATTGTTAGACAAACAAAAGAAGATAATTTTTATCAAATTCTTACTATTTATGAAACTATAAATCAATTGCAAAGAACTTTAAGACATGAAAAAGTTGATAATACTGATGAAGATAGTTTATTAGAAAATGACAAATGACAGATAGATAAGGGGTACCTATATTTTAATGTCATAGTGTCATAGATAAGGAGAGTATAACAATGAATAATATTGAATTTATAAATAATGCTTATACAGAAGATGGTTTAAGATTACCAATGGTTCATTTTAAAAGTGAAGAAAAAGATATTTGTGTAATATTTATTCACGGGATGTGTCAAACAATAATTGATAACTATTTTGCTACAGTTTGTGGTAATATTCTAGTTAAAAATAACATAGGGTTTCTTTATGAACATAATAGAGGTCATTCAATAGAAAATGATATTTTAATGAAAGATGGTTCATACAAGAGATGTGGATGTATGTATGAAATTTTTGAAGATAGTATTTATGATATTGACTTGGCAATTAATAAAGCAAAAGAATTAGGATATAAAAGATTTATCCTAATGGGACATAGTTATGGTTGCAATAAATTAATCTATTACTATTACAAAAAACATCCGAATATTTTAGGAATAATCTTTGCAAGTGCTCCTGATATGGTAGGACTTCAATTGTATCGTCAAAAAGATTACAATGAACTTATTATAGAAGCTAAAGAAAATATTGATAGAAATGAGCCAACTAAACTTGTTAGTAACTTAGTTGAGGATTATATGTATATGAGTTCTCAAACATATTATAATTGGTTTAATAAAGATTCCAATTTAGATAATTTACCTGTTATGGGAAATTCAAATAATTGGTATCAATTTGAATCAATAAATATCCCTATTTTAACTTTTTCAGGATCGGATGAGACAGATAATTATTTGCATTTAGATTTATTAAAATCTAAAGCAATAAATTGTGACAACTTTGACTATAAGTATATTGATAATGCTAATCATTTTTATTTAAATAAAGAAGAAGAGATTGGAAATTTAGTTTATGATTGGATAAGGAGGAATTTTAATGAAAATAACTAAATACCCTCAATCATGTTTAATGGTTGAAACAAACAATAAAAAAATATTAATTGATGCAGGTGGATTAAAATATCATGATGAATTTTTAGAAGAATGGAAAAAAGCTGATGTAATTCTTATTACTCACAAACATGGCGACCACATAAAAAGTGATTTAATAGGAACTTTAAATATACCTATATATTCTACTCAAGAAGTACAAGATACTTATCCAGAAATTAAATTCAACATTGTAAAAGAAAATGATGTTTTAACTATTGATAGTATCAAAATAGAAGTAGTTAAAGCAATTCATGGATATAATCCACTTTTAAAAAATGGTGGACAAGTTTTTGAAAATGTTGGATATATAATAGATGATGGGAAATATAGATTATATACTACAAGCGATACAATTTGTTTTAAAAATGATTATAAAGCTGATGTTGTAGCTCTTCCTGTTACAGGCTATGGACTAACTATGTCAGCATTTGAAGCTTCTTTATTTTCACAAGAATTAGGAGCAAAGTTAGTACTACCAATTCATATGGATAATGAAAAATACCCAACTGATTTGGAATATATGAAGAAAAATTTTGGAAAATTCAATATTAATTACAAAGTTTTAGATATTGAAGAAACAATAGAAATAAATTTATAAATACAATTCATTGAAGGAGGAACAATATGAAAGATATTATTATAGTTACAGGCGGTTCTAATGGGTTAGGAAAAGCAATTGTTGAATATTCATTATATAAAGATTTAGTAGTTTGTAATTTAGATAAAGAAAAATCTACTATTAATAATACAAATTATAAAGAATTTATTGGGGATGTTTCTGATGAACAATTTGTTAAACAATCTATTAAAGAAATATCTGAATTAGGAAATATAAAATATTTAATAAATAATGCAGGAGAACCATCATTTAAGTTACCTGCTGATTATAATAAAGAAGATATAGAAAAATGTTTTAAGGGGCTTCAAGGAATGATACTATGTTCTGCTAATACTTTAAAGATTAAGAATGAACAAGATTTAAAAATAGTAAATATTATGTCATCAGCAGCTTTAAGAGGTAATAAACAAGAATCTGTTTATTGTGCTACTAAATGGGGAGAAAAGGGATATACAGAGAGCTTAAAGGTGGCATATAAAGGAACATCAGTAAAAGTAATTGGTGTATATCCAGGAGGAATTAATACTGAATTTTATAAAAATAGTAGAGATTATGTTACAGAAGAAAAACAAAGCACTTTTATGAATCCTAATGAGGTTGCTAAAATAATTTGTGATAATATATTTTCTGATTTAAATTTAAATGTAGCAGATATAATTATTGAACGAAATTGAAAGGAGAAATAATTTTATGAATGAGTTAAAAGTCAATGGAATTTATAAACATTTTAAGGGGGATTATTATTTAGTTGTTGATGTTGCCAATCATTCTGAAACAAAAGAAAAATATGTTGTTTATAGAAGATTGTATGGAGATGGAAGTCTTTGGATAAGACCCTTAGAAATGTTTTTGAGTGAAGTAGATCATGAAAAATATCCAGATGTTAAACAAAAATATAGATTTGAATTGCAAGATATAAAAAGTGTTGTAAAATAATTTTATGAGAGGTGAATAAGAATGAGAGAGTTAAAAATAAAAGGTGTTTATAGACATTATAAAGGAGATCTTTATATTGTCGAGGATATAATTTATCATAGTGAAACAACAGAAAAAATGGTAGCATATAGAGCATTATATGGCGACAATAGATTATGGTGTAGACCTTATGAAATGTTTATGGATGAAGTAAATAAAAATGGTCAAAAATATAGATTTGAATTACAAGATATAAAAAGCGTACAAGAACGCGATTAATTAAGTAAGTGAGATGATTAAATGCAAATTATAAAAAATAATAGTGCTGTTAAAGGTGCTAATAGTGATAAGTGCAAAACATTAGAATATTCATTTAATGATAAAGATATTGATTTAGGAATAGCAACTATAACAGGAAGGTATCCAGAAAGTGATTTTTGTGTAAATATTATTAGTAAAGAGTTAATTTATGTCCTTGATGGAAATGGCAAATTATATTTTGAAAATGATTGTATTGAGTTTGAAAAAGGAGATTCTATTTTAATAGATTCAAATGAAAAATATTACTGGGATTCAACTTATTGTGTTGTTTCTATGTCTTGTACTCCTGCTTGGAATGAAGAACAACATAAAATAGTTAAATAGATTACAATATAAATTTCAGGTAATAATTAGGTATTAAAATTTTCTAATTATTATTAATTAAAAATAAGCAAAATTGAACTAGAAATAAGGGAAAAGTGAAGTTTTAAGCAAAAAAGATAAGAAAAAATTTCGCCCCCTGAAGGAGCCTTATGGCTCCATTTTTGTTTTATATTTAATTACTTTTATAGTATAATATTGATAATAAAAGTGAAAAAAATAACAGAAAAGAAATTTATGTGGGAATGAAAGTTATAACAGTTTGTGGTAGTTTTAGATTTTATAAAGAAATAATGTATTACACTGATTTGATAATGCAAAGAAAGAAGGATTAAATATGAAAGTTAATATAAATGATGAATATAGTAAATTAAAAACTGTTGTAGTATCAAGCGCAGCCTATTTTAATCCTTCGAATTTGGCAATTAATAATGAGACAATTAAGTACTATGCCGAAAATGGAGGCGTTCCGACCAAAGAGGCAATTTTAGAAGAACAAAAGCTTTTTTGGGATGAACTACAAAAGAAAGATATAAATTTATTAGTAGCAGAGCAGGTTAAGGGTGCAAAAGGGCAAATGTTTACTAGGGATTTAGCATTTGTTATTGGAGACAAGTTTTTTATATCAAGTATGAAAAAAGAAAATCGTAGATTAGCAATCAATGGTTGGAATGACATAATTAATCAAATAGACCAAAATAAGATAATTAAAGTACCATCTAATGTTTATTTAGAAGGTGGAGATATAATAGTAAATAATAAAATTATTTATGTCGGAATTAGTGAAAGAACTACTATGGATGCTGTTGAATTTTTGAGGAGTATTTTAGGTGAAGAATATTCGATTATACCTTTAAAATTAAAACCCAAATTTCTTCATTTAGATGTTGTATTTACAATCATAAATCCTAATTTAGCACTAATATATAAAGATGGATTAGAAAGTGATTCCTATAAAATACTAGATAAATACACTAAAATTGAAGTGACCCAGCAAGAACAATTTGAACTTGCAACTAATGTTTTTGTGATTGACCCACAAACCATAATTATAAACGCAATACATAAAAGAATTGAGGAAAAATTAAAAAAGTATAATTTGAATGTAATACCTATTGATCTAACACAAACGGCTAAAGATGGTGGAGCATTTAGATGTACTACTTGTCCTATTGAAAGAAAAGAAATATAAAAAAGAAAGGATAGATTTTAATGATAAAATTAGTAAAACCAACATTCGAACATAAACTTAAATATATAGAGATGATAAAGGAATGGCAAGCGTATGGTGGACCCTATGTACCTTGTATAATAGACTATGATTGCAATCATCCAGTAGATGAATTAGATTATGATGCAGTTTTAAAAATGGTAGATGACTACAGTAGAGGTGAAATTTATGATGATGATGTGGACTACTTCGAAAGTTCTGATTTTTATTTTATTTTTGATGATGCAGATTTAATTGGAATGGGTGAAATCAGGCATAACTTAAAGCCCTTAGGAATGAAAACAATCGGTCATATTGCTTGTGGTATTAGACCATCAAAAAGAAAACAAGGTTATGCACTAAAATCCGTAGAATGTATGATAGAAAAATTAAAAGAAGATAGAATCAAAGAAATAGTTCTTTGCCATTATTCTGAAAATAATATTAGTCCTAAAATTATTGGAAAATTAAACTTTCAATTTAGAGACAGCATAATTTCTGAAGTAAGTAAAAAAGAAATAAAATGTTATACAAAAAAATATAGACAAGAATAGAAAAATATACTATATTAAAAGGCATATTTATGAAAATGAAGGAATATATATGGGAAAAATTTACCACTAAACCATTTAGAACTACAAAAGATGAAAATGAAATAAATGTAGAATTGGTTTGCAGTACTATTAAATTTTTTGTGGACAATTTGCCATTTTCTATTGATCCTTTGAGCACAAAGTTTGTCCCAGCAATTCTTTTAAATGCAGTACCATTAGATACAGATAATCACTATGGATTTGAAGGAGTAGAAAATCCTACTTTATTTAAGAAGCTAAAAGAATGGAATGATACTAAAAAAAGCGCCTATTCTATTCAGTTATGTGCACTTCTACAGGAGATGCTTATAAATGGAAAAGGTGAATTAATAGCACAAAAAAATAATTCTTAGAAATGATTAACTATTATGCAAAAAGAAAATAGATATTTTTATGGGTGGCTCTACTAATCCAAATAGTAGTAAAACATACTATGTAACAGATAATGTTATAGACGCCTTTAATTATATAGAATCTGAATTATATAAAGAAAACACACATTTTTATAATGCATGGTTAAAATATAGAAATTATTTAGAAAGAAAAAGACCTATTATAGAAGATATTAACAAAAACAAATTAAAAAAATTATAAATTAGTATTGACCTTAACCTTAGGGTAAGGTCTATATTTGTATCAGAAAGGAGAATTTTATGTTTATTAACGAAGTAGAACATATTGTTGGATTATCTAAAAAGAGTATTCGTTATTATGAAGAAAATGGTCTTTTAAATCCTAAAAGAAATAGTGAAAATGACTATAGAATTTATAATAAAGAAGATATTAAGAAACTAAAAACAATCAAGTTCTTAAGAGAATTAAATGTATCTATTAGAGAATTAAAATTACTAAACGACAGAAAAATATCGTTAGCAGAATGTATGAATGATAGGATTAAAAAAATAGAGTCAGAAGAAAAAAACTATCAAAAAATAAAAAATATGTGCTTAGAAATTGTTGAATCAAATGAATCTTATGAAAAAATAGATATTACAAAATATCTACAAGAAGTAAATAGATTAAATAAAGAGGGATTTACTATGAGAGATATGAAAACAAATAAAAGGAAAAAAATAAATGGAGCTATAATATCAAGTTTAATTTTTAGTTTATTCTTTATATTTATAGCGAGTATTATTAGTTATTTTCAGTTTACAGAGGCTGAAAAGATGCCATGGATATTGTATGTGTTTTTTATATTAATATTTCTAATACCTATAGTATCTATTATTTATAATTTAATGATTAGAATCAAAGAAATAAATGGAGGAGAAGAAGATGAAGCTAGTAAATATTGATTATATACCAGGAGAAGAAATCATTGAAGCATTAGGAGTTGTAAAAGGACAAGTCGTTCAATCAAAAAATATTGGACGTGACTTTATGGCAGGAATGAAAACAATTGTGGGAGGAGAAATCGTAGGTTATACAGAGATGTTGAAAACCGCAAGACAAATGGCCACCAAAAGAATGGTGGATGATGCCGAAAGTTTGGGAGCAGATGCTATTATTAATATAAGATATGGATCATCTGCAGTAATGAATGGTGCTGCAGAAATCATTGCTTATGGTACAGCTGTTAAATTAAAGAAAAAATAATTATACAAATGTAGAAAATTTGTCTTTTTTCTTATGATATACTATTTACGTAGGAGGAAAAAATGGGTACAGTTTTAGAAATTAAACATTTAACGAAATATTATGGAAAAGTATTAGGGGTTAAGGATTTATCTTTATCCTTACAATCTGGTGAAATATTTGGCTTTATTGGTCCTAATGGAGCGGGAAAGTCAACGGCAATCCGTTCTATTATGCATCTTATTCGTAAAACATCTGGAGAAATTTTAATTAATGGGCAATCATTTGATAAGGATAATACAGATTTTAAAGAGTTAATTGGTTATTTGCCTAGTGAAATTTATTTATACGATGATTTAACTGCAAAAGAGATACTCGATTATCATGAGACATTTTATAAAAAAGATATTCATAAAAGAAGATGTGAATTAGTAAAAAGGTTTCAGTTGGATGAGAAGAAAAAAATAGAAGACTTATCACTTGGGAATTTAAAGAAGTTAGGGATTATTCTAGCTTTTATGCACGAACCTAAACTTATTATTTTAGATGAAGCAACAAGTGGACTAGATCCAATTATGCAACAGGAATTTTATACATTGCTTTTAGAAGAGAAAAAAAGAGGGACAACGATCTTTTATTCTACACATATTCTAAATGAGGTTTCTAAAATTTGTGATCGAGTAGGGATGATTAAAGATGGAAAACTTTTAAAGATAGAAACAATTAGTGAACTATCTAAGAAAAACTTAGTTTTTGTTACGATCTCTTCTAAAGAAAAAGAAAAAATAAAAGAAAATTTAAAAATTGAATCGATTTTTGAAGATGAAAATACAATTAAGTTTAAAAATTATCTAGATTTTAATACTCTTCTAAATAAATTAACAAAGTATAAAATAGATAAACTTCTGATAGAAGAAGCAACTTTAGAAGATCTATTTTTACATGATTATAAGTAGGTGATTATATGTTAAAAAGGGAATTAAAAGTAAATTTAAAAAGTTTTATAATTTGGACTGTTCTTCTAATTGGAATGTTTCTAGTTGTTTTTTTGGTTTATCCATCCATTGTAAATAGTAATAATATTGAAATGATGGATGAGATGATGAAAATGTTTCCTAGTGAGATGCTAAAGGCTTTTAATATGGATTTATCTACAATTGATAGTGCCTTTGGATGGTTAAAAACAGAAGGATTCATTTTTGTCTTATTAGTAGTTGGTTGCTATTGTTCTATATTGGGATCTACTATTTTATTAAAAGAAGAAAGTGACCATACAATTGAATATTTAAATAGCTTACCTATTACAAGAAATAAGATAGTAATAAGTAAAGTGCTATGCGGATTATTTTATATAGTTTTAATGATCTTCCTACTTACTATTTTTAATTATATTGGTCTATCTTTTAGTGGAAAGTTTGATCATAAGCAATATTTTTTGCTTAGTATTACTCCTATATTTTCTTCCATAGTAATCTTTTTCTTCTGTTTATTATTATCCACTTTCACGCATAAGAATAAGAGAATATTAGGTATGAGTTTAGGCGTGGTTTTTATTAGTTATATATTGTATACACTTTCCTCTTTATCAAAAGAAGTAGAATTTTTGAAGTATATTTCTATCTTTACATTAGCCGATATTCGTCACGTTATTTTAAACACTTCTATTAATCCAGTAATGATTGTGATGAGTGTAATTTTATCTACTTTGTTTTTTATTCTTGCTCTTGTTAGATATAATAAAAAAGAATTACTATAGTATAGAAATAATATAAGATATGTTATAATTACTTTGGGAGATAAAAAGTAATTATATTAACAGATTAATAAGCAAGAATTATAAGTAGAAAAAAGTTTAAAATCTCCAAAAGAAAAATAAAATAGGAGAAAGTAATGAAAAATGTTATTGAAGTTAAAAATTTAACAAAAGAGTACAAAGAATTAAAAGCGGTAGACAATTTATCTTTTGCAGTGCAAGAAGGTGAAATATTAGGATTATTAGGTCCTAATGGAAGTGGAAAATCAACAACAATTAATTGTATTTTGTCCCTTTTAAATTTTAGTGAGGGTAGTATAAAAATATTTGGTAAAGAGATGAAGCCAGATGCTTATGATATAAAAAAAGATATTGGTGTAGTCTTTCAGGATGTAGCAGTATTTGAAGAGTTATCAGTATATGATAATATTGATTATTTCTGTGGACTTTATATAAAGGATAAAAGAGTGCGTAAAAAATATGTTGAAGAGGCAATTCAGTTAGTAGGATTAGAAGAATTTAAAAATTTCTTTCCCAAAAAACTATCAGGTGGTCTTTTAAGAAGGTTAAATATTGCCTGTGGAATTGCCCATAAACCAAAACTAATATTTTTAGATGAACCAACTGTTGCGGTGGACCCTCAAAGTAGAAATAATATACTAGATGGTATTAAGATGCTTCGTGATAGGGGAGCGACAATTATTTATACGACGCATTATATGGAAGAAGTAGAAATTCTTTGTGATAGAGTAATTATTCTTGATAAAGGTAAAATAATAGCTAGTGGAACAAATGCTGAAGTAAAAGCTTTAGCAAGTATTGAAGAAAAAGTGAGTGTAGAAGCAATAGATTTAGATAAGAAATATATAGATGAAATAAAGAAATTTAAGAATGTAGATGAAGTAATTTATAATAACAATATCTTGTTCATTAGATATAAAAAAGGCAAAAATAATCTGGATACATTGTTAGATTATTTAAAAGAAGAGCATATTAAATATAATAAAATTTATTCAGAAAGACCAACGCTTAATGATGTTTTTCTAGAACTTACTGGTAAGGAATTACGTGACTAATGTTTATTCATAATTTTAAATATGCTCTAAAAACTCTCTTTCGAAATAAAATGTTAATATTTTGGACTTTTGCCTTTCCAATTATATTAGGAACATTTTTTAATATGGCTTTTTCCGATATTGAAAAAAGTGAAAAATTAGATATTATAGATATAGCTATTGTAGAAACAGATGAGTTTAAGAATAATGAAATATTCAAAGAATCTTTTAAAGAATTGAGCAATAAAAAAAATAAAGATAGATTGTTTAATACAAAGTATGTAGAAGAAAGTGAAGCTAAAGAATTACTCAAAAGTAATAAAATTACAGGTTATTTATTATTGAAAGATACTCCAAAAGTAGTAGTTACTACAAGTGGAATTAATGAAACGATTTTAAAATATGTAACTGAAGAGATAAAACAAACTGAAAAAATTGTTGAAAATCTAGCTCAATCAGAAATAAAAAAAGAAGTAGAAAAGAAAAATTATAATATTGATTATGACCAAATTTATAACAAAGTATTAGAAATAACTAAAGACAGTGATGCCAATATCAAAAATATAACAAGTCATAATTTAAGTTATACTATGATAGAGTTTTATACTTTGATTGCGATGGCTTGTTTATATGGTGGAATACTAGGAATGGTTGCGATAAATCAAAACTTAGCTAATATGAGTAGTAATGGAAAAAGGGTATCTGTAGCCCCTACATCAAAAGGAAAACTTATACTAAGTAGTGTTCTAGCAAGCTACATCACACAATTAATTGGAATTTTTCTTCTGTTTATTTATACGATCTTTGCCCTTAAAGTGGATTATGGAAATAATTTGGCACTTGTTATTCTTTTAGCCACTGTCGGATCCTTTGCTGGATTATCCCTTGGAGTTGCAGTAGCATGTCTTTTTAAAGCAAATGACAACGTAAAAACGGGTATTGTTATATCCATAACCATGTTTGGATGTTTCTTATCTGGAATGATGGGAATTACGATGAAGTATATTATAGATAAAAATATTCCTATTATAAATAAATTAAATCCTGCAAATATGATTACAGATGGATTTTATTCCTTGTATTATTATGATACATTAGATAGGTTTTATTTTAATGTAGTAAGCTTACTTATTTTTGCTTTTCTTATGATAGCAATTTCTATGTTTAGTTTAAGGAGGCAAAAATATGACAGTATTTAGAACATTCCTAAAAGTATTAAATAAATGTAAAACTCCAATTATTATGTATACAGTATTTTTAATATTCTTTGGTGGGTTTAACATACAAACGAGTGATAACTCAACAAACTTTACTGCTAGTAAGCCTGATATATTAATCATAAATAAAGATTGTGAAAAAGGAATTACTAAAAACTTAATTCATTATATAGAAAAAAACAGTAATATTATCGATATAGAAAATAAGGAAGAAAAAATAAATGATGCCTTGTTTTATAGAGATGTAAATTATATTATTTATATTCCAGATCACTTTAGAGAAGATTTCCTAAATCATAAAAATCCCAAAATAGAAGTGAAAAGTACTGGAGATTATCAAGCATCCCTTGCAGAAATGATGTTAGAGCGATATATGAAAATAGCAAATACTTATAACAAAAACTTATCCTCAGAAAAGAAAATAATAAAGAATATAGATGATACACTATCTAAACAGGCAAAAGTAGAAATCACTTCAAAACTAGATACAGATCATCTAGAAAAAGCAACTTTCTACTATAACTTTACAAATTACTGTCTTTTAGCTGGATGTATTTATGTAATCTGCCTAATTTTATCAAGTTTTAAAAATGAACATATTCAAAAAAGAACAATAATTAGTAGTATGAACTATAAAGAGTATAATAGAAAGCTACTTCTTTCCAATAGTTTGTTTTCAATTGTCTTATGGTTATTTTATGTATTATTAAGCTTCATACTATTAGGAAATATAATGTTTACATTACATGGATTAATCTATATTATAAACTCATTTGTATTTACTTTATGTGCCTTAACTTTAGCATTTCTATTAGGAAACTTAGTTAGTAATAAAAACGCTATAAATGGAATTGTGAATGTTATAGCATTAGGCTCAAGCTTTCTATGTGGAGCCTTTGTTCCAATGGAATATCTTCCAAATTCTGTTTTAACTATAGCTCATATTTTACCATCTTATTGGTTTATAAAAACAAATGAATTATTAAAGACTATAGAAAGTTTTAATTTAGAAACAATAAAACCAATTATACTGAATATGGCAGTTATTGTTATTTTTACAATAATATTTGTTGTCATTACAAATATTATATCTAGTAAAAAAAGAAAAATAAACTAGATTGGAGAAGTATATATGAATAAAATAAAATATGCAACTATATTGTCCTTTGTAGCCTCTATTTGTTTCTTTATATCCTATTTTATTGGAAAAGAGGTATTAAATTTAATCTTAGGATGTACCTGGCTTTGCATTGCGATAGGAAATTATGTGAATTTATCAAAGAAAGATAAATAGTATTCTAGGAGGAACTATTGATGAATACTTTAGTTAGAGATAAAGATATACAAATTATAAAGCTAAATGGAGATGCCTTTTTTAAAGAAAAAGAGTATTTTATAAATAGTTTTAAGGAAATATCTAGTTCAAATAATCTAGAAGAAATACTGGATTGGGAACGTTTCTTTTCATACCATAAGATTAACACAGTTATATATGCCATTAAAAATGGTAAAATAGTATCTTATTTATACGCAACAAAATTAAATGATTACCTCCCATATAAGAATGTTGATTCTAGTAATTGGCATATAGGATATATAAAAACTCATATTCATTATCAAAACCAGGGTATAGGAACTGAAGTGTTATTGGCTAGTGTTTTTGATATGATTAGACAAGGTGCAGAGAGAATCACCTATACTCCTAATGAACAATCGAGAGATTTATTTGAAAAATTAGCAGAGGAGCAAGATTCTATAAATATAGACGATGAAAATTTTGGAAGGAAAGCTTTAATAAAAAATAAAATTACTAACAAATAAAACTTAAATAATGAATTGCATTCTCACTAGTTGATCAAAATTAATTTATGATTATTTGTAAAAGAATATATTTTGTGATACTATGTATTTGTCAAGGCAACTTGCATAAAATAAAAAAGGATACATTTGATTTTTGCGAATCAAATGCTATCCCCTAAATTTGGGTGTGCATCTGAAATTAACTCATGTTGAAATCAGGTGCTTTTATTATTTATATAGTATCCAATATTTAATATATATAAAAAACTATGGCAACAAATATAACTGCGTGAGCCTAAATCATAAAAAATTGTATAAGGTCTTTACAGATGAATGCAATAAGTATGGTATTCTATATAAAATGGAAGATATTATAAAAGCATATAAAGTAAAGAAGGGAAGTGCGCAAATATCTTTATTTGATTTGTAAAAATAAAAAAGAAAGAAGGTATAAATATGGCATTTGATTATAAAAAAGAATATAAAGAATTTTATTTACCCAAAAATAAACCAAGTATAGTAACAATCCCTAAGATGAATTATCTTGCAGTAAGAGGAAAGGGAAATCCAAATGAGGAAAATGGTGAATACAAAAAATCGATTAGCTTGTTATATGCAATTGCTTTTACAATAAAAATGAGTTATAAAACGCCTTATAAAATAGAGGGATATTTCTCTTATTTAGTTCCACCACTTGAAGGATTTTGGTGGCAAAAAGGAAAAGAGAAAATAGATTATACACATAAAGAGGACTTTGAATTTATCTCCCTTATTAGATTGCCTGACTTTGTAACGAAGAAAGACTTTGACTGGGCAATTAAGGAAGCAGTGAAAAAGAAAAATCAAGATTTTTCTCTTTATTGTAATTTCAACCGCACCACTTTAATTATATTTTAATTCTATATCATA
>CAOJYR010000018.1 GCA_948465965.1 uncultured Mycoplasmatota bacterium
AAATTTATATTATATTAAATAATCTTATTGTCTACTTTTTCTTGACTAATGCAAATTTTGAAGTTAAATGCACCATGTATTATTTGTTCAAAACACAAAAAAAGAAAGCCTTCGCTTTCATAATTTTAATAAACTTATTATCATTCCTGGTGTTATTTTTATAAAATAAATAAGAGTAAATGCTAGTAGTAAAAAGGGGCCAAATGGAATAACGCTTTCTCTATTCTTATAAAGTAATAGTAATGATATTGGCAATGCTAATAGACTTCCTATAAAGATAGTTAGCGTTCCTAAAAGTGGATCTAAAACTAATCCAAATAGGAACATCATTTTTACGTCTCCCCCACCTAAACTTTCTCTTTTAAAGATTTTATCTCCCAAAATCATAATTGTATACATAATTGTAAATAGAAATAGCCCAATAAATATGTGTTCTAGTGCAACTTTTAATCCTGAATTTAAATACTGAATAATAATAAAATAGCCACTAAAAAAGATTAATACCTCATCTGGAATAATTAAATATGTTAAATCACTTACAGTTACTATTATTAACACTGTGATTATTCCTAAGGCAATGAATAATTCGTAGGACATGTTAAAAGTATAATATGCTGTTACAAAAAGAATACCAGTAAAGAGTTCCATTAATATATTTTTTATATCAATCTTTTTATGACAATATCTACATTTACCTTTTAAATATATATACGATATTATTGGTATAGTTTCAAAAAAGGATAATTTATGATAACAAATATCACAATGATTTTTGGAAAACATTTTTTCATCTTCATTAGGAAGCCTTAGTCCGATAGTTGTACAAACTGATCCTACTATTGCTCCTAGAAGAAAAAAGAGAATTAAATATAGTAAATTCATAATTATCCTCCTCTATTTAATTTGTCCATAGATACTAAACATTGGTTCAACGATTGATAGAAGAATCACTCCAACAATTGCTGCTAAGCAACAAATCATTATGGGTTCCATTAAACTTTTCATTTGATCAATCATAGTTTTATGTAAGTTTTGAAAGTGATCAGCAACTTTCTCCATCATTAGACCTAATTGCCCAGTATTTTCACCTGTTACAAGCATTTCATAGGCGACTACTGGAAAGGCCCATTCTCCTCTAAATGACTCTGAAATTGCTTCTCCTTTTCCTAAGTTATTTAGTGATTTATTAATAATTCTTTTATAAATTTCATTATTGGTTATTCTTGATAAAATTTCCATACTGTCAGTTATAAAAACTCCATGATTTATTAAGGATGCAAAGGTTTTGGTAAAAGTGGCTACCTGACTATAGATAATTATATCTTTTACAACTGGTATGTGCATTAATAGCATTTGAATAGCTGTTCTAAAGCTTACTACATTCTTATATAAATATATAAATATACCTATAAAAAGGATTGCACCAATTATTAAAAATATATAATTATTTTTTATAAAATCACTGGCATTTAAAATAAATAAAGTTATAGCTGGAAGTGTTGCATCGTTTTCTGCAAACATACTTGCAAATTGTGGCACTAAATAGGTTAACATAAATATCAATACTCCAAAAGCTATAATTAATACCACCACTGGATATGTCATGGCACTTATCATTTGTTTTTTTGTTCTTTCCATTGAAGTATAATAATCTGCCATATCATCTAATATTGATGGTAAGTCCCCTGTCATTTCAGCTGTTTTTACCATATTGATTAATAATTTAGGGAAGACTTTATCTTGTTTGATCATAGCATCAGATAGATTTTCTCCTTTTAAAAGTTCATATACTAATCTTTGAAAAGCCTTTTTGCTAGATGCTTTTGTTGATTGTTTAGCTAATATCTTTACTGCCTCTACTAGAGGTATTCCCGCTTTAATGTAAGTTGATAATTGGGTTAGCGCAAAAGATAAATCACTTGTTTTCATCTTCTGATAATCATTTATTTCTATATCGTAGGCTGCGCGAGGAGTAACCGATATAATTTTGTAGTCTTGCGATAATAAAAAGTTTCTAACTTCACTTTCATTTTCTGCCTCAAAGGTTCCCTTTTCTTTTTTATTCATGGCATTAGTAACTACATATCGATACTTTTTCAAAGGTTTTTCAGGAGCTCTTTTTCTTGTTTTTTCTTTGACTCTACTTTTTAAATCTTTAACATTTTCAGATTCTATAGGATTTTGATTTGTACTAGGGACTCTAGCTTCCTTTTTTAGTTCATTTTGGTCTTTAAGAGCAATAATTGAATCTTCGGTTTTTTGAAAGAGTTTTTTAGGAAGATTAAATACTTTTTTTACACCATGATATATAATAATAAATGGTTGTAGTAATTTATTCATACTCATCCTCCTTATTCTAACTAAGTATATCATAAGTTTTTTTCTTTTTAAATATTAATGTTAACTTTTTTGGAGTATTTTACATACATTATATAAAGAGGTGGTATAGTGTACAATTATCCTTATATAAGGCCAAGTCTTTTTGGTAGAGGTATTGGTCTTGCTAAAAGTATTAATTGGGGTGGGCTTTTAGATGGTACACAAAAAACTCTAGGTGTTATAAATCAAGCTATTCCAATCGTTTATCAAGTTAAACCTATTATTAATAATGCAAAAACCATGTTTCGAATAGCTGATTCTATTAGGAGTGCTGATACTGATAATGTTTCTCCTACTGTAGAATCTGATACAAGTGCTGTTGTTGTTAATAAAAATAAACCCATCTTTTATATTTAAAAGGAATAACTTCTATTTGTTATTCCTTTCATATTTTTCAATAAATTTTTCCCTATATTCTAAAATATTATTATTTTTGATTGCCTCACGTAATTCCTCAGTTAGTTTTATTAAGAATCTAATATTATGAATTGATAAAAGTCTTCCTCCTAACATTTCTCCGGTTGTGATTAAGTGTCTTATGTATGCTTTTGTATAGTTTTTACATGTATAACAATCACACTCTTCATCTACCGGTGTTAAATCTTCTTTAAACTTGGCATTATTAAAATTAATTTTTCCATATCTTGTGAAAGCTTGGCCATGGCGTGCAATTCTTGTTGGAAGTACACAGTCAAAAATATCAATCCCTCTAATGACACCTTCGATTATATCAATTGGATCTCCTACTCCCATCAAATACCTTACCTTATCTTCTGGTAGGTATCTGACTCCATCTTCCACCATTTTATACATTGTAGGTTTATCCTCTCCTACTGAGGTTCCTCCTATACTATACCCATCAAAGTCCATCTTTACTGTTTCTTTGCAACTATATTCACGAAGGTCAGTGAATTCTCCTCCTTGGACAATTCCAAATAGAGCTTGATTAGGGTTATTATGCACTTTCTTTCCACGAGCAGCCCATCTTAGGGTCCTTTCCACTGATTTTTTCATATAATCATAGCTTACTGGAAATGGAGGGCATTCATCAAAACTCATAGCAATATCACTATCAAGTTTGTTTTGAATTTCAATTGATTTTTCTGGAGTTAAAAATAGTTTGGATCCATCAATATGGCTTTTAAAGTGTACCCCTTCCTCAGTTATATCTTTTTCTTTGTTTTTAGCTAAAGAAAACACTTGAAAACCGCCACTATCTGTTAATATTGGACCAGACCAATTCATAAATTTATGTAGACCTCCGCATTTTGCGATAATATCTTCTCCTGGCCTTAACCATAAGTGATATGTATTAGAAAGGATTATACCACTATTACATTCTTTTAATTCTTCATTAGATAAGCTTTTAACAGTTGCTTTAGTTCCGACTGGCATAAACATTGGAGTCTCATAAGTTCCATAATTTGTCTCAATAGTACCAAGGCGTGCATTGGTGTTATTTTCTTTTTGTAATAAGTTATATTTTATTTTCATATTTCCTCCTTAATGCCTTATTTAATTATAGTGCAATTTCATCTAATTTACAAGAAAAGAAGATTTTTAAATCTTCCTCTTATCTTCTTTTAGCTTTTTGTAAAACATAATCTGTTGGATCATTAGTAACAAGTCTATCTTTTGTATTATCAATATCATAAACTATAACTGTTGCATGATTATTATTACTATCTATTCTAAATATACATTCCTCACTCTCGCCAAGACCATAAATTTTGCTACCTAAGGGACTGATTCTTTCAATATACATATCATCTTTTTCTATACTAACAGCAGAGTTAATTAATTCTCTTCTTTCAAACTTTGTTTCAAAATTACTACTAATAATCATCATACTAAATTGACTTCCAATACCTATTGTATTATCGTCTGGCAAACTAGCAATATTTGATGATGCTATTAATTTTCTTACATATGAAAGCCTTTGAATCAACTTTTTTCTATCTTTGCCTGATAAACTTGTTTCTTTTAAAAAGTTTACTATATCATTTTGTTCTTGTTTTAAGACATCAATTTGACTTTCTGATAGAGCTGTAATTTCTTCATAGGCTGTTTTATCCTTAGAATCTAATATTTCTTTTCTACGTTTAGCCTCTTTTTTACATATTCTAGTTCCTTTACATCTATTTCTAATTGTTTCACTATAGTATTTTCCAATATTAATATCTTTTTCAGAAATCGATTGTACTTTTTCTACTTGATTTTCTGCTTTAGGTTTTTCTTGAAATTCTGTAGTTATCTCTTTTATTTTTATTTCAAGATCACCCTGCTTTATAACATCTCCTGCTTTTTTGGCAAATAACTTTTTACCTATAGGACTATCTTTAGAAATATAACCATCAAGATGATTTAAACCCACCAAATTATCACAGAAAGTAACTTTCATTTCTTCTCCATCGGAAAAATGTAATATAAATTCTGTACCTATTCCTATTTCATCAGATGGAATATAGATTGTTTTTGTACTGTTTTTTAAAATAGATTGGTAATTTTCTAGTTCTTTTACTTCTCTATTGTACTCGTTTTCTGTTTGAATATCTCCGACATATACTTTAGAATCATCCTGACCAAAAGATCTTCTTTCATCAAAATAACACTTATATGTCTTGATTTTTTCTTCTAATCTTTCAATTGTTTCTTTTATTTTTTCTACTTGTTCTGGTATTAATATCACACCACTTCACCCCTTTAATCAATTAGCGTGCTTATTATATCATAAGTACTGGAAAAAGTCAATCTCAACTCATCCTGAAAAGATTGCATAAAGCAAAAAAGCATTATACCTAATACTTTTTACCTATTTTTACCAGAAGTATTTACATTGCTGTAAGACATCTGTAATTCTATGAATCTGTTTTTTGCTTCAAGTTGAAGCAGTTTTAATTGTTTTGACATCGCTTCTAAGTCTTTTTTAGCTAAGTATTTGCGATACTTATTTTTTATTTCTTGACGAAATTTTTCGATTTGGTTTAGTGCTTCTCTAAAAGATTCACCTGTATCATCATCAGTTATTAATAATTCCGTTAGTAACATAATTAATTTTTTATATATTTTATTTACCTTTTTTGTTACTAAAGGACGTGCCAATTTTACATCAACTATTAATATATTTGCAATAGTGGTACCACTTATTGTAAACTTCTTTTGTCTTGAAGGCATTAGAAATCCCTCTACATCAATAGTTTCTTTAAGTTTCACTTTTGTTTTTTTGTTTTTTGGAATTTTCACTTTACTGATACAATACATCTTTTACACCTACTTCTCTAATAAATCCGGACGAAGATTTTGTGTCTTTTTAAGACTTTCGTTATAACGATATTCTGCTATTTTTTTATGATCTCCAGATAATAATACATTTGGTACTTCCATTCCTTTATATACCCTAGGTTTTGTATATGTTGGATAATCTAATAAGTTATTATTAAAAGAATCATTCAAATGAGAATTCTCCTCTATTACTCCTGGAAGTAGTCTGACTATAGAGTCTGTTATTACCATACTGGCAAGCTCTCCACCTGTTAGGATATAATCTCCTATACTTATTTCTATGTCACATATTGTTCTGATTCTTTCATCAAAACCTTCATAATGACCACAAATCAATATTAAATGTTTTTCTTTAGATAAATCGTAAGCTAAACTTTGGTTATACTTTTTTCCATCTGGTGTTAGCAAAATAACCTTAGAATCTTCATTTTTTAAAGACTCTACGCAATCAAAGATGGGTTGACAGGTAAGAACCATACCATTTCCTCCGCCATATGGGGTATCATCAACCTTATTATGTGGATCTTTTGAATAGTCTCTAAAATTATGAATATTTATAGTCACTTTATCTTTCTCGATAGCCCTTTTTATTATAGATTCATTAAACACATTTTCAAACATATTCGGAAATAGTGTTAATATATCAATTTTCATATAACCACCTACTTCTTTTATTCATCCATTCCTGTAATTAAATCTATTATTAGTTGTCTTTTTTCCTTATCTATTTCTTTTATCATCGGAGAGTTTAATGGAATTAGGATTTCTTTATCTATTAGAACTCTAATTATTTTGTTTTTAGGACTGGCTAAAAATATTTCCTTTATTATTCCTCTTTTTCCTTTTGTTGTCAAGACCTCGAACTCAACTAAATCTTCATCTAAAATTTCATTATCCTTTAGAATTAAAGCTTGTTTATTAAAGTAGACATTCTTCTTCATTAAGAATAGCACTTCATTTATATCTTTATAATCATTTAATGTTACCATATCAAACTTTTTATGAACTCTATAGGATTTAATTGTGTATTCTTCATTATCTATAATAAGTTTATTTCCTATTTTGAAGACTTTTTCTTTATATGGAAAGTTACTGATGATTCTTATCTCTCCTTTTATGCCATGAGTAGAAGCAATTTTTCCTATATATACTTTTTCCATATTATTTATCCAATTCGTAAAGTAGGATACTAGCAGCTACTCCTACATTTAAGCTTTCTACCTTATCATTCATATTAATATAGAGATTTCTATCACACATCATTCCTACTTGACTTCTAACTCCATTTCCTTCGTTTCCTACAACTAAAGCATATTTCATTCTGTCTCTTTTGGTTAGGGATCTGACATCAATACCATAATTCACGTTCGTTCCATATACTGGAATATTCATATTTTGTAGTACAGTTATAACAGAGTCTATATCTCTTCTAATTATATTTATATGAAACATCATCCCTTGTGTTGCGCGTATAACTTTTGGATTATATAAATCAACACTATTTTCAGATAAAATTATGGTATCAACATTAAAGGCTTTTGCACTTCTAATTAGTGTTCCTAGGTTACCTGGGTCTTGGATCTCATCTAAAATCAATATCTTTTTACCAATAATATCTCTGTCATCAATCTTTTTACATAGGGCCATCACTGTAGATGGAGTATCCATTGTAGATACTTTTGAGATGATTTCTTTTGTAACATATACATATGGACAATCTAGAGGAAGTGCCTCATCCTCTTCTAAGATAAGCTCAATTATTAGTCCACACTTAAAAGCTTCTAAAACTGAGTGCATTCCTTCAACAATAAACTCTCCATACTCTTCACGATACTTACGTTTTTGTAATTTACGATACTTCTTTACTTTTTCATTATCTAAACTTGTTATTACCATACTAAAACTCCTTCATTTCTTTTCTATATTTTTTATAATCTCCTATATTTTCCTCTACTAGATTCCAAAAATCTTTGGAATGATTTGGATGGATTAAGTGAGATAATTCATGCACTATTACATAATCTAAATACTTTGTATCCCTTTTTATCAATTCTAAATTTAGTGTTATTGTTTTAAGTTTTGTATTACACACTCCCCAACGAGTAGTCATTTTTCTTATCTTTAATTTTGGGTAAGGAATCTTTCTTGAAAAGTGATTATACACCTCATCCAAATGTTCTTGAAAAATAACTTTTGCTTGCTTTTTGTACCATTTATCAATATCAAGATTCTTATTTAAAAATACTTTGTTCTCTCCAAGTGATATCTCACAATACTCAACATAAATTATATCATATTTTTTTCCTAAGTAGAAAAAACCTTCATTATTTTCTTTTTTTATTTCTTGCGATGTAATCATTTTAACTATTTTTGAATAATTTTCATCAATTAGTTTAGCGATTGCTTTATCACTAGTAAACTTACTCGTCGTGACTAGAATTGTTAAGTCTTTCTTTACTCTGATGTAGGTGTTTTTATTGTTTATTTTTCTGATAATTTCAATATTATAAATTTTATTATCAACAATAAATTCCATATTACCACCAAGTATATTTTACTATAAAACGAAAAAAAAGGAAATATCTATTCCCTATGTGTTTTAATTATTTTCTTCTCTTATTCTACTTATGAACTTATACATGCCATCTGATTCTTTTTCAAATGTGTAAATATAATTAGATGTTTTTTCTTCTTCTACCTCATCATCCATTGTGCCCAATGCGCCATCATTTCCTCCAGTTAATGTTGATAGGATTTCCTTTTCATATATTTTTAACTCTTTTCCCATTATTATAGCCTTCTCAATTGTAACGTTATATGATGTTGGCCCACAAGTTCCTCCCCCTTCTATTTCATATAATATATATTTATCTAGAGCTGGTATATAGATGTAGCTTCCAACGTAATAAGGATCACTATTAATAGCAATGTTTGTATCCACTTTTGCATTACCACCAAATATTGATTTATAAATAAAATCGATGTATTTCTTTGTATATCCATATTCTGCTTCCTGTATATAGTTTAATTTGTTACTTTCACATACACTAGTTTTAGTCCATTCTCCTGATTTCATTGTACTAGGAATCTCTGTATTTGTGCAGTCTATATATATTCTGTTTTTTTCAGACAATAAATTTCCTACAAAGTTCATTTTTTCCTCTTCAGTTGCTTTTTCAGCATAAAATTCATCTTTTTCTTTTCCTTCTGCATCTCTATAAATCCAGTTTCTTTGACACGAAGTAATTCCTGTCGTTACCTGATTATATAGAGTCTGTACTAGTCTTGAGTTAATATCTAATTGTTCTTCACCTTTTGTATCTTCCTTTTCTATAATTTTATTGTCTTCTTTAGTACCTATTTTTATTATGCCTTTATCTACTAATACATATCCACCTAAACTTAATAGTGTTATAACTAAAATTATTATTACTACTATTAATCCCTTATTGCTTTTCTTTTTTTCTTCCATGTATACTCCTCCTCTACGATAATTATTGCATATACCATTTTTATATGCAATTTATTTTTTCGTTTTTTTGTACAAAGTGTAAATTATTTTTTATAAGGTGTATAAGATTTTATTTTTTTATACATTATATAATCAAGGAGATGAAAATAATGGATATAAGTATAAGAGAACATATTATAAATAATTTTAAGGGAGATGATTATGAGAGTTTAAAACAGGCAATCGATGAGTCTGTAGAATCTCAAGATGAAGTGACTTTACCTGGACTTGGTGTCTTTTTAGAAATCATCTGGGAAAATGCTGATATGGAATTAAAAAATCAACTTATTGAAATCATTAGAAAGCGTGTACAAGATGGAATGGAAGAAAGTAAAGAGGATGCTCAATCGTGACATCCTCTTTTTTAATTCATATCTTTAAAATAAATTGTTTTTTCAACTACTCTTTTAATATCTGTTTCGTTAAATGGTTTTCCTAACATATCTACAATTTGATATGTGAATGCTCTATCAATTGTTTCTTTTGATGAGTCTCCAGAGATTATTGAAACTGGTATTTTTCTAAATAAATTATTCTCTTTCATATAGTCAAGAACTGCAAATCCATCTACATTTGGCATGTTTAAATCTAAAAGTATGGCAACAATTTGGTTGTTATCTTTATTAGAGGCAATAATATCAATTGCTTCTTTTCCATCTTTAGCCACTCCTACACCATAACTTTCTTTAAAAATACGTGATGTAAAGTTTCTGATAATATTAGAGTCATCAACGACTAATATAGTTTTATTTGTATAAATTTCTCCTGGGGTACTTGTTATAGATTGTTTATTATCTTCACTAATTAATATTTGTTTATTTTCAAATTCGATGTTTGGTATAGGTTCTTTTCCGAGATATTGTTTAACAACGTGAGTCATTCTATCTATTTCCTTGATTAATTCATCATAATGATCATATATATAGTAGATATCCCCCGCTTTACTTTTTAGTTCATGCTCATAAGCTATCTCAAATAGCTTAGTAAATCCAAATGTTCTAGCATCGCTTTTTAATGAATGAACATATATAGAATAATTATTCATATCCTTGTTTTCTTTATAAAAATTTAATTTAGGCGCTTTGTCTTGTACTCCTAGTAAAAAATCACCTAGTGTATCATTATAAGTGTCTATGTCTCCAAATAATTCTAAACTTTTTTTTACATCCACTCCATTATTTGTTAAAAAATTAATATCCATATCAAATACCATCCTTTTATCATTATTTAAACTGATTATAACATACTTTTTTCATTTTAATCAACAAAATGAAAAAAGTTCATCTGAACTTTCACTTTCTTTTATTATAAATAATGGGATAGGTACTATTATATTGATCTAGATTGTCTACATGTAATGTTCCAAGATTACTCTTTTCGACTAATCTTCTTGCATCATATATCAAGTGGTGAAGTTCTATATCAAGTTCATTTTCATCTATAAAGGTATTTACATCAACTGGTAAATCGCCTAATGCAATTATAAAATCAATATCATATTTGCAGGCTGTCTCATATATAGTTCGTGTTGCACCATAAGGATGAATACCCACTAATAATTCAGTATTTTGCGGTAGTTTTTCTGGTGTAAATTTTTCTTTTTTTAATTCTAAATTGGGGGTGTTATACTTTATTTCTGCAAGACGTGGATCGAATACTGTTATAGTACCTGTTTGTTGTTTTAATGCAATATGTTTTGATAAGTTAGGGATTATTCCACCACCTATTTCTACAACATTTTTATTTAGGCCAAATTTTTCGTTTATTAGTTCTATGAAACCTAAATATAAATTCTTGTCTGGATTAATCATACCTAACTCATCATAAATTTCTCTTAGAATATAGTCATAATAATCATTATATTTTATCCAGTTATAATTTTTTAATATATGATTTTTCTCCTCTTTTGTATATGCACTTGAATATTTTGACAATAGGTATTTTATTTTTAATAATAATTGTTTGTCTGATATACTTTTTTCCACGTTCATACTTAACTCCCTAATGGCATCTACTCTATCATAATATCGTGGTTTTGTAAATGAAATTTTATTTTGCTTTTTCTATTTCTATAAATATGGGATAATGATCACTAATATCCAAGTTTTTAATAACTCTTAATTTTCTTAGAGCGAGCTTTTTAGAAATAAAAATATGATCAATCGCTCTTTTATATTTTGATTGTTTTAGCGTTTTTTCATTTACTTCTATCCAGTTTAAGTCAAGCTGTTCTAGGCTTTTTTTGAAACCATTAAAAATAGGGTTATTGTTTTTCAAATTGAAATCCCCTGTTAAAATTACTGGGTACTTCTCCTGCTTTATTATTTTTAATATTCTTTTTAGTTGTCTTTTTTTAGAAAGACTAAATTGATAATCAAGATGGGTATTGATAATTGTAAGTTTTCCTAAATCTTTTGTGTCAATTATTATTTTTGTTGCAACTCTTTTTAGTCCAGATGGAAAATAAGGTAAGCGATAGGTTTTAGATTCTTCTACTTTTTTGTTCGTTAAAATAGCAGTTTTTTCGTTGATAAAGTCTAGAATTTTTAATTTATACCTATAGTTTCCATAAAGATTGTAGCCCTTTATTTCTGAACTTTTTTCTATATCGTTAGAACATTTAGAAAAAAGTTCTTGAAAACATAAAATATCAAGGTCCTTTTCCTTAATGAATTTTATTATAGTAGTAGCCTTTTTAGAATTATATGTTTTAAAGTCATTTTTTATATTAAATGTACATAACTTTAACATTAGTTTTTATAATCAAAGTAAAAGTTTAATATTCTTACTTGATCTCCCTCTTCTATTCCCATCTCTTCTAATTTGTCATCTATTCCCATGCGTCTTAATTTTTTAGCGAATTTATAGGCTGCCTCATCAGATGAAAACTTAGTCATTTTAAATATTCTTTCTACCTCTTTACCAGAAATTACCCAAGTACCATCTGCATCTCTTGTTATAGTAAATGGTTCTTCTTTTTTAAATTTATATAGAACGTGGCTTTCTATTTGACTCTCTTCATATAATGGATTGTTTGGTATTTCATCAACTAAGTCAGCTAGACGATCTACTACTTTTTGTAGTCCCTTGGCAGTTGCGGCACTTACTTCAAATATTTCAATATCTTTGTCTATTTTCTTTTTAAACTCATCTAGGTTTTCTTTTGCTCCTGGAATGTCCATTTTATTCGCAATAATTATTTGTGGTTTTTTGATTAATTTTTCATTAAAATCCTTTAGTTCTTTATTGATTAGAATATAATCCTCATAAGGGTCCCTTAACTCACTTGCAGACATATCTATAACATGTGCAATCACTTTAGTTCTTTCGATATGACGTAAGAATTTGTCTCCTAACCCCTCCCCATGGGATGCACCTTCAATAAGTCCAGGAAGATCAGCCATAACAAAACTTCTACCATCTGTTGATTTAGTAACACCTAAATTAGGATTTAATGTTGTGAAATGGTAGGCTGCAATTTTTGGTTTGGATTTAGATACCATAGAAATAATTGTACTTTTTCCAACACTAGGTAGTCCAACAAGACCAACGTCTGCTAACATTTTTACTTCAACTTTTAAATTCTTATGTTCTCCTTCTTCTCCATTTTCTGAGTAATCAGGGGCTGTATTTGTTTGCGTCTTAAAAGCAGTATTTCCTCTACCTCCGCGACCACCCTTGGCAATTAGTTCTTCTTGTCCTTTTTTACTTAAATCGGCAATTATAAACCCAGTATCTATATCAGTTACTACGGTACCAAGTGGTACCTTTATAATTATGGGTTCTGCACCTTTACCATGTTGATTTTTACCTCGACCATTTTCTCCTTTTTTACCTTTTATTGTTTTTTGATAGCGTAAATCTAGTAGTGTATGTAATCCTTCATCCACTTTAAAAATGATATCCGATCCATGGCCACCATTTCCACCATATGGTCCTCCCATAGAAATATATTTTTCACGACGAAAGGCAGTACATCCATCTCCACCATTTCCAGCCTCTACTTTAATTTCAACTTCATCTACAAACATTTCTATTATCCCCTTTCTGCTTGGTTTATTTTTATTAGAAAAAGAAAGGTAAACTCAAAAGATTTACCTTACCACTGGGACTAATGCAGTTATTTCTGGTTCGTTGTTTTCTTTTTCCTTTGCTTTTGCAGCTTCTTTCATTTTTCTAAATTTATTTGCTGCTTTTTTACTCAATGTTACTACATTAGCACCTCTTAAAGCTATTGTTGACTTTGTATTTTGCATGGAGTCTAATACTTCCTTTGCATAGTTTAATCTTTTTTTGTAAAAGACTCCTTTTATATCATAAATTGTTGATTTTATACTATCTATAAAGCTATTTTCTGGATCTAACATAGCTTTTAACTCGTTGTTATCATTTATTTTAGCTGTTGTTAAATTTACTTTTGCCTCTTGTTTTGATAAAATTTGCTCTTGTTTTTGATACTTTCTTGTCTTTGGCAATAAAACCATTCTTTGATATCTATCTATTCTAGCTCCTTTTTTCTGCAATCTTTTTATGATACGCTGTTTATGTTCTATTTTCTTAGATATTTTTCTTTTTGCACTTTTCGTTTTTAATTTACCTGCAAGCTCTTCTAACTGTCTTATATCTTGTTCTATATCTTCTTGTTTTTCTATATTCTTATCGGCACTTTCATCTAATCGATCCAGTATACTTTCTTTTATTTCTGATAATTCAATTCTGCTTTCTAATTCTTGTAACTGGGCTTCTAATTTATTGCATTGAAGATTTAATGCCTCCAACTCTAAATCTATCCTGCCTGTTAAAGCACGTATTCCTTGGTTTTTATTTTCTAAGTTACTAATACGTTCTTTAATCTTTTTTATTGTATCAGTTATCATATCTATATAAACTTTATCTGAATTATTCATATCATATTCCCCTAATCTTCAATTTCTTCGCTGGCTTCCTTTATTGCCATTTGAACAGTTTCCCATTCTTTATTGTCAGCTATTTCTAATAATCTGTAATTATCATCTTTATTATCTAAAATCGATACATAAGCACGTTCATTATTCTCGTCTATTTCTTCACCTAATGAATATAGTATATAATCCTTATTCTCATAACCTTCAACATTAAAAATATCTAATACTTCTACTTCAAAACTATTTCCTAAGTCATCTGTTACCGTTATTTTGTCATCCATTAATTTCACCTCTACTTGTGCTAATTATATCACAACGCGATTAAAATTAACAATATTTTTGAGTAATATCTATTTATAGAAAAAAGAACCAACAATGGTTCTTTTATTACTCTCCTACTGGATAAACCGAAGCTTGTTTTTTATCTCTTCCTAAGCGTTCAAATTTAACAATTCCATCAACTGTTGCATATAAAGTATCATCATTACCACGACGTACGTTAGTTCCTGGGAATACTTTCGTTCCACGTTGACGATATATAATAGAACCAGCTGTTATAAATTCACCATCAGCTGCTTTAGCTCCTAGTCTACGTCCTGCAGAATCACGACCATTAGATGTTGATCCTTGCCCTTTATGGTGAGCAAATAATTGGATATCTAACTTTAAAAATTTCATAATTCTCCTCCTTATTTTACTTCAATATTTGCTGGATAATTTGTTTCCAACTCTTTTAAAAGACTAACCATATTATTAATTAGTATTTGGGTTGTAGTATCTGTATTTTTTATATCAATACTTACTCCCTTTTTACTAACCATATAACTTAGACTACCTTTATCTAATGCTAAAATACCATTTATTGTAGTTGTAACAATACTACTTGCTGCACTACAAACAATATCTTTACCATAATCATCATACATTGCATGACCCAAAATAGTTATTTTTTTATATTTAGCACTATTTTTTTCTACTTTTACTTTGATCATTTAATTAACCATTAATTTTTGTAATTTTGATTTTTGTATAAGGTTGTCTATGCCCTTGTTTCTTACGGTTAGATCTGTCTTTTGATTTATACTTGAAGACAGTAATCTTTCTTTGTTTACCATTTTTTAGAACTTCTCCTTCAACAGTAACATTAGTAAGATAAGGACTTCCTACTTTACTATCAAGCATTAATACTTGGTCAAAGCTAATTACATCACCAACATTGGCATTAATTTTTTCTACATAAATTTCTGTACCTTCAGTTACATAATATTGCTTTCCACCAACTTTAATTACAGCATTCATTAATATATACCTCCTTTATTTTAAAACTTAAGACTCGCTCTTAAGGTACAAGATATCTTGTTTTTACCTTTTCAATGCGGTTTGAGCATGAGGCGTCAAACATTTAGATTATAACACAATACATCTTGCTATGTCAAATTTATTTAATCTTATGATTTAGACACTTAATTATTCTATTATATTCATCTTCACTTAATATACTATTTTTTGTAATATCATTTATTGCTATTTTATTAGATGAATCTATGGCCCTTTCTACTTTATTTTTGGATATTAATACTCCATCAAAACTATATGTACGTGTTGTATTTGAAAAACTTCCTAAGTTTCCTGCGGATACCAATTCATTATTATCACTATATTCTGCAAAGTTAAACACATAATCATTTATATCCTTATTCTTTAGCCAATTATTACTAGACCCTAAAATCCTTAACAATTCTTCTGTAGAGTAGATTTCTTCTCCTATCATCTTATGTATCATTACTATATTCCAGGCATTATCATCATAGTTTAATAAATTTAATGACTCCTCTAGGTTTCTTTCAAATCCTAATTCTAATATTCTATCTATTTTTTCTTTTAATCTTTTTTCAGATAAAAATTTATATGAGGTAACCCCCTTAAATAAATGTTTTATATTATATTCCTCTAAAGCATTTAGATTCTCATTAAATAACTCTATCTTCGTTAGTAAAACGTCTGCATCTGGTGTTATTCCTATCAATTTGGGATTCAATTCTTTATCTTTTAAAGCTTTGATATTTTTTAATAGTATAGGATAAGCACTTGTTTTTAAGTTTTTGCTAAATAGATTTATGTTCGCTATTACAAAGCTCTTTGTTATTACGTTATTATTAATTAATGAATCTATATTTTCTACTATTTCTCTAGTTGTATTATTAATTATGGTGATTATATTGGTAGAATCTTTAAAACCTATTTTATTTAAAATTTTCAATTCATATTCTAAATCGTCTAATTCTATAGAATTATTTATTTTATTCTCGTAATCTTCAATTTTGTATTTGCTTAATAATAGTTTTCTCCTATTTTTATAATCAGATGACAATTTATTATATTCTTTTTCTGTTTTCTGTTGTATAGGGAGATTATGGTTATATATTTCTACTAATAATTCTTTTCTTAAATTTTTATCTTCTATTTTTTCTATTAGATCATCTATTTTTGTGATTTCTTCTTTTTTCAACTCTTCTTGATATAATCTTTTAAACTCATTATACTTTTCTAATTGTTTTCGAATTTTTCGATTTTTGTTTTTTCTTTTTTTAGTTTCTGTACTATAGTAGTTTTCGATAGTTTCTATTTCTTTTTGAATATTGTTAAGGTTAAACTTTTCTTTTAGTCTAGCTTTATTTGTTCTATCTTTCGTCTTCTCCGAAATTTTTATACCTATTTTCCCGCTTATTTCTTCACTTATTTTCTCGACATCATCACTTATACTATCAAATTCTTTTTCCATGTCTTCGAGTACAGAAATAAAGGCTATAGTATCGATCATAACATCAATATCTTCTTTAAATAGTTCTATTAGTTCTTCAATATTGTTGCCACAACTGTTTATTTCTTCTATCATATCCTTTATATGTGCATCTAGTATTTTTTCTTTGCCTTTTAGTATTTCGCTTACTTCCTTTATCGATTCATGGCTCCCGTTTAGTCCAACATCTTTGCTTACCATATATAATATAACTACTAGTCCATTATCATATCCTTCTATATTTTTAAGGTAGCTTTTGTTTAATTCAATTTTATCTTTTACCTCTTCATAGGATAGTTTGTCACTATTACTGCAAATGTAGGCGATCGCTAAATCACATAAATCAACAGATAATAATCTATTTATATCATTAAATCGGTTTGTTGTTAAAAAGTTATCTAAGAACTCTATTTCTTCTGTTTCACTACTCAATTTTTCTTTTAATAATTCTTCTTCCTTCTCTACCTTAGTTAAAAACTCACTATTCATTCTCATTTACCCCTTTTATTAATTTTTTGCCGCTGCCTGTTTTTGAATTATCTTTTAATTTATTAAATAATTCCTGTTCATACGTTTTATTTAGTTCAACAAAGTCTTTATTATGTAATAGTTCTTTTAGTTTATCTTTCTGCTTTCTATAATCATCTACCCTCATACCTAATTGTTCTCTATAACCACTATCGTTGTCACTTTTCTTTATGAAGGCTGAAATTATGGCATAGTCATATTTTCCCACTCTATCAAATACTACTCTTACTTTATGATCCTTCACTTCGCAAACTCCCGCTGTTCTATTGTCAACGGTTACGAATCTTTTAACATTTTTAAATGTTCCATCTTTTATAGAATCAAATAATCCTTTAAATTTAGGATAATACTGACTACTTATCCCTTCAATTTCCTCTAGGGCTCTGATGTTTCCACCACTAGTTGGAACAAAGATTAAGTTGTTTTCAACACTTTCTGCTTTCTCCAATTTGTCTATTTTTTCATTTTGAATTGAAGTGATTGTACTTATCTTCTTTTGGTTTTGTTTTACAATTTCTCTAAATTCTTCTAAATCGCTTTTGTCCATTTCTTCTTTTGATTCCTGAATAAATTCTTTTATTTCTGTTAGTTCTTTTAGTAATCTGAGTTTCATACTCATTAATATTTTACTATATTGATAGTTTTTTCTTGCTGGTAGAGCACTTTTGATTTCCTGATATAAATTATCACAATTATCTATCTTTTCTAGTTCTGCATAATAGAAGTCAACTTCTTCTTCAAAATCATCTCTTTCATTATTTGGGTATTCCTCTTGCCTTGGTTTTGATTCTTCCAATTTTATAGATTGAATTTCTTTTGCGATTTGTTGTAGTTCTGTGGCTTTTAACTTTTCTATTTCACGTTTCATTTTAGCAGATTCTTTTTTATTTTCTTTTAAACCATTTATAAATTCTTCCTCTGTCATAGAGTTAATATCTAATAATTTAATAGCCATTTTTAATCCCCCTTCATATGTGGCCAGATTATACCATATTTTAAACAATATGTCAACTTTACACTAACCCAACCTAATCTAACTAATGATAATATTGATATATTTTAGGTGTTACCCTCCTTCCATCAGTACCTTTTGCTAGATTTGAAATTATTCTTAACATTTTCAAACGATTCATATATTGCATTACACGTATATCTGATTTTCTTTATTTTCCTCTAATAATTTTCTAAATTATAAAGTAAACTGCTTTTGGAAAAATTTTAGAATCTTTTACTTTTTTGTAATCAACTTATAATCTAATTTAAGAAGATTGATTTATTTTCAGAAAAACGAATTAGAAAAATTATATTAAACAAAAAATACCAAAGATAATAAAATTTATCATTTGGCATAATGGTTATTTACTTTTTTTAACCAATACATTCTCATTTTGTTGGTCTGTAGTATATTTTACAGCTTTATCTATGAATTCATTTATACTATCTTTATATAGTAATAAAACTTTTTTTGTGCTTTCAATTACTTCATCTGAATCTATTCCTAAAAATTTTGATATTGACTCTGTTGTAAAATATTTATCATCTACATATCCTAATTTTAAACAAACTATTATGGCTTCTTTTGGAGTTAAAACCTTTAACATCTGTTCAAAATTTGATGTCTTTATAAGTTCTAACATTCTTATATAATCTTCTTTTGACATTACTGTTTTTTCTGAAGTATCGTCAGATATTATTTCTGGAATAGTATTTTCCTGAATTTGATTTTCCAATTTAGGAATTTGAGTATTTTTTGTGTCTATTTCTTCAGAAGAATTAATCTCTTTGACTTTTTTTGTCTTTCTAGCTCTAAATACATAATTTGGATCTGCTAGTAATTTTTTCATTTTTGGTAGTAATCTTCCATAATATTGATTGGTTGTTTTCTTATTCCATTCTTTACTGGTAATTGGATTATCTAGATCTTCTCCATATCTTAAAGTAATTAATGCTTTTTCTTCTGCATCTAATTTAGATAACATTTCGTCAACTTGTTCTCTTTCATATTTATTAAAATATTCATATATTGTTTGTAATCTCTTTGACATACCTTTTTCTCCTTGATTTGTTTTTTCTTTTCTTACATTTTGATCTTTTCTAGGTACTTCTTGATCTTTTCTAGATACTTCTATTATTCCTAGTGTTTCTAATTTAACACTTACTTTCTTCAATACTCTTTTTATAATTCTTGATACTTGGGCTTGGCATATACCTAACTCCTCCGCAATTGCTTTTTGTGTCATAGGTTGATTATCTATAAAGCCAAAATGTTTAATTACTATATTTTTATCTCTTTCTGGTAATTGCTCAACAACCTCTCTTATTACTTTATATGATTCATTATCTTCATATTTTGATACAAAGTCAGAATTCATATCACTCAATATATCTTCAACTTTTAATTCTTTACCTTCTTTATCTTTTCCAATAGGTTGGTCCAAACTTGTATCGTTGATGTATTTCTTTCCTTTTCTCATAAACATTAAAATTTCGTTATTAATACATCTTGTTGAGTATGTTGCAAACTGTAATCCTTTGCTTGTATCAAATGTATCTACACTCTTTACTAAACCCACTAGTCCAATAGATACCAATTCATTCAAATCATAAGCGGTATTGGAAAATTTTCTCATCACCTCATTTATAACAAGTCTAATATTATGATTGATAATTTCATCTCTTGCCGTTCTATCTCCAAGCTTCATTTGTTCAAAATAATTATATAATTCTTCTTTTTCTAGTGGTTTAGGTAATTCTGTTTCTATAAACAATCCATTAAATTTCAAAATTTTTCTCCTCTCTCAGTTCCCAAAGCTGTTGTCTTAGTAAAATAAGAGGATAATTTTCTCAAAGTTGTGTACTATAAGTTCTTTTTTATCATAACTTTTATTTTTTTATTTAAAATACTTATATTTTTTAGCGAAAAAGAAATAAAAATTAGTGACTTTTAGTAAGAAAGTGTTATAATATGCGTAGTTGTCGAAGTAAAACCCATCAGAAAGTACACAACTTTGAGAAACCATAAAATTTATAGTATAAAATAAAGTATCTACAAAAAAAGACCATTGATAGAACACACTCTACCAATGGTCTTTATGCATATAAGGATTGTAGTTGATTCATCGTTATTAGCTTATTTTCATACTTAAAATAGACATATCTCTCCAAGATTGTTTTTATGTTTGATATCTTAATATTTGAATTAAGGTTTTGTATATAATATTTTGACTTATTCTATTCATTATACGATTTTTATTCATTAATTATAATTGTTATTTTAATAGTTTTTTATTAAATATATAACGTTTGTATCAATGTTCTTTATTCTTATGTTTAAATAGGCACTCTTTTTCTTTTTTACTATGACGTGTTATAATATTTTTTGAGGTATAGTTTATGAATGAAGAAAATTTAATAAAATATTATAATAAATTTAATGAAGATAAAAGGCTTACTAGAAGACATGGGATTGTTGAATTCAATACTACTATTCATTATATAGAAAAGTACCTAAAAAATTATAAAAATCCAAAAATATTAGATTTAGGAGCTGGGACTGGTGCTTATTCTATCTATTTATCTGATTTAGGTTATGAAATTACTGCCTTAGAACTTGTTAAACACAATTTAATGACTTTAAAGAAAAAAAGTGATAAGGTACATGCATTCTTAGGGAATGCGCTAGATTTATCTAGATTTCAAGATGCGTCTTTTGATATTATTTTAATCTTTGGACCTATGTATCATTTGATTAGTGAAGAAGAAAAGATAAAATGTTTAATGGAGGCTAAACGTGTACTTCGTGATGATGGAACTATTTTTATTAGTTATTACATGAATGAATATGGTATTATCACTCATGGGTTTAGAGATAATCATATTCAGTCTGCGATTAAAGATGGTTCTGTTAATGAGGAGTTCCATATCATATCAAAAGAAGATGACTTATATAGTTTTGTCAGAGTTGAAGATATTAATAGGTATAATGAAAAAGCAGGACTTAAAAGAATGGAAATTATTGCGCAGGATGGTCCTAGCGATTATTTAAGACCTATTATTAATAAAATGGATGAAGAAACATTTAAAATTTTTTTACAGTATCACTTAAAAACTTGTAATAAAAAAGAACTGCTTGGGTCTTCCTCACATGTTCTTGATATAGTTAAGAAGTAAGGTTATTACTTCTTTTATTATGTTAAATACTTTTAATGATAGACAAATTCATCTTTATTTTATCTTTTTATCTTCACAGTGCTTATAAAACTCGCTTGTTCCAATATGGTATTTTGGTCTTTTATATTCATATAGGCATAAATAGTCCATATCTAGTTTATTCTTATACTCTTCTTTTATATCGTTAATAAACTTTTCTTTAACATCTTTAAGCAATAAATTTATTGAAGTATACTCATGAATACCCCTATATTTTTCATAGGCGTGTTCAAACCAGTAATATTTATTATTCTTTTTATAAGTTAGAAATGTATGTGTAGGACATTTGTCATTGTCATAATATACTATAAAGTATGTTTTCATATCATAACCTGCAAAATAATATCTTTCTAATTCTACTTGATCCCAACAAACACCAATTTTACTTATCATTAGTTCTTTAGGGCTTTGTAATATATAATTATCTGCATATTTCTCATCTACAATATAATTTCTATCACCAAATTTACTAATCCAACCATACTCTATGTCATTCATAAAGTTCATGATTTCTTCTTCTTTATAAAAATTCCAAATATTTAATCTTCCCTTTGCAGGAATTCTAACCTTTAATGATTCTATATCTTCTAGTATCCAGGCATATCTTCCTTCTTTATAAATACCACCAATATACTCCTCATAATTATTCCTTTTTATATCATCAATATATTCTTTTGTCATATAGATACAATCAACAAGTTTGCATTTACAAATAATATATCCATTGTTTAATGTCATGTTTTTTATTAGTTTTTGAAGTTCTTTATCGTTGCTTTTTATTGTACTTATACTGGCATGAATATACAACTCTCCTCTATAGTTTGTTTTATAACCACGTGTTTCAATATATTTCTTTTTTTCTTTTATTAGGGTTGCATATGGTTCTTTTAGACTTAATACTTTCATTTTGACGCCTTTCTAAATTTTAGTAACTGCTCTACATTTTTTTACATATGATTTTAAGAATTTATTATTTTCTATAACTAAATCATGATATAGTGCTTTCATAATAGACTCTGGAACTTTTTGGTCGGAATATAATTTTAATATAGGATAATAATCACATATAGGAATATAAGAATATCCAGATGGATCTACACTCTGAGTTCCCGCATAAAATGGAGGACTTTCGATTTTAATGGTGGAAGCTACATAGTGACTATTAAATACATTATAGTATCTAGTCTCTACTCCAAAAAATGGTCCATCTTCATAATTATCTTTTTCCTGATGAGTAAAATATATCTGGTTTTCAACTTTAACAATATAACAGTTTTTGATATCAATATAATCCTCATTTTCATCTTTATGATAGTTTTCTTTTAGAAGTTGTATTAATTCCTCTTGAAATTGCATTTTACCTTTTTCTTGTAATTTTTTATTTTCCTTTTGCAATTCTTTGCTTTTTTCTATTAATAGACTCTTCTTACTTTGCAAGTTCTCTATTTGCCTTTTGATACTTTCCTTTTTTCTAATTAAGTCATCAATCTCATGAGTTATTTTTTCTTTTTGCATGAGTAACGCGTTGTTTTCTTTTTCTTTTGATTCTATACTTCTATTTAGATTTATTAATTCTTTTATTTTCATAAAACCTCCCTGTTATTAGATTACTTTTTTAAACTCTTCATTCATAATTGAATATAAATAGCAGTCTACTTCTTTTTTTGTTTTTTTCTCTATTACTTTTCTATATCCATTCAATTGCTGAAGATAAGCATCATCCTCAATATTTTTTAGTTTATAGTCAATTATAATCATTTTATTAGGCGTGTCTATCATTAAATCTATTATTCCATGGAAGTAGCGATCTTCTTCTTGATAAGTAAATTCATATTCTTTATACATTTTATTATTTATGTTTTCTCTTATAAGGTTTGTATCTAAAAAGCTGTTGATCTTTTGTTTCATATTAGCATCTATATCAAAATCTTCTAAATTTCTATCTTTAAAATTTATCTGTTCTAGTACTTCATGAATTTTAGTACCAAAATCCATTGTAGTTTGTTCTTCTTTTGTTATTAAATGAAGAGAGTCTTTAGAATACCTGGATTCTTCTAGAACCGAGGCTTCTATATTTAGCTCTTCTACTTTTAGATGGTCTTTATCTAAAAGTAAATTATTATTATTTTGTTCTTTTAAAGAATATAAATAGTCCTTAGAATACTTTAAGTTACATTTCTTAGTATGTGGAAGGAGTATGGTATAAATACTTTTCATAATTGATAAGAAGCTGTTGTATTTTTCTCTTTCATAAAGAGATACTATATCTCTTACTTCTTCTGTTTCCTCTTGTTCTGGAATTACGAAGATCATCTTCTCTTTGGCTCTAGTTACTGCGACATATAGAAGTCTAATTCGCTCTGATATTTCTTCTTTTTTAGTCGTTATTTTTAGTAACTTTTTTAAAATTGTGTCTTTATAATATTCATCTACTTTAGGAAGTACTATTCCATATTTATTATCAAAAATTATCTTTTCTTTTAACTCTGTAATATTAAATTTAGAAGAAAATCCTGCAAAATAACAAATTGGAAATTCCAATCCCTTTGATTTATGAATAGTCATTATCTTACAACTATTACTATTATCTTCCCTAATAGAAAATTTCAAGTCATAATCTTTATCAAATATTTCATCTAGATAAGTAACAAAATCATAAATTGTATTGCCCCCTTCTTCAAAACTGCTTACTAGATTATAAAAATATTCTCTTCTTATTCTAAATGATTTTATATTACCAATAGTTAGTAACTTCTTATCGTAATCAAATTCGTCTAGAATATAATCTAAGAATTCCTTCGGGCTTTTTATATCAATACTTTTGGACAACTCTAAACATTTATTATATAAAGTGCTTTCTTTAAAGTTATCTTTTACAAAATAATTATAAATTTCATCATCTTTTAGTTTATATAGAAAACTCCTAGCTACTGATGTATAGGCGTATTTAAAACTAGTATCAAAAATTTTGTTTTTAATACAAATGATTAGCTTTAAGAGATTTTTTATTACTAAAACATCTTGATCTTTTTTTATACTTTCATCTTTTAGAATCGTTAATGGTATATGTAAGTATTCAAATATTTTTTTGTAGAGATTAAAATTTCTACTCTTATCTAAAAGGATTACAAAATCAGAATAAGTAATAGGTCTTAGAACTAGCGTGTCTTTATCAAAGATTTGATAACCCGATTCTACTTTTTCTTTTATATCATTGGCAATTATAAATATTTCTTGTTCTTCTTTCGTTATATTTGTTTTTTTTGACTCTTCATAGGTTAAAACATCTAAATTATAGTCTTGACTTGTTTTCCCTTCTTCTAAATAGGTATTATTTCCAAATACCATTCTGTGAGATGCTTTATAATCAGCTCCTCCTATTTCATCGTCCATAAATAAATCAAATAATAAATTAATATTTTCTAATACTTCTTTTCTAGAACGAAAATTTTTCACTAAGTCTATTTTTATACCTTGATCTGTATCGCGATAAGTGTCATATTTATTTTTAAATATATAGGGGTTTGCATTTCTAAAACGATAAATTGACTGTTTAATGTCTCCTACCATATAAACATTGTTTTTAGATATTAGAGAAATAAACTTTTCTTGGGTATCCGATGTATCTTGGTACTCATCAATCAATATTTCGTTAAAGGATGTAGTTAATTCTTCTCTGATATCTTTATCCTCATCTACTACCTTAATCGCAAGGCGAGAAATATCAGTGAAGTTATAGATATTATTTTTTTCTTTGTATCTTGTCAGGCGCTTATCCAGTTGTTTTAAAATCGAAATAAGTTCTTCTGCGGTTTCTTTGGTTTCTAATAGTTCTTCTTTCATTTCAGAAGTTGCCTCATAAATACAAAAATCCTTTATATTCGATGTTATTTTAGAAATTGTTGTTTTTATTTTCTTTCCTTCTTCAGGTGAATCCTTAGGAATTCTTGGTATTTTTATATCTAAGTTATTTCTTATTTCTTCGTAGGTAGTTGCGTTTAGAAGTTTTGAATAAGCATCTTCCATTTTTGTTATAAAATCTCCATCAAAATAATCATTTAGAGATATTAGTAGTTTTTTGATTTCCAAAATTTGTTTTTTGATTTCCATTAGGTATTCATCAATCAAACTATTTATTTTTTCCTCGTTATAAAAATCATTTATATAATCTTCTAAGAAAGATTCTTTATCATATTTTAGTTCTATTTTTTTGTAAATATTTAAAATATATTTTTTTAACTCTTTATCATCTTTTAGGCAAAAGTTTTGAATTAGTTTCGTGAAACTTGGCTTTAACAATAAATATTTTTCATCCATTATGGTATCTAATATTTTATTTTTTTCTATATCTATAATTACTTCATCTGTGATTTTTATATTATTTGTTATATTTAGTTTTGTATGATACTTTTTGACAATTGATAATGCAAAGGAGTCGAAAGTTGTAATGTATGCTCCATCAATTAAGTTGCTCTCTTCTTCTAAGTTAGGCGTTTTATTAATGGCCTTTCTTATACGTTCTTTCATTTCAGCTGCTGCAGCATTGGTAAAGGTTAGAACTAGTAATTCATTTATATGAACACCACTTTTTAACTTTCTTAGGACGCGTTCTGTTAAAACGGCGGTTTTTCCACTTCCGGCACCTGCTGATACAATTATATTTTTTCCCTCTAAGTTGATTGCATCTAGCTGTTCTTTAGTCCATGCCATTCGCATCACCTCCTAAAAATGATAAATCAGATACTTTATCTAAGTATACCAAGTCTTTTTCACTCATGTAGCATAAATCTTTAAATTGACAAAATTCACAAGATACGTTTTTTCCATCATAATATTTAGGATTAATAGCAAAGTCTCCTTCTATTATTGCGTCAGTACTTTTATCGATATAAGATTTTGTATAGTTTACTAAATCATATAAGGTATCTTCATCTATTGTTTTAGTGAATCTTCCAAAGCCTTTGTCATCGCTATAAGACATACTTTTGATATAAGAACTATCCTCATACGTTGAATCAAAAATACTTATGATACTTTCATCACTGGTTGAATATCCTTGTAGTTTCAGTCTATCTTTTTTTGTTTTTTCTAGTGTTTTATTATCCCAGGTTGGATAATTAAATAGGATATTTTGATAATAAATACCTGTGAAAATTGGACTTTTAAATACCTTTGAATAATGCACTAAGTATAAATATACAGGCAGCTGCATATGAAGTCCATATTTCATTGGTTCAATATGTGTATCTATTGTACCTGTTTTGTAATCAATTATAGAAAAGTATGTATCCTCTATCTTTTGATAATACATAATTTTATCAATTGTTCCAGTAAATATTACTTCTACTTTTTTCTTTAGAGGAATATCTATTTTTTTCTCAAAATAACTATCATCAAATCCTGTTATAAGTTCTTGTTTATGCAGAGTATCTATCAAATACAATAAATCTTTTTTTATTCTAACTAGCAATAGTTTTTCTTTTAATGATAGTTGTCTTGTTTTTAGATAATTTTGATACTCCCTTTCAAAGTTAAAATTTACCTTTTGATAAATGGATAATATTTTGTGATACATACTTCCTATAAAACTTGCGAATGTATCGGTAAAATCATCTAATTTTAAGACATATTTTATATAATACTTAAACTTACACTCACTATAGGTATTTAGACTCGTATAAGATAGTTTCAAGGGATAAGGTAAGTTTTCTAAATAGGTGTCATTACTTATTCCTAAAAAACTATTTGCATATGTTTTATATGGGATTTTGTAATGTGTATATAGTTTTTTTAGATTCGCATTTTCCTCTCCATAAAGGTTGTATAAATCTAGGTATTCTCCGAGTCTTAATTCATTATATAAATTTGTACTAGATAAATTGTCAGTATCTGGTTTGATTACTTTTAAATTCAAATCATTTATGAGAGATGATGGATAAAAGCTACTAAATGGAGATGATAATTTGTATGAGAGGAATAAATTGGCAATAGATCCTAAGATGTTTACTGTTACTTCTTTATTTCTTTTATTTATATAGTTCGTTTTATATAAGGGAAGATTTTCTTTTTGCAGGTCGGTTATATAATCAATATCTTTTGCCATTTTAGGAAGAATGTCTTGATTAAATCCTAAAACAAATACATATTCATCATTTAAAAATTCTTCGTTATATAAATCTTTTATATTTACTGCATTTATTCTTTTCTTAGGCGCTATGTATGTATGGCGTAGTTTGTCTATTAATATTTCTTTATATTCAATTGAATCGTCTTCTATTCTTGTTAATGAATTAATAACACCTGCTAGTTTTCCGTTGATTATATTTTTAGTTTGATCTTGTAGGTCTAATGTTTTAGTTTCTAGATAATCACTCACTACTTTTGTTGCATAGATGGAGTTTTTCATATCTATATTAAGGGGTATCTTATAGTAAGAAAACAGTTTATTTAACGTGTAATAGTAGTCACTCGAAATATTTGTTAAATAGATTTTATTTATATCTACACCTTTTCTTAGTAGATCTATTATCTTTAAACAAACATAATTTACTTCTTCTTCTAAGGTATTACATTCCACTACATCAGTATTTAATACCGGTTTTTCTATAATCACTTTAGTATTTAAACTATCTTCCTCAAACTTTTCTAAATCATAATAGTTTTTTACTATAATTTTTTTAGTTGCTATATATTTTTTGAAATTAGGATTATATATTAATAAGTTATTCGTTATTAGTTCTTGTTTTAATTTTTTTAATAAAGATAATTTTTCATCTTTATAGGCCTTATTTTCATCTATTATATATAAGTATTTTAAGTATATTTTAGCTACATCTAAATTATAATGATACTTTTTCATTAAATAGATAAGGGCTCTTTCATCATATGAAAAATAATAATTATCTATATATTCTTTTTTTGCCATAAATTTTATGTTGTATAATTTTGTGTCATCTTTTATAGAATCTAAAATCTTTAATTTCTCTTCGTTTGGACAAATAATTAATAAGTTATCACTATCTAAGTTTAGCATTTTTATCACCAATATTATTATATAATTTATTTACTTTTGGGGCAAGTTAACTTCGATATAAAAATAAAAGGGTAAGAAAACTTTTTCTTAACCACAAATGTTTGTCTATAAAACTAATTTTTTAGATCATTTAGCTCATCGATAGTTAGTTCTGTACATTTTGATATAACTTCGATATTTATATTTTCTTTTAACATAGATTTAGCTATTTCTATTTTTTCATATTTCATTCCTTGCTCTA